>JAQTXE010000078.1 GCA_028688935.1 Syntrophales bacterium
AGGAGATCGGCCGCGTAGTTGCGGGTGAAGCGGCTGACCAGGCGCTCCTTGGCCGGCGCCATCCGGGCCAGGCCCGTGGTGCCCATCGTGGTTTCTTCCCTGGTGGTCATCTTCGCGGTGGTGGAATTATTAATATTGCCGTTCCTGGCCCAGATTTTCCTGTGGACAGAGCCCATGGTGGCCGGAGCCTGGATGGGGTTGGCCGTTAAAACCGACGGCGCGGCGGTGGCCTCCGGCGCCATCGTGGATTCGCTGATAAGAGCCAAGGCCTTGGCAGCCCAGGGGGTGAATTACAAGGCAGGCTGGATGCTGATGACTTCTACCACGGTGAAGGTTTTCATCGACATCTTCATCGGGGTTTGGGCCTTCATTTTAGCCGTTATCTGGTGCTCCAAGATCGAATGCACGGGCGGACGCATCCAGGCCGGCGAAATCTGGGAACGGTTCCCCAAGTTTGTCATCGGCTACGTCATCACCTTCGTACTGATGCTGTTAATCTGCCTGGCGTCTCCGGCCGCGCTCAAGACCGCCAAGGTCGCCACCGGGGAGAGCAACATCTTCCGCGTCATGTTTTTCGTCTTGACCTTCTTCACCATCGGCGTGGTGTCCAACTTCAAGAAGCTCTGGGAAGAAGGCATCGGCAGGCTGGCTGCGGTTTATGTCCTGTGCCTCTTCGGCTTCATTATCTGGGTAGGGTTGCTGATTTCGTGGATCTTCTTCCATGGGGTCCATCCGCCCATCATCACGGGCTGACCGTGAAAGGAGGTCATTATGGCTGAAGAAACTAAATTGCCGCCCGAAGAAGCACCGGAGGTGGAGCCGGTGGAAGAACATAAGTTAATCGACGAACTCCAGAAGATGGAGTATGAAGAACTGCTGCCCGTGGAGAAGAAGCTCATCTCCTGGAGCATCATCATCGGCGTGGTGTCCCTGGGATTCCTGGTGTGGATCAGCTACACCTTTTTCCCGGGTGGCCATTAGATAATTACGGATGGCGGGAGGGCCGGAGCCGTGAGCCCCGGTGGCCCTCCCCCTGGAACTGATTAACCGGTATCGGGGCGGACTTCCGGGTCCGCCCATTTTTGTCCGGAAATAGCCAGGAGCTGACGGCCGGCGTCAGGACTTCAGCCACTCCCAGGCCGCCGGCAGCTCTTCCCGGGGGAAATTTTTCAGTTCGCCCTTCATCAAGGGGGCGAAGAGTTTCATGCCCACCTCCATCCACCGGGCTGCACCCACCAGGGCCACCTTCTCGAACGCCTGGCGGTGCTTGAGACCGGCCTTGGCGTCGTCCCACATGGCCCCCAGTTCAAAACCCTGGAAGTCCTCGCCCAGCAGGTAAAGAAAGCATACTGAGCCATGATCCTTGAGCACGGCCTCCAGGCGCGGGATTAAAACCTCTTCATAGTCTTGGGCGGTGACTTTGCCGCTGGCCTTGATTCCCATGACCTTGCCTTGGCTTTCGGGCAACACCTCGATCATCGGCAACCTCCTTTTAAGTTTAACTATCGACCATTAGGGAAATAAGTTGAACATCACTCACTTCCAAAGCCCCTGGAACCAGCGTTTTTTCACCTCGTTCCCAAGTTGTTCTTGGGAACGGAAGGTACTCGCCAAGTTAAACTTGGCGTGTATGGCGCTCCCAACGCATGGCTTGGGAACGAGATAACTGCCACTTACCGCTCACTGCTCATTTCAAAGCCCCTGGAACCAGCGTTTCAGGCGCCAGCGGCTCCACCAGCGTTTGGAGGGGCTATGGGGCTTAGCGGTTTTGGCCCGGGGCCAGCCGGGGTTGAAGAGGAGTTCCAGCAGGTGGAGGGAGTCGTGTCCGGCGTTGACGAACTTGGCCCGGCAGGTGGCGCAGTAGACTATCAGGTCCTGGGTGGCTTCGGAGAGGAGGAAGGCGGTCATTTTTTTCGCCAGGGGGGTGTCCACCGCGGGCACCAGGCCCCCGGCGCCGCAGCAGATGGTGCGTTTCCGGTTGTGGGGCAATTCCTCCAGGTGGTGCCCCGCGGCGGTGACCAGCTCCCGCACCGCATCCTGTACTACCGGCAAGTGGCGGGCGCCGCAGGGCTCGTGGACGTGAAAGACCCCGGTGGCTGATGCCTGGGCGGCTTCCGGCAGCCCGTGCTCCAGCATCACTTCGTAGAGGGAGCGGGTCTTGATCTCCGGGCAATAGGTATTGAGGGTGTTGACACAGTGGAGGCAGGCAGCGATGAGTTCCTGGGCCCCCAGTTTGGCGAATTCCGCGGTCACTCCGGCAGCCACCCGTTCCTGGACCTCTTCCTCCCCCAGCATCATACTGGGCGCGCCGCAGCAGTTGAGGATGATGCCCGTATGGGGCAGCCGCTCCCGGAGATAGCTGTACGCGGCCTTGACTAGGTGGGGGTGGTAGCCCGGCAGGGAACAGCCGGGAAAGAAGACCTGTTTGGCCTTGCCCGTGGCCGGGTCCGGCCGGGTCAGGGTAAATATGGGGTGAGTGCCCCATTTGACGTAGTTCTGCACCCCTTTATGCTGGGGGAGCGGACCCCGGCCCTGGGCCACCAGACGGCGGCGGTAGTCCAGGCAGACCTGGCCAACATGCAGGGCTTTAGGGCAGACGGTTTGGCAGAGGCCGCAATAATGGCAGGAGTAAGAAATCAGAGGCTCCTCTTCCCCCCGGGACTCCAGGAGGCGGACGAGCCCTTTTTCGGTAGAAGGAAAATCCTGCACATATTGCTGCAAAAAGGTGCAGTTGGTAACGCACTGGGAACAGACGCAACTTAAGCAGCGAGCCGCCTCGGCCTGGGCCGCGGCCGGAGAAAACCCCAGCGCCACTTCGGCCTGGGGGTGGGCCGCTCTTTCCTCCAGGGAAAGAGCGGGCATGGTCTGCCCGGCTGCTGGAGAGACTCCGTTGGTATTGACGATGAGCCTGGTGGTGCGGCTGGTTAAAGGCGGCAGGTCCGCGGGCAGGGGCTCTTTTTGCAGATGAGCGTGGATGGCCAGGGCCCCCCGGCGGCCCGCGGCAAAGGCTGCCACTGCGGTCGCGGGACCGGTGACCAGGTCGCCCCCGGCAAAAACCCCGGGGATTTTGGTTTGGAGCGTAACGGGATCGGTTTCCAGGCGGTTGATAGTGGCGGTGTCAAAGGCCAGGCCGGGTCCGAAAAAGGCGAAGTCCGCGGTTCGCTGCCACGCGGAAATTACCGTCTCCACCTCCAGACTGAACTGCGACTCGGGCACCGCCACCGGGCAGAGGCAACCATCGGCCTCTGACTCCCCCGATGCCATTTTTTGCAGCAGCAGCCCCTGGACCCGGCCTTCTCCCAGGATGCGCCCGGGTGAAGTGAGGAAGTGAAACTGCACCCCTTCCAACCGGGCATCTGCCACCTCGGAGGGCCGAGCGGTCAGGAGGCCTTCAGTCTGGCTGAAGATGAGGTGAACCTCTTCAGCGCCCCTGCGCCACGCGGCCCGGGCCGCGTCCAGAGCGGTGCGGCCGCCGCCGATGACCGCCACCCGGGGACCGGTCTCCAAGGGTTGGCCGGAGTTAAAGGCCCGAAGAAAACTGAGGCCGTCGATGACGCCGGTCAAGTCTTCCCCTGGGATTTGTAAGGGCAGGCTTTTATGGGCTCCCAGGGCCAGGAAAACCGCGGCGAAATCCCGGCGTAGTTCTTCCAGGTGCACATCCCGGCCCAGGCGGGTCTTGAGACGCACAGTGACGCCCATTTTTTCCACCAGGCCTGCTTCCCGGTCCAAGACCTCCCGGGGCAGGCGAAAAGCGGGAATGTAAAGGCGCAGCGCCCCGCCCAGGGCGCTTTCGGCCTCGAAGAGGGTGACAGAATAGCCCAGCCGCTGCAACTCATACGCGGCCATCAGCCCCCCGGGACCGCCCCCCACCACCGCCACCGCCTCGCCGCGCTCCGGGCCGGGGGCTGCCGGAGGCAGGGCTTCCGGGTCCAGATCGGCCAGGTATCGTTTGAGCCCGGCAATGGCGATGGGGGCCTCCACCTGGCCCCGGGTGCAGGCGGTCTCGCAGGGGTGGGAGCAGATGCGGCCCAGGATGCCGGGGAAGGGGCAGCGCTCCAGGACCACCTCCAGGGCCCCGGCCACCTCACCGGCTTGCAGCAGGCGCATCTTTTCCCGGACCCGAATGTCTAAGGGACAGGCGGCCTGGCAGGGGGGGAGTTCTTCGCCGATGCAGCTGGCCAGGATTTTCGCGGCGTAAGGGTCCACAGTTTTTGAGGCGGCGTCAGACATAGGGTCAGGCAGCGGCTTTGGCGTCAAATTGCTTTATTCTTAGGTAGCCGCAGGCTTTAGCCTGCGTTAAGGGCACCGTCAGCAAAAAGAACGCAGGCTAAAGCCTGCGGCTACCCCAGGACCAGAGTTTTACGGCAGCTGCTAGAGTTCGATTGATTCCCCTTTCCTGTTCTTGATCTTCTTATAAATAAACGGGATCAAAGAGACCAGGCACAGCAAAAGGACGCCGATGAACAATTCCTTGGAGAACTTGCCCTGAAATAGGTCCAGGACGTTGGCGGAGAAATAGACATAGGCCACGGTCAACGGCAACATACCGAAAAAAGTGGCCAGGACGTAGGGCGTCAGGCTGATACGGGTCAGGCCGAAGGCATAGTTGATCAGAAAAAAGGGGAAGATGGGGACGAGGCGGGTGAAGGCCACGATCTCCCAGCCTTCCCGGGCTACTTTGTCATCCAGGGTCGCCAATCTGGTGCCCTGTAGTTTGCCGGCGACCCAGTCACGGGCCAGATAGCGGGCCACCAGGAAGGCCACGGTGGCCCCGGCGGTGGCCCCGAAGGCCACATAGACCACCCCCCAAACAGGGCCGAACAAAACGCCGCCGGCGAGGGTGATGGGTAAGCCGGGGAGAAACAAGGGGGGAGCCACGGTCCAGATGATCAGGTAGATTATCGGCCCCCAGACGCCGTAACCGGCCACGTACTGGCGCAGCCATTCCTTTTCCAGGAAGTGGTGCAGGTTAAAGACACGCACGGTGATGACCGCCCCCAGCACCAGCAGGAGGAATAGCAGGGCCTTGACCGCCGAGGTTTTTCCGGTGGAGGTGCGACTAGACATAATTTTTTTAATTTATCAAAATCCCGGTGAACCTCAAAGGTTTAACCGAGGTTTTTGGTGCCCGCGGCCTTCTGCGATCTCGACGAGGCCAGGGGTTGAGCCCGGAGCCAGACAAAAAAGGCGGCCGCACCTCTCGGGATGCGGCCGCCTTGATATGGTCCCTTCCTGCTGAGGGGACTTGGATTACACCGCCTCGTATTTGAACAGGGGGCAACCCTTGCAGACATCCATGCCCGGCCAGGGTTCGCCGCCTTTGCCCAGGACGGAAGGACCGCCCATCTCGGTGACGCGCTTCAACAATTGGGCGGCGCTGTCTTTGATCTGGGTGCCGGGGATAAAGAGATTCATCATGGACATGTCGCTTTTCCCGGAGGTCTTGCTGCCGGCGCACATGGTGGTCATATTGGCCGAATTGTTGTTAAAGGCGTAGACCGAACCGGAGCAGACCGCGGAATTGGGCGTGTGCTTAAAGGTGAGACTGCTGACGCCGGTGGCGGCCATGTAGTCGTTGAGGATGTGGTAAGCCTGATACGGCAGCAGCATAAAAAAGACGATATCCGGATCGATGCCCGATTCGTCGAACATATCCAGGGGCGCGGTATAGATGCCGTAGCAGCTCCCCATGGGCAGCTTGGCCTTGCCCTGGGGGGCTTCCCAGGCCAGCTTTTCATCCCGCAGGTATTTCATGTGCCGTTTGGTGTCTTTTTCCTTGTCCAACTCCCGGAAGCCGAATACCGGCTCGGCGTTTTCACACAACAACTGGTGCGCGGGCATAAACATGGCCTTGCGTCCGCCCCGGGCCATGGCCAGATGTTGGCAGTAGGTGAGTTTGGCCTTGGCTTTGGCATTGACTTTGTACTTGGCGATTTCGGCCTCGTCGGCGCAGAATTTGATCCCCACCGGATCGAAGTCCAGGCGGATATAGTAAATGTAAGTGTCCGAGACGTCCGTATAAGTCAGCCCGGCTCTGCCTTTGGCGGCGATGCCGGCCATAGTTTCTTTCAGTCCCATGCTAGTTCTCCTAAATTTATTTATAAGTTAGTCAAGGCATCATTTTCCGTTTGGTGGCGCCGGCTCCGCCAGACCGGGAAGGTTATCCGCGGTTGGTTCCGATAGCCGGGGAATATCCTCGAGACGCCGGGGGCGCCGGTAGAAAGGCAGATTTCGCTTTACCCGTTTGAAGAGGATGAGCGCCGGGACATACAGCAGGACGAAGATGCCGATATAACCCAGGGACCAGCCGATGACAGGCAAAGGAAACTCCAGGTCCAGGAAACGGTACTGCATCCAGGCCAGGGCGAAGAAGACCGGCCAGAGAAACGCGGCCGACAGCGCGGCCTGCTGGAAAAACGTATGGCCGAAGGCCTCGTTGGCCAGCTTGTTGGCGGCGCGATAGGCTTCCTTGTTCCCGGCTTTTAAGGCGTCTATGGACAGGTTTTGGTACTTATGGGCCTCAGCCGTTTTCTCCCCCAGACGCTTACTGAGAAACCGGGAGGTCAGGGAGATGGTGGCTTCCCCGATGATCAGGCAGAGGACCGCCAGGACCAGGGTGCCGATGACAAAGTTTGTCCCGGCGTGGCCGGTGAGCCGGTAGAACCAGATCAGGTAAGGATCCAGAACCTGATAGAAGGGATGCATTTCCATTAGCTGCACCTGGTAGCCGGCGGGGCCGGGCTAAGACCCGCCCCGCCGGGGTTAGAAGGTTAGAGGAGGTTATTATGATCCTGGAAAAACTGATACTTCAGCAAATCCCATGATGGCGAACCAAAGCATATCGAATGAATTTCCATGAATCTCACCTGTGGGGCCGATAGTAAGACCGGCCCCAAGGGCTATATGGTTAATGACAGGCTATTACGGAATTATCGAATAGCCCAGAAATCCCTTGCTGGTGTACTTGATGCCTACATAAATCGCCAGGATGACGAATAACCGCTTCAACCAGATATCCGGGATGTACTTGGAGGTCATGGGCCCGATGACGGAGCCGGTGGCGATGCCAATCAGTTCCGCACCGATGAACAGAAAATCAACAGGCGTACCCTTGATAAACATGAAGGTGAAGATGGAGGTGATCATGCTGATGAACACCGCCAGGGCCGAGGTGCCCGCCACCACGTACATGGGCAGGCCAACCATGTTGGTTAAAAAGGGCACATAGAGGAAGCCACCGCCGATGCCCAAAAACGCAGAGAGAGCAGCGATGAAGAAACCGCCCACCAGCGGCCAGATGGGGTTGAAGTGGAATTCCACCCCATAGAAGGTGAAGTCTATCCGGGTGAGGCCCCAGGATTTCACCTTTACTCCCTGGGACTGGGCTTCCGCTCCGGTTACGCCTTTTTTCATGGCCTCTTGAAAGGCCTTGGCCGCCGCCTTGGCCTTTTTATTCGATTCCTGTCCCTTGCTGGTGGTGCCATAGTAGAGGAAGCCGCCGATAACAAAGACGACGAGACCGAAATAGCCCACGTACGACCTCAGGCTGATCTTGCCGGCGGTGAGGGCTGGGATCAGATAGGCGCCGGCGATGCCGCCGATGGCCAGGGCAATCCCCAAAGGCAGGACCAGACGGCCCATGCGGTAATAGGTGACGGAGGACATCAAAGCCGACAGCCCCACCAGATATTGGTTGGAGGTGCGGATGGAGTCGGTGACCAGCTTGTTCATGACCGGGCTGGTTTTCCGGAAACTGGCGGCGTAATCGCCCAGGCCGAAGACGCTGATGTGGCCCACCCCGGCCATGATGCCGCCGAAGGCGCCCACGGTGGAGAAGATCCAGCCCACCCAAATACCCCAAAGGATGCCGAAGAACCAGAAAGGTGTCGGCGCGCCGGGGATGCCCATAAAGCCCTGGGGCGCGGCGGGATTGATCTGGCCTTTGCCGGTGCCCTGGGGGGTCTTGGCAATGGCCTGCGCAAGTTTGCTCATGTTCGCCCCGGCCGGGGCCGCGGCGGGTTGGGAAGCCGCGGGTTTGGCGGCTGCGGCCGCCGGGGCCTTACCAGGAGTGGAACTCTGGGCCAGGAGCAACCCGGCGGTCAATCCCAAGACTGCGAGTACCATTAAAATTGTTAGACCAATCTTTCTCATCAAAACCTCCTAGTCAGATAAATGAAGGTAATAGTGCTCGGAACCAAATTTTATTCTGGGACCCTCAACCTCAAGGGATGCCCCGCTCCATGACTTCCAGGAAATGGTCTTCCTTGGTCAGCAAGGGCTTGGGGACCATCACCCGGAACAGCAGCACCGGCACGGTGGCGTGGGATACCACTTTTTCGGCGACGCTGCCCAGAACCCAGGCCACTTCTCCTTTACCGTGGGTGGACATGGCAATGAGGTCCATATCGTTCTCTTTGGCGAAGTTGATGATCTCCCGGGCCGGGGAGCCTTCCAGGCACTCGACCTTGACCCCTTTTAAGCCCTGGGACTCCAGATCTTCCGCGGCCCGGGCCAGGAGCAGTTCGCATCTAGTCTTTTCCGTTTCCAAGGCCTTCTCAATCCAATCCGGGAAGGTTTCGCTCTCCCCGGCATAGTACACGTACAATAAAGTTACCTGGGAATCATGGAGCTTGGCCAGATCGACGACATAAGGCAGGATCTTGGCAGCCAGATCCGAACCATCCAGGGGAACCAGAATTTTCTTGAACATATGTCTCCTCCCGGAGTTTTTTAGGGGGTCACCCCCCGGTTGTTAAACATCATTTTGAAAAATGCCCCCGGTATTGCGGTTATTGGGAGTTGGGCCCATACCCTTCGGAGTTCTCCTCCCCCAGTGCGTTTTGGGACTCACAGGTTATCCCCCGGGATCCTATTCTCCGTAAATTACAAAAAGCAAGATATATGCCCGTCCGGGCCTGGAGTTCAATTTTGGATATTGACCTGATTTTACGGCAATTTTCCAGTTAGCGGGATAAAGGGCTTGACGCCGGGAAAATGTTAAGTTAACTTACTCCTAAGTTAACGCTAACGTTAAATTAACAATTCAGGAAAAACGAAAGCAGCGGCGGCCCGAGAATGTTTCAGCACGGCTACGACAAATTCTGGGAAAAAGTGATCGACACCATGATGGAGGGAGTGGTGGTGGTCAATCCCCAGGGAATTATCCTCTCGGTGAACCAGGCCCTGGAGGAAATCACCGGCTACCACCGGGAAGAACTCCTGGGCCAGCCCTGCGCCCTGATCAAGACCGACGCCTGTTATCACGGCCTGAGCAGCGGTGCCGGCAAGCAGTGTGAACTGTTCCAACTAGGGTGCATCCGCCGGGGCAAGTGCGTTTTGGCCAAAAAAGATGGAAGTTTGGTACACGTTTTGAAGAATGCCGCTCTTATCCGGGATGATGCCGGGAAGATCCTGGGAGGGGTGGAGACCCTCACCGACATCAGCGAGGTGGTGGCCAAAGAAAGGGTTATTTCCCGCCTGCGCCGGGAACTCAGCCGGGAAGATGGGTTTCAGGGGATTCTGGGGAAGTCGCCGGCCATGTTGCAGCTTTTCTCCCTGATTTCCAGCGCGGCCCAGTCGGAAGCGCCGGTGATTATTTCCGGGGAGTCCGGCACCGGCAAAGAACTGGTGGCCGGGGCCATCCACCGCCTGGGTCCCCGGAGCCAGGGGCCTTTCATCAAGGTGAACAGCGCCGCCATCCATGAATCGCTGCTGGAGAGCGAGCTTTTCGGCCACGTGAAAGGGGCCTTTACCGGCGCGGACCGGAGCCGGGTGGGGCGCTTTGAGGCGGCGCACGGCGGCGATATCTTCCTGGACGAGGTGGGGGATATGCCCCTTTCCACCCAGGCCAAGCTGCTCCGGGTCTTGCAGGAGAAAGTCATTGAAAAGGTGGGGGACCAGAAGCCCATCCCCCTGGACGTGCGGGTAATCACCGCCACCAATAAGGATCTGTACCAGTTGATGGACCAGGGGCGTTTCCGGGAGGACCTGTTTTACCGGATCAATGTCATCCCCATTGCCCTTCCGCCTTTACGGGAGCGGCGGGAGGACATCCCTTTGCTGGCCGAGGCTTTTATCGAACGGGCCAGGTTGAAGACCCGCAGACCCATAACCGGCCTCAGCCCCGCCGCCCTGGAGAGATTGCTCGGCTACGACTGGCCCGGCAACGTCCGGGAGTTGATCAATGCCGTGGAGTATGCTTTCGTGCTCTGCCAGGAGGGAAATATCCTGCCGGAGCATCTGCCGGCCCAATTCCGGGGGCAGACCCCGGTCCCGGTCCGGAACCACTCCCGGAAGCCTGCCCCTGACAAAACTCCCGACCGGGAGGAACTGTGCCGGGCTATCAATGCGGCCGGAGGGAAAAAGGCGGAAGCCGCCCAGATTCTGGGGGTCAGCCGGGTAACTTTGTGGAAGTGGCTGAAAAATCATAATATAAACGTGGAAGATATTGTCGTTACTTCTTAGTTCAAAGTTCAAGGTTCGAGGTTCAACGTTTAGGAAAATTTCCGTATTTTGGTTTTGAACCCGGTGCCTAAAAACAAGAAAAGAAAATATCTATATGGTGCTCGCCCCCGTATTAACTTTGAACTTGAGACCTCTGCGAAAGTCTCATAAGTCTCATTTGCTGTTTTATTAATCAAAATGTGGAGCAGGCGCCCTCGCCTGCTACTAAATGATGGGTGAACAGCCGAGGGCGGCTGTTCCACATGAGACTTTCGCAGAGGCCTCAACTTTGAACCTTGAACTCGTTGCCCGGGCTTGAAGCCTATTGGGGGGTCCGGATTAAAGACCATGATTTTAGAGACAAAAATGGCTCGTTGGTGTTTTTTCGTCTGTATGGCGGTTACCTGCCTGCTTATTGCCGGCTGCGGCGATGATGAGCCGGTGAAAAAGATCGACTTGAGCAACCGGGAGGAGATTACTGTCATCAAGCCCCCGGCCGCTCTCACCTATGCTTATCTCCCCCAGTACTCCCACAATGTTTCCTACAAGCGCCATCACCTGTTGGTGGAGTACCTCTCCCGGGCCACCGGCCTGACCATCCGCCAGGTTTTTCCGGATACCTTCGATGAGCATATAAACATGGTGGGGCGGGGGGAAATCGATATTTCCTTCAGCAATCCCTACGCGTACGTGCAGATTGCCCGTCGCTACGGGGCCCGGGCCTTTGCCAGGATTGTGGAAGGAAAGGGCGAGATCAATTTCCGGGGTCAAGTAATTTGCCGGGCCGATAATCACCGGATCAAAACCCCTGCCGATCTCAAGGGCAAACGGCTGATTGCCGTGGACGCTTACTCTGCCGGCGGTTACCTCTACCCCTGGGACTGGATTCTGGAACAAGGCTTGCGCAAAAAGGATTTCCTGGAAATAGCCTTTGCACCGGGGCCGGGGGGCAAGCAGGAAAAAGTGGTGATGGGGGTCTATTCGGGCAAATATGACGTGGGCCTGATCCGGGAGCGCACCTTGCCTATTTTGGCCAATAAAATCGACTTGAAACAGATTCGCATCCTGGCTCACTCCCGCTGGTATCCCGGTTGGGTTTACGCGGCCCGCCGGGGTCTCGACCCGGACATCCTGGCCAAGATCAAAAAGGCCCTCTTGGCCCTGGATATGAAAATTCCGGAACAGCGGAAAATTCTGGAAAAGGCCGGGTTCACCGGGGTAGTGCCGGCCAGCGATGCGGATTATGAAGCCGTCCGGCGCCTGGCCGCCTCCGTGGAAAGCCGGGATTAAAGGGACAATGCCGCGTGTAAAGACGCAAAAGGGCCAAGGCGCAAGGTCTTATAGCATTTGCCAAAAGTTCTTTCCTCTTATTCCCTCTCCCCCCGGCGGGGGGAGAGGGTCAGGGTGAGGGGGGGCGGAAAAAACTTTCGGCAACCGGTATAGGTGTAAGGCGATGACTATGCAATTATTCAATAAACTATCCTTCCGCACCAAGATCAACTTGGGCATTGTGGCCGTTATTTTGGTCTTCGGCGTCCTCTTGGCCTTTCTGGTCAGCCGGGTGGCGGCGACGGCCATGTCCGGGGAAATAAAAAAGCGGGGCATGAGCCTGGCCCAGAGTCTGGCTCCCCGGGCCACGAATTCCATCCTGGCTTTGGATTTCTTGCGTCTGAAAAACATGGTGGATGAAGTGGTGGCCTCCAGTGACGACATCGTCTATACCTTTATCCAGGACATCCGGGGCCAGGTCTTGTCCCACAATTTTAAAAGCGGCTTTCCCACGATGCTCAAAGACGCCAATCAGATCCCCCCGGGCGCGTCTTCCCATATTCAACTGCTGAACGCGGAAAATGAATTGATCTATGATTTCGCCCTGCCGGTCATGGCGGGGGAGAATAGATTGGGCACCGTGCGGGTGGGACTCTCCCGGGCCAAGGCCGAGGCCGCGGTGCATAGATTGTTGTTAACCATCTTCGCGGTCAGCGCGGGGGTGGCCCTGGTGGCCGTGGGTCTGGGCACCCTGTTTGCCAGCACCGTGACCCGCCGTCTCAATGTCCTGCGCCAGTCGGCGGAGGAGATGATCAAGGGCAATCTGGCCCTGCATATCAGTCCCCGGCTGGAGCGCAACTGTTGGGAAATCAGGGATTGCCACAAGGAGGAATGCCCGGCTTACGGCGATACCCGGCGGCGCTGCTGGAATTTGCCGGGGGTCCTCTGCCCTGAATGCCGGGACGGCAGTTATGAAGAGAAGCAGGCCGCCTGCCGGGAGTGTCTCATTTACCAGCTCAATGCCGGGGACGAGATTCAGAGTCTGGCCGAATCCTTTGAGGTCATGGCTATGACCCTGGACGGCCATATTCAGGAGCTGGAGGAGGCGGAAAAAAGTCTCACCCGGCAGCAGCAGCTTCTGAAAACCATTCTGGACGTGAATCCCGACCTGGTCAGCCTCCAAGATGAAAACCTGGTTTATCAGGCGGTAAACCCTGCCTTTGCCCAGTTTTGCGGCTGGCCGGAAAACGAGATCCTGGGCCGGACCTGCGCTCCCTTGTTTCCTTCGGAACAGGCCGCGGCCCACCAAGCGGAAAATATGCAGATTCTCCAAACCGGCGGCCATAAGAGCCGAGAGGTGCCGGTGGATAAGGACGGGGAAAAACGCTGGCTGCACATGGTCAAGGTGCCGGTCTATGACGGCGACCGGATCACCGGGATTCTCATGGCGGCCCGGGATATTACCGAGATCAAACAATACCAGGAGCAGTTGATCCAATCCCTGAAAATGGAACAACTGGGCCGGCTGTCCGGGGGCGTGGCCCATGAAATCAATACCCCTCTGTGTGTTATCCTGGGATACGCCCAGATGCTTTTAGAGGATATCCCTCAGGACACGGAAAGCTACGAATTCCTCCAGATCATTGAAAAACAGGCCCAGATTTGCCGGCGCATCGTGAGCGATCTCCTGAGCTTTTCCCGGCACATCGAAAGCCGCCCCGAGGAGATGGACCTCAACGGCTCTATCAACGAAGTCCTGGATCTGGTCAGGCATTCCTTTAAACAGGATTGGATCGACATCGTGCCTTCCCTGGCCCCGGACCTCCCGGCAATTATCGGCGACAAGGAAAAGCTCAAGCAGGTCTGGCTCAACCTCCTCACCAATGCCGTGGACTCCATCGGCCAGGACGGCACCATCTGGGTGGGCACCAGGCTCGATCCCCAGACCAACCGGGTGCAGGTGACGGTGGCCGACAACGGCTCGGGCATCGCCCCGGAAAACCTGAAAAAGATTTTCGACCCCTTTTTCACCACCAAAGCCCCGGGGGGCGGCACCGGCTTGGGCCTGTCGGTCTCTTTCGGCATCATTCACGACCACCAGGGTACTATCACCGCGCTCAGTCCGGCTCCCGGAGAATTTTGGGAAAATTTCGATCCGGCTAAAGCCCCGGTGGGGCCGGGGACGGTCTTTATCTTGGAGTTACCGGTATCCCGGGAGAAATCCCTGGAAGAGACCTTCACGGAAGCGGCGCCGGCGGGTTTGCCCGCTGCAGACCAAAACGCGGTCTAGGGGTGGTTATGGACGAAATTCTGGTGCTGGACGACGTTCTGGACGCGGTCATTATGATCAAACGCATCCTGGAACGACAGGGCCATCGGGTCGCGGTCTTCACCGAGGAGGAGGAAGCCCTGGCCTACCTCCGCACCCGGCCGGTGGCCGTGGCCATTCTGGACATCAGGCTTAAAAAAATGAGCGGCATCGCCATGCTCCAAGAAGTGAAGAAGATTTCCCCCCAGACCCGGGTGATCATGCTCACCGGCTATCCCACCCTGGAAACCGCCCGCCAGGCCCGGCAACTCGGGGCCTTTGAATACTGCATCAAACCCATCGATAAAAAAGACCTGGAAGACAAGGTGGCCCAAGCCCTGGCCGCCGCGGGGTGATCGAAGTTGAGAGTGGGGGGAGGGGCTAGGGACCTGAGGTCCCTACCCCTCCCCCCACACCCCCCTTCCCAACCCGCATAGAGTTAAGAATTAATTGTGCAAAATTAGAATAAGAAGTCGGCTTGAGGTCGGTGGCAGATTTTTTTCAAGGCTCAATTATTGGGAAATTTTTTCCAGCAACTCATGAGTGAACAGGTGAGAACGGCGGCCCGGGGTGCCGGGAGCCAGGGGCCGAGCCGCAAAGGCCCGCAGGTCGTCCATGGTGTCGATATCCGGCCAGGAAGGCAATAAATGCACAGCTAAAAATAATTGCCGGGCCAGGCCCAGGGTGTCGGCCAGCACCCGGGGCGAGGACCAGGATATCCCCTGAAAAAGCCGGGGTTGAGGTTGTTTCAGACCCACCAGATTGTATCCCCCATCCGGACTGGGACTCAAGACCAGGTCAGCCCCGTCTGCGGTGAGGGCCTGCTCGGCGGCCAGCACTATTTCTTCCGGCAGATCGGGGCTGTCACTGTTGCGCACCAGGACCGTCTTGAACCCCGCGGCAAAACCCCGGTCAAAGGCCCGCACCAGGCGGGTGCTCAAATCGTCCCCCTCCTGGGAGAAAAGCAAGGCCCCGGAAGGCGCCATTTTCCGAAAAAAATCTTTGGCCTTGTCCGGGCTATAAGCCACTGCCAGACGGATTTCCGGCAAACTCCCCATCTCTTCCAGAATATCCTCCAAAAAATATTGATAAAGCCGGGCCGCGGCCTTAGGCGACAGCGGCGGAGAAAGACGCGTTTTTACTTGCCCGGCCAGGGGTTCTTTGGCAAAGATGATGAGTAAGGCGGCCATAGTATGAGTAATCCGAAGGACAGATCGGGGGGAGGGCGGATTAAAAGTAAGCAGTTAGCAGTGAGCAGTGAGCAGAAAAAGCGAAATTCACATGCAAAGCTGACTCTCTCTCCTGGCTATCACCCCATATTTTCCATCATTATTCCAGTTTATAACGAGGCCGGGGTTTTAGGAAAGACTTTAGCGGCTTTGCCTGGGGATAGGGACCTAGAAATTATCGTGGTGGATGGCGGCAGCACCGACGGCAGCCGGGAAGAGGCGGAGAATTTCCCGCAAGCGCGCCTACTCCAGGCGCCCAAAAGCCGGGGCGCCCAGATGAACGCCGGCGCTCAGGCCGCCAGGGGCGACTTCCTGGTCTTTCTCCATGCCGACACTATCCTGGAAGCGGCACACCTGGCCGCCATACGCCGGGCCGCGGCCGACC
>JAQTXE010000338.1 GCA_028688935.1 Syntrophales bacterium
ATAAAGACCGCGTAGCAATAGCGGCAGCCGTGGCCGCAGCCCAGGTAGGGATTGATCACGAAAGGGACGCCGGGGATTTTGGACCTGACCAGCGCGGTCTTGGCGGTGATTTCGGTAATATCCACGAGATTGCGCTCGGAGCTTGGCTTATGGTTACCGATTAATTTGCGGGTTGGAAAGGGAATCATGCCACCGCCGGGGCTAGTCTTTATCTGTCTGGGGAATTCCTGCCGCAGCATTATGGCCGAGGCCCTGGCCCGCCATCATTTTCAGGAGAGGGTGGCAGTCGCCTCCGCGGGCATCTCGCCCCTGGGTTTTGTGGCCCGGGAGACCCTGGAGGTGCTGGCGGAGATAGGCGTGCCCCTGGCCGGGCTGCGCTCCAAGGGGCTGGAGGATTTATCGTTCGCCCAGTATCATTGGGCCGTCAACCTGACCACCTACGACCTGGAGCATCTGTTGCCCGCGACTTTTCCGGGCCGCTTGCTCAACCGGCCGGTGGCCGATCCTTACGGCCGCAGCCTGGAGCATTACCGGCGGACCCGGGAGGTCCTAAAGCGCCTGATTGTGCAGGAATTAGCCCCGATACTGCTTCCGGCAGCCGGCTAGTGAGCCGGGCCGCCCACCGCATAAAACCTCTTTATCCGTCCAGTCAATGAGGACCAAAGGACGAGAAGAATCTTCCCGGGATCCCCCTCTGCTTTAATATTTTTCCCGTCCGGATTTATACCAAGTTCGGTTTCTGCTGCAACAAAATTAACTTATAAATTATTGATAATTTGATATCTTTCTACCGGAAACCGAAAACTGAAAACCGGAAACGGTATTAGATTGCCTCACCACTTTTCCTGCAATATTTCGGCTCTTTTTCTCTGATACTCAGCCTCGGAGATAAGACCATCTTTCCTGAGGGCTTCCAGGTCACGCAACCTCACCGCAAAGTCACTCTCCGTTTCTCCACCTGTATCACTGAGTTCGGCAATCTCGATTTTGCCTTGTTTTACCAGCCTCAAGGTCTTTATTGAACTCACAATTATGGCGATACACCCTACAACCCAGATCACAGAAAATATGGCGACAAATGGTCTTGCTTCCCCTTCAGAGATGCTGACGAATACCAAACCTAACGGCAAGAACAGCACACCCAGAATTAACTGGGCCCATAATATAGTCCGGGTGGGGGGTGGAGGCTTTAGATATACCTTGCGGGCCATGCAGCTATCCTTCCATGAATTGCGGTTTTCTTACCCTTAAGGAACAGATTCCATCTGCCCTTAGGGGGAAAAGTAACCACCGGTGCCGGAAAACTTCAGGCGATTTGACAAGCCGTAGCTTTCTGCAACCTTTTGGTGAAGAACGACGCTCTTCTCAGGGGGTCCCAAGGCCCAGGGGCCTGCTCTGAACTCCTGGTTTTGCTAGCCCCTGACGGCCAACGCCGCCGGAGACCTTCTGGGTTCCATTTTTTTTCTGATCTTTTCTTTAACTTTGTTTACCTTTTGCTTGTATTTATCCTTAAATGATTGTTTGCTCTTCTCCTGCTTTTGGCTATTTTGCTTAGTCTTGGCCGGATCCTTGGCGAAGACGGTTTGCTGGCCGCCGGCAAACGCCCCGGCAAACAGTAATAGACAGAGAACCACACCGATTTTTTGCCACATCGCGACAACTCCTCCTTTTCCAGAGAACTCCCCCCTTAGGAGGTAAGGCAACTCTCAAGGCCTCGCCAAGGCGCAAAAACGCCAAACCGTTTTAACGCCGAGGCGTATGCGAAGATATTATATAATCTAATTGGACCCTTGTTTGGGTGAAATCGTGAATAAAGTTCTTGATAAACCATAAAATTAATGAATTACCGCTGGTGATAGAAGGCATTGCCGGCTTTCCAGGCATGGGCGGCCCCGGTCTTAAAGCCCAAGGCCGCCAGGCGCCCGGACGAACCGAGGTTCGCCGGGCGGGGCGGGCACAGGATAACATCCTCTGGGATGAGATACTGAGTTAGAGGCGGTCCCGAGAGGGACGCCTGGTGGCAGTCGTGGTTTTATTTAATCTTGATCGCCTGGGAATTTTCCCAGAGGCCGTGAATATTGCAAAGGGAGGTGGCGATGAGCACTCCCGGTTTGCTGGTCTTCAGGGACACGGTGGCGCCATGGTGGGTATAGACCGGACCCTTATTCGGCCCCTCCGTCGATTCGCCGTGGGCCGTGAATTCACAGTTGGCCACCTGGTAGGCAAACTTGTCGCCCTCGGGCTTAAAAAAGACTTGTATCCATCTGATATGATGCTCGGAAGTGTTGGGGTGGGCCACTTCTTTGCCGAGGGATACTTTGACTTCGAACATCTCGTCTGCGGTCACCGCGTCCGGGCACTCAATGACGGGCACGTGTTTTTCCGTTTTCCAATCAGCGGTTTGGTAACACTCTCCAACCTTCATACCTAATCCTCCTTGTCTCTTGTGGCCGCGTGGTTATGGTATTTTTTCGATGACGTAATGAGGCGCTCCTTAAGCCCGGGCAGAGAAGCGATTACTCTCCCTTCATGAGATTGTTTATAGGCTAGATACGATGGCTCGCCTTGTCAAGGGAACGCCCCCGGGGGGCGGCAACCAGGCAAAGGCGGTAGGGGGAAAAATCTCCGGCGCTCGCAGCCCGGAGGGGATGTATTCGTGGGAAAAGGGAAGGGAGGGGGCCGGCAAGGCCAATCTGCCCGCCGGCGCCCCCTCTCCTGGAGATTCGGGTAATTTAGAGTTTCGCTTCTTTGACCGCGCGCACCGCTTCCTTGACCATCTGGTTGGTATAACCCCATTCGTTGTCGTACCAGCTCATGATCTTCACCAGGTCGCCGTCCACCACCTGGGTCATCTCCAGGTCGACGATGGAGGCCCGGGGGTCCTGGATGATGTCGTGAGAGACCAGGGGGGCTTCGGCCACGCCCAAGATGCCTTTATAGCGGGGGGTCTCAGCTTCTTCCTGGAAGATACGGCTGATCTCCTCCACGCTGGTGGGCCTGGCGGTGACAAAGACGATATCCGCCAGGGAACCGGAAGGCACCGGACCCCGCACCCCCAAGCCGTCGAATTTCCCCTTCAATTCCGGCAGGCAGTTGGTGGTGGCCTTGGCCGCGCCCGTGGAAGTGGGCACGAAATTGGCGGCCCCGGCCCGGCCCCGGCGCCACTTCTTGGCGGGTCCGTCGACGATGGCCTGGCTGGAGGTGTAGGCGTGGATGGTGGTCATGATGGCCTTTTTGACGCCGATGCGACGCATCATCACCTCCACCACCGGGGTGATGCAGTTGGTGGTGCAAGAGGCGCAGGAGATGACGTTCACCCCGCCTTCCGGCTTGGTCACCCCGTGGACGATGGTGCAGACGTCTTCGCCTTTGGGGGGCGCCGACAGATAAACCAGCTTGGCGCCGGCCTGGACGTGTTTTTGCAGACCCTCGTTGTTGGTGAAGACGCCGGTGCACTCAAAGACCACGTCCACGCCCAATTTGCCCCAGGGGAGCTGGGCCGGGTCCCTTTCGCTGAAGACCGGATAGGTTTTGCCGTCCACCACCAGGGCCTTACCGCTGACTTCCACTTTTTTCCCGTACCTGCCGTATACGGTGTCATATTTGAGCAAGTAGGCCAGATTATCCAGGTCCATCAGATCATTGACCGCCACCAGTTCAAATTCCGGGGTTTCCAGAATAACCTTGAACGCGGCCCTGCCGATGCGCCCCATGCCGTTAATCGCCACCTTT
>JAQTXE010000339.1 GCA_028688935.1 Syntrophales bacterium
CCCTTACTCCCACAAGCACCCGGTGCTGCCGGCTAAAGCTTAAAGGCGGGTTTTCGGTTTCTGTTTGCCGTAGGGGCGAACCTTGTGTTCGCCCGGACGCTGGGCGAACACAAGGTTCGCCCCTACTTACAAAAAGCCATTTCCTAGCGCAAAAAAAGCGGGCCCTTAGGCCCGCTTTTTTTACCGAAAACCGAAAACTGCCTTACATGGGCTTGGTTTCCATGGTGGATTCGTCTCCCAGGAACTTCCAGGGGGAGATGCCGGCCTCCGGAGAGCCCACCTGGTAGTCGAAAAGTTCTTTGACCAGGTCATTGCCTTTTTTATAGAGGACCCGCAAAGGGATGTCCGCGGGGCAGTTCTCTTCGCAGAGACCGCAGTCGATGCAACGCCCGGCCATGTGGATGGCCCGGACCAGCTGGAAGATGGTATCCGGGGGCAAATTGCCGGTGCTCATCAGCTCCGGATGCTCCAGGGAGCATTCCTTGCAGAAGCACATGGGGCAGACGTCCCGGCAGCCGTAGCACTTGATGCATTTCTTGAAGTGGCCCAGCCAATCCTGGAAGGCTTCTTCCTCGCCCAGGGCCTCGATGCTCGCCACCCGCTTGCTCTTGGCCACGGGCTGGCATTTCTCCCCGTAATCGATGACCGAGGCCCAGGGCCCCGGGCATTCGCAATAGTCAGCCTGCTCCTGGGTACAAGCGACGCCCACCAGCACCACCTTGTCAGGCTCCAACTGGCCCCACTTGTAGAGCTCATTCAAACCCCGCTCGTCACAGCCCCGCACCTGGATGGCGAAGGTATCCTCCGGGTAACGGGACGCCACTTGTTGCAGCAGCTTGTCCAGGGGGTAGCGGGCGCTATCAGGGGCGACGATGGCCTGATCCACCTCTTCCAGGCGTTCCTTGGTAAAAAAGTGGGGCAAAGGGTGGCTGTCTTTCATAATATAGCCGATATATCCCGCGACTTTGCCTTCTTTTAACAGCTTCCGGACCTTTTCACGCAACTTATCCATAGGGACTTATCCTTAATCTAGTCGGTAAAGAGCGAACACAGGTTCACCCCTACGCCGCCCGGGCCGCCAGTTTCAGGCGGGAGGGACCCAGTTTTTTGATCTTCTCGGTGAAATTCCGCACCGTCTCCGCGAACTTGGGGCCTTCGGCGGCGGAGATCCACTCCAGGTGAAGCCTCCCGGCTTCACAACCGGTGAACTTCAGGAGGTCCTGGAGGAAACGCATGCGCTTGATGGTCATAAAATTGCCCCGGAGATAGTGGCAGTCGCCGATATGGCAGCCACCGATGAGCACGCCGTCGGCCCCCTTCTGGAAGGCCCGGAGCACGTGATGGGGCGAGACGGTGCCGGAGCACATGACCCGGATGACCCTGATGTTGGGGGGATATTGCAGGCGGCTGACACCCGCCAGGTCGGCCCCGGCGTAAGTGCACCAGTTACAGAAAAATCCAATAATTTTCGGTTCGAACTCTTTTTCTGCCATTTTTTTCAGTCCTCTTGTCAGATAGGCGGAGGCTTGATCAGCCCGCGGCCTCCTCCATCGCTTCCAATTCCGCTAAAGCCTCGTCAACTTGGGTGTAGATCTGCTTGTGGCTGAACCCGAAGAGAGTGATGCACTCCGAAGGGCAGTTGGCGGCGCAAGTGCCGCAGCCCTTGCACAAGGCCTGGTTGACTTCGCAGACGTCTTCCCGTTCCTTGTAATTGATGGCTCCGAAGGGGCAGACCCCCACGCAAGCCTGGCAGCCGGAACAGGCGGCCGCGTCTATCTGGGCCACTACCCCGCCGGCCCGGATGGCATCTTGGGCCAGGACCACCGCGGCCCGGGCCGCCGCGGCCTTGGCCTGGGCGATGGCTTCATCCATGGGTTTGGGATAATGGGCCAGACCGGCGACAAAGACGCCGTCGGTGGCAAAGTCCACCGGCCGCAGCTTCATGTGCGCTTCCAGGAAGAAGCCGTCGTTGGTCAAGGGCACCTTGAACAACTTGGCCAGTTTCTCCTGGTCCTTAACAATGATGGCCGAAGCCAGGGTTAAGACATCGGGATGCAGATTCACCGGGATACCCAGGATGTGGTCCTTTACCGTGACCGTGAGTTCACCCTTGGCGTTCTGCGCCACCTGGGGTTTATTCTCCAGGTCGAAACGGATAAAGACGACCCCTTTTTCCCGGGCTTCTTTGTAGAGGTTTTCCCGTAGTCCGTAAGTGCGCAGATCCCGGTAGAGGACGTAAACGTCCATATCGGGGTTGATCTCTTTGAGCTTCACCGCGCTTTCCACGGAGTGGGTGCAGCAAACCCGGCTGCAGTAGGGGCGGTCAGGCTCCCGGGAGCCCACGCACTGGATGAAAGCCGCGCATTTGGCCTCGGTGACCATGGGGTTCTTCTCCCGCAGGGCCTGGTCCATCTCCAGGGAGAGCAAGACCCGGGGGTTTTCCTTATAAAGATATTCCGTGGGCTTGTAGGAGTGGCCGCCCATGGCGATGATGGCCGCACCATGCTCCACCTCGGTCTCCCGGCCCTGGACGCTGACCAGGCTCTTGAAGTTGCCCACAAAACCGTCGACATCGGTGACCTCGGCGTTAAGGAAGACCTCGATCAGGGGGTTGTCGTTCACTTTCTTGATCAATTCCTCGACATAGGGCTTCACCACCTCGCCGTTCCACGTCTGGTTGAGCTTGAGAGCGTGCCCTCCCAGGAAATCCTTCTTTTCCACCAGGGTCGCTTTATAGCCTTGTCCGGCCAGGCCCAGGGCGGCCTCCATGCCGGCGACGCCGCCGCCGATGACCAATCCGGCCTTGGTGACGGGCAGGTCGAACTCCTGGAGAGGCGTCTGCAAGGAGGCACTGGCCACGGCCATGCGCACCTGGTCTTTGGCCCGCTGGGTGGCCGCCTCCGGCACGTTCGCATGGACCCAGGAGCCCTGATCCCGGATGTTGGCCATCTGAAAGAGATACTTATTCAGGCCCGCTTCCTTGATGGTCTCCTGGAAGGTAGGTTCATGGGTGCGGGGGGTACAGGAAGCCACCACCACCCGGTTGAGGTTGTGCTCTTTAATACGTTCCTTAATGAGTTCCTGGGTATCCTGGGAGCAGGCAAAGAGGCTGTTCTCCACGAACTCCACGTAAGGCAGCGTCTTGGCGTAATCCCGGACCGCCTCCACGTCCACCACGCTGGCGATATTAATGCCGCAGTGGCAGACGAAGACGCCGATGCGGGGTGTTTCCAGGGAGACGTCCCGCTCTTCGAACACGGGCTTTTTCCGGGCCAGGGAAAAGCGCGCCGGACTCAGGAGTTCGCTGGAGGCGGCGGCCGCGGCCGAAGCTTCCATGACCGACTGGGGAATGTCCTTGGGGCCCTGGAAGGCGCCGCAGACATAGATGCCCGGCCGGCTGGTGGAAACCGGGGTAAAAGAGGAGGTGTCGGCAAACTTATTGGCGTTCACCTCCACTCCCAGGGTCTTGGCCAACTCCAATACCTTGGGGGAGACCTCGAAGCCATTGGACAGAACCAGCATGTCGAAATGCTCGGTCTCCAAGGTGCCGTCTTCTTTCAGATAGCGGATGGCCACGTCGTCAGTGCCCGGCACCGCGTCGATGGTGTGGACCCGGGAGCGGATGAAGCGGACCCCGAATTCATCCCGGGCCCGCCAGTAGTACTTTTCGAACTCCTTGCCGTGGGTGCGGATGTCCATGTAGAAGACAGCCGCATCTAGAGGCTCTTTAC
>JAQTXE010000340.1 GCA_028688935.1 Syntrophales bacterium
CGGGTTCGGTGAGCAGATATTCGGGCCGGGTGGGATCGTCTTCCAGTTTACGGCGGAGATTGAGAATAAAAATGCGCAAATAGGAGTTTTCCTCCACCGAAGTGGAGCCCCAGACCTCTTTCAGCAATTGGCGATGGGTCACTACTTTGCCCCGGTACTTCAACAAGACGGAAAATAGTTTGTATTCGATGGGGGTCAGGTGCACTTCCTCCTGGCCCCGGAAGACCAGGCGCTTTTCAAAATCCACCTTGATATTCCCCAGGGAAAAGGAGGTTTCCTGCTTGCCGTCTTCCGCGGGCACAGTACGGCGCAGGGCCACGCGCATCCTGGCCAGCAACTCCCCCACCCCGAAGGGCTTGGTCAGGTAATCATCCGCGCCCGCGTCCAGATTGGCCACTTTGTCCCGTTCCTGGCCCCGGGCGGACAGGATGATAATGGGCACTCCCGACCAGGTCCGCAATTGCTTGATCACTTCGATCCCTTCCATGTCCGGCAGGCCCAGATCCAGAAGAACCACGTCCGGAACCCGGGAGGCGGCCAGGGCCAGCCCCTCTTTGCCGGTCCCGGCCTCCAGCAGGTCGTAGCCCTGGGTCACCAGGCTGGCCCTGAGGAACCGGCGGATATGAGGATCATCTTCTATGAGTAAGATAATCGGATTCATGGTCAGGCTTTGGCCGCGTCTCCCGGGAGGTTTTTATCCAACAGGGGCGCGCCTTCCACCAGGGGGATGGTGAAGCTGAAGACCGCCCCGCCTTCCGGCCGGTTGGCGGCCCAGATGCGGCCGCCGTGGGCCTCGATGATGCGGCGGCAGATGGTCAACCCCAGACCCGCGCCCCGGGCGCTGCCCAGGGCCGCCTGGTAGAATTTTTCAAAGATGCGCTCTTCCTCCCCCGGCGGCAGACCCGGTCCCCGGTCGGCAATGGCCACCAGCAGCTCCTGCTCTTGGAGGCGCCCGGAGATTTCCAGGGGCGTCCCCGGCGGCGTGTATTTCAGGGAATTTTCCAGGAGGTTGATCAGCACCCTTTCCAGGAGCAGGGCGTCAACCCGCACCAGGGGGAGATCGGTGGGCAGATTAATGGACACCGGATGGTCCTTAAGCTGGGTGTCCAGTTGGGCCAAGGCGCAGCCGATCACCTCCTCCAGGACGTGCCACTCCTGGTGGAACCTGGCCTGGCCGGACTGCAGCCGGCTCATTTCCAAAAGATTGTGCACCAGGCGGTCCAGGCGCCGGGCTTCTTCATAAATACTTTGGGCCAACTCCTGTTTGGTGGCCGCGTCCAGGTTCTTCTCCCCCTCCAGGAGGCTGCTGGCGGACCCGGCAATAACGGTCAAAGGAGTGCGGAGGTCGTGGGATACGGAACTGAGCAAAGCGTTCCGCATCTGCTCGGCTTCCATCTGGAGCCGGGCCTCCTGGGCCTGGCGGGAGAGGTTCTCCCCTTCGATGGCCAGACCCACCTGGCTGCCCAGGGCCTCCAGCAGCCGCAAGGAGTCCGCCTCCAGGGTGCGGCCGGCCTGCTCCGGCTCTACCCGTAAAACCCCGATGACCCGTTGGGAGGCGATGAGGGGCAGGTAGATGCTTTTTACCGCGGACAGGGTGCCGGTGCCGGCGCCGGCCAGGTGTCCGTGCTTAAAGACCCAGGAGGCCACCATCCCTTCCCGGACGTCCTCATCGGCAAAGGCATATCCCGCCCGGAGTTGCAACTCACCGTCGGCCTGGGGCATCAAAATGGCTGCCCGGCTGTCAAAGATCTGGGAGATTTGGGCCGCAGCCACCTCCAGCAGCTCTTCCAGACTGGTGATGGCCGTGAGGTTCTGGCTCATCTCGAACAGGGCCGCGGCTTGCCTTTCTTGCTCCCGGGCCACCCGGGCCTGGTGGCGTACCCGGGTGGTCAAACCGCTGACCAGGAGGCTAACCAGCAGCATCACCACCAGGGTGATGGTGTATTCAGTGTTGGCCACCGCGAAGGAGAAATATTCAGGCACAAAAAAGAAGGCAAAGACAGCCACGCTGAAAAAGGAGGAAAAAAGAGCGGGCCCCTGGGTGAGAAAGGAAGAGATAATCACCACTGTCAGGAGATAGATCATGGCCAGATTAGTGAGGGCCAGATAGGGAAAGAGCACCCAGGCCAGGCCGGTGCAGAGCCCTACACCCCCCGCAGCCAGGAGGTATTCCCGGAGCAGGCGCCGGGGTCTGGGGGCCGGAGCCGGGGCGGGAGAGGCTTCCTCCCCTTCCCCGGAGATGACGAAGACGTCAATGGAGCCGCAGTTCCAGATGAGATGATCCACCAGGGAGAGGCCCAAAAAACGCCGCCAGCGGCGCTCCACGGGCTTGCCCACAAAGATCTTGCTGACTTGGTTTTCCCGGGCAAAGGCCAAAATTTCGTCACCGATGCGAAAACCGGAAACCTTGACGGCCTGGGCCCCCATTTTGGCCGCCAGATAGAGGGCCTGGGCCACGTGCTCCTGGTTTTCCCGGGACAGGCGGGCATGGGAGGGAGTCTCCACATAGAGGGCGTACCACTTAGCCTCTTGGGCCGCGGCGAGGCGCTGGGTAGCGCGAATTAAAGGGATGGAGAAAGGACTGGGGCTGAGACAGACCAGCAGGCGTTCACTGCCGGACTTGGTCTGTTCCGCCGTGGGCTGCACCATGGCCCCGGGTTCCGGGTTGGACGGCATATGTCCCTTATATCCCTCGATATCTTATTTATCGCAGGATAACCGGTCCGGGGCTTTTGGTCAAGTGCTGCTGCAATTTGAGACCTTTGCGAAAGTCTCATGTGGAACAGCCGCCCTCGGCTGTCCCCCCTTCATTAGTAGCAGTCATTCATGGGCCTCCGGCCCACCAGCAAATAATGAAATCGCTTATTGCTTTAGCTCCGAAAAACAAAAAAGTTCCTTTATTCAGGTAATTCAGGAGCGAAAAGAACTCCCTCCCCCTTCGAGGGGGAGGGTTGGGGTGGGGGTGGCGAAATCGGTTCGGGACACCAAAAAATTACGCCCCCCTCACCCTAGCCCTCTCCCCCGAGGGGAGAGGGGATTAATACCGGAATTTCCGTAAGATAAAAACTTATGGCGCCTACCCCACATCTCGAAATGAGACTTTCGCAAGGTCTCATCTTGGGGTTCTTTGCGTCTTTGCATAATGGGTTTCTCACGCAAAGGCGCAAAGACGCAATTAATAGGCAAGCAGCAGGTAGCCCATGGCAATGGTGACGGTGATGACCATGGGCCACCAGCAGGCCCGCATATAAGCCAGGAAGGAAATATGGTAGCCCGATTTTTCCGCCAGCCCCACGGTGACCACGTTGGCGGAGGCCCCGATCATGGTGCCGTTACCGCCCAGGCACGCCCCCAGGGCCAGGGACCACCAAAGCACTCCGGACTCCGCGCCGGGGATGGTCTGGTTTAAAAAGGCGATGATGGGCAGCATGGTGGCGGTGAAGGGGATATTGTCGATGAAGGCCGAGGCAATGGCGCTCACCCAGAGGACCAGGACGATGGCCAGGGTGAGGTTGCCCCGGGAGAGGTCTTTCACCCAGTTGGCGATGACCTGGATGAGGCCGGTCTCCTCGGCCCCGGCAATGACCATGAACAGGCCGATGAAGAAGACCAGGGTGGGCCATTCCACCTCATGCTCCAGCATCTCCACGATATCCACCCGGGAGATGACCAACAGCAGCATGGCGCCGATGAGGGCCGCCACCGAGACGTCCATATGGAAAAT
>JAQTXE010000079.1 GCA_028688935.1 Syntrophales bacterium
CTTCCGGGGCGGGGGCAGTTCCACCCGGCAGACCCCCCCCACCGCGCTTTGGGGCCCCCGGCTGGAGATGACCAGGCCCACCATCGCCTGCACACGGCCGGTCAGGGAATAGGGGTCAGTTTCCCCCAGGCTCCCCTGCAGGCGCTGCCAATCAATCTGCCTCTGTGGGCTCATCTTCCGCCTGTAACGCCTCTTGCACCAGTTTGGTCACCACGGTCCAACGATTTTCCCGGGTGCCGTCAATATCACCGCTGGCCGTTTCCATGATGAACCCGCCGGGCTCGATGGTGCCGTCGGCCACCAGTTCCACGTCCGCGGGCCAGTTGTCTTTGGTGGCCCACTCCAGGAGCTCGTGATCCTGGGGATGGAGCCGCACCTTAATATCTTCCGTATCCGACAGGATTCTAAAGCCTCCGGCGATGATATCCTGAATCGCCTCCGGCTGCAGTTTCAGCTCCCGGGCCACGATCTTGCGGCTGATGAGGAGCACCAGGTCCAGCAGATCCTGCTCCCGCTTCCGGTAGAGCTCTTCTTTTTCCTGGACCAGGGCTTGCACCAGATCCTTAAACTGCTGCACCTGCTGATCCAGGCTTCGCTCTCCCACCTCCTGGCCGTCTTTCTGGCCCTGGAGAAATCCCTGTTCGTAAGCCTCCCGCTCAATATGCTGGGCCTTTTTTCTGGCTTCTCCCACAATCCCCTGGGCTTCTTCAATCATCTCCGGGGTGGGCGCCATACCCGGCTCCTGATAAGCCAGGGGTTCAAAGCGGAATTCCGTGATGAGGGGCCGCGGTTCTCCCTGGTCAAATCCTTGGAAAGTATACTCTTCCACATCCGGCCGGGGTTCTTTAGACAAAGACATCTTCGGAGCCTTTTCCGGCCAGGACCAGTTGTCCCTCGGCCTCCAAACGTTTGGCTATTTGAATAATCTTCTGCTGGGCCCCTTCCACGTCCCTCAGCCGGGCCGGCCCCATGATATCCAGTTCTTCCCGGAGCATCTCCGCGGCCCGGGAAGACATGTTTTGGAAGAACTTCTCTTTCAGATCCTCGGACGCGACCTTGAGAGCCAGGGCCAATTCCTGGGTATTGACTTCCTTTAGCAATGCCATGACGCCCCGGTCTTCCACCCCCAGGAGGTCTTCAAAGGTGAACATGTAGCGGCGGATATCTTCGGCCAGGGCTTCGTAGTCTTCTTCCTCCAGGCGTTTCAGGATACTGTTCTCCACCGACCGTTCCATCTGGTTGAGGATCTCCGCCACCGATTGGGCGCCGCCGATGGCCCGGCCGCCCACTTCTTCCACCAAAGAGATCTCATCCCGCAAGGCATTGTCGATCTCTTCGATGATGGCCGGGGAGACCTGGTCCAGATTGGCGATGCGCCGCACCACCTCCATCTGCAGGTTTTCCGGAAATTGGGAAAGGACCGCGCCGGCCTGGGGCCGTTCCAGGTGGGCCAGAACCAAAGCCACGGTCTGGGGATGTTCATTGCGCATATAACTGGCCAGGGTGCGGGCATCCAGCTTTTTGATCTTTTGGAAGAATTCCGGGCTGGTGTCCAGGTCCAGACTATCAATCAGGTCCTCCTGGCGTTTCATATCCATGGTGCGGGAAATGGTATTTTTGAAGAATTGATCGCCCCGCACCACCAGGGCTTCCGGAGCCTCCATCATTCTATTGAACTCGTCCAGGATGGTGGCCAGTTGTTTGGTGGGCACCATTTCCAACTTGGATATCCTCTGGCCTAGAACCTGTACTTCTTTATCATCCAGACGCTTCAGGATTTCCCCGGCGTTTGTTTCCCCCAGGCTGACCAGCAGCATTGCCGCTTTATCAGCCCCCGATATTCTTTCCGATTTGATAGCCATGTTTCCCCTTTCCCTTCTCTAAAATCCGCGGATATCGCCGGTGCGGCCTATTTTTCATGCAGCCACAAGCGCAAAACCTCCACGGCCCGGTCGGGGTAGGTGTTGATCAATTGCACTATTTTCTCTTTGCCGTCCACTGAGTCCGGCAAAACCGGAGGCGGAGCCAAGGCCTGCTGCTGAGGCCCCGGTAAGGCCATCTCTCCCCCCTCGGACAAAGCGGCCGCCTGTTGTTCATAGGCCAGGGCGCCCGCAGGCTTCGGGGCTTCCAGGAGGGGGCGGCTGGCCTGCCGGGGCTTTCTCCGCAACAAGAACATGAGAGCCGCCAACGCCAGCAATACCATGACTCCGATTTTCAGGGAGTCCATCACCGTATCCCGCCAGCTGCCTTCGAGGCCTGCGGCCATTACCCCTTCCGGGGTGTGGAGGGCCAGGGGCGCGGAGGAAATCTCCAACTGGTCTCCCCGCTCCGCCGAGAAGCCGATGGCCTTTTTGGCCAGATTGGCATATTGGCGCAGTTCCTCCGCCGCCCGGGGAGAAAAGGCCTTGCCCTTGCCTTTATAAAGGCCGTCCACCACCACGGCGATGGAGAGGCGTTTGATCTTGCCGGGCTGGTCCACCATCTGGGTCATCACCCGGTTGATTTCATAATTCCGGAGTTCGCTCTTACGCTCCATCCCGGATTTAGCGGCTGGAGCCGCAGGCAGCGGCGGAGACAGGGGCGGCGGCCCTTTTCCCGGCGGCGGCGCGGTGATGGTGCCTTTGCCGAGTTGATAGCTGGCATCGGGATTGCCTTGGGCTCCCGCCCCCCGGGTGCTGCGTTCCTCGGTTTTCTGTTCGCTACGAATCAGATCCTTATTGGGGGTAAATTTTTCTTCCCGGATGTCGACCTTTTTAAAATCCAGGTCCGCGGCCACCCTGACAATGGACTTTCTGGGGCCCAGGATCTGGTCGAACAAAGACTGGACCTTCCGTTCCAGGGTTTCCTCGGTCTGGCGTTGAAAGGTCATCTGCGCGGTGGATAGGCCCCCGGGGGTCAGGGTATCCTGGGGCTTGCTGAGGATGCGGCCCTTCAAGTCCACCACCGTTACCTGGCCGGGGTGAAGATCGGGCACGGAGCTGGACACCAGGTTGACGATGCCGTCCACCTGGGCCGGGCTCAGGCTACGGCCACGCCTGAGCTTAACCGCGATGGCGGCGCTGGCCTTTTTCTGGTCCTCCAGGAAGATGGAGTCCTTGGGGGTAACGACATGCACCCGGGCTTCCGCCACCTCCGGTATGCCGGAAATAGTGCGGGCCAATTCCCCCTGTAAGGCCCGCTGGTAATTGAGGCGCTGCACAAAATCGGTGGTGCCCAACCCCTGGCGGTCGAAGAGCTCGAAGCCCACCCCGCCGCCCCGGGGCATGCCTTCGCTGGCCAGCGCCAGCCGCATTTCATAAACCTCGGATTTGGGAACCAGAATGGTGCCTCCCCCACCCTCCAGCTTATAGGGAACTTTCTTGCTCTTCAGCTTGCTGGCGATGGCCGCGGCGTCATCTTGGGCCAGGCCGGAAAACAGGACCCCATAGTCGGCGCTGCTGCCTAAATATAACCACCAGGCCAGGGCCAAAGCTCCGGCCCCCAGGGCCGCAGTCACCAGCAGACGTTGGGTCGACGGCAGAGCCTGGTACCGCTGGGTCAGATCCAGGAAAAACCCTCTCAATGCAGCCATTCAATCCCCCGCAAAAAGCTAACGTGACAACTTCTGAATCAGCCTTGCACTAGGCTAGCCGAATAGGTTCGGCGCACCCGACAAAAAACCTCGTTCTATAAGGGCATGCGGCTCAACTCTTCGTAGGCCTGGATCATCTTATTACGCACTTGCAACAGGAGCTTGAGGCCGATATTGGCTTTCTCCAGGGAGAGCATGGCGTCATGGAGATCTTCCGTTCCCGTCATAGAACCGGAGATCTTCTGGTCGCCTTCCTGCTGCAATTTGTTGACGCCGTTAACCATATTGTTCAGCAGGTTGCCGAAATCCTCTTTGGGGGCCTCGGCCGCCAAACTTTTGCCCCCTTGGGGGGCCATCAGGGCCGGATTGGGTGGAGTAATTTTCATCTCTGGCTATCCTTTCTCCAGGAAGAAGCTCTGGGGATTATCTTTAACGGCCGATATCCAGGGCCTTTAAGGCCATGGACTTGCCGGTGCGCAAGACCGCGACATTGGCTTCATAAGCCCGGCTGGCCAGCATCAGATGGACCATCTCCGACACCGGGTTGACGTTGGGATAAAGGACGTTGCCCTTGGCATCCGCATCCGGGTGGCCTGGCTCGTGCTCGGCTCGCATACCCTCGGAATTCTGGACTATTTGCTGCACTTCCACTTTTTGGGGACTTTCCAGGAGGCTGTCGAAATCTTCGGCGGGCTGCGCCGCTAAGATCACGGATTTGCGCTTGTATGGCCCGCCTTCGGGAGTGCGGGTGGTGTTGACGTTGGCCAGATTCTCGGCAATGACGTCCAGGCGCTGCCGCTGGGCCGTCATCCCCGAGGCGCTTACGTCCATGGCTTTAAAGATGTTCATCTACCCTCTCCGTTAATTACGGACCGTAAAAAGTCCAATTTTTTGATGAGCATTTGCACGGAAGTCTGGTAAGAGACCTGGTTCTCCGCCATGCGCACCATCTCCTGGTCCAGGTCCACCGGTTCCCAGCTCTCCTGGACCAGCCCCGCCCCCGGGTCCGCTCCCGGCAGATGGCCGGGTTTAGTGAGATTCAGGCTCACTTCCTGGAGCTGCCCCTGGGAGTAACTGCTGAGAATCTGCTGGAAGTCCATATCCTTCCGGTTATAGCCGGGGGTATCCAGGTTGGCGATGTTGCCGGAAATGACTTCATGATGCCGGGTCCGCCAGGTCAGGGTGTTTTCCAACAGGCGCATGGCCCCGTCGGTGAAAGCGTTCCAAGACATTAAGCCTCCTTCTCATTATTGGTGCGTGAGACGCACCCTACAGTTTATTACGCTACCTGGGAACTCTGGTTGGCCCCGGGAAAAGGGACGGACCGGTATTCATGCAATTTATTGCGCAAGGTCCGGACGCTGATACCCAGGATCTTGGCGGCATGCGTGCGGTTCCCCGAAGTCTCGTCCAGGGCCTGAAAGATCAGGTTCTGCTCCATTTCCCGCAAGGTCACCGGTTTTTCCAGTTTCACCCTGACCGGAGGAGCCCCGGGGGTCTCCATCTGGGGGTCGGCCAGGATATCTTTGGGGTGCACCTGGCTCCCCTGGGACAGCAGCACTCCCCGGGCCACCGCGTTTTCCAGTTCCCGGACATTTCCCGGCCAGGCCGCGTTTTCCAAGGCAGCCAATGCCTGCGCCGAGAACTTGACCGCACCCTTGGCAAAGAGCTTGGCATAGCGATGCAGAAAATACTCCGCCAACAGGGGGATATCCCCTCGCCGGACTCGCAAGGCCGGGAGAATCAGGGAAATCACATTGAGCCGGTAGAACAGGTCTTCCCGGAACTGGTTGCTTTGGATGGCCTCCTGGAGGTTGCGGTTGGTGGTGGCGATCACCCGCACGTTAATGGGCACCGGATGGCGGCCGCCCACCCGGTCGATCTCGTTTTCCTGGAGCACCCGGAGCAGCTTGGCCTGGAGGTGGGGGTGCATCTCGCTGATCTCATCTAAGAGCATGGTGCCGTTTTGGGCCAGTTCGAATTTTCCCAGCTTGCGCATGATGGCTCCGGTGAAGGCCCCTTTTTCGTGGCCGAATAGTTCGCTCCCCAATAACCGTTCCGGCAGGGAGGCGCAATTGACGGCAATGAAGGGGCCCTGAACCCGGTCGCTCTTGGCGTGGATATAGCGGGCCATAATCTCCTTGCCGGTGCCGGATTCCCCTTGAATGAGCACCGTGGCCGTGGTGGGAGCCACGGCCTCCGCCATCCGCAGCAGTTGCAGCATGACCGGGTCCCGGGTAATCACGGACCGGGACTCTTCTCTCCCTTTGTTCCCGGAAAGCCGCCAGGGTTCGTGGCCGTTCCGCAGGTAGGGAGCCAGGATTTCCTTGAGCCGCTCCCAGGTCAAGGGCGCGGGCAGATAATCCTGGGCCCCCCGGCGCATGGCCGACACCGCGCCTGCCACGGTGGGCCTCCGGGAAACAATGAAAACCGGTAACAAAGGGGCTTCCTGCTTGATTTCGGCAATCAGGCCGGTGAGCACTGGATCCGATAGAGACTCGCTCAGAGCTATCATCAGGAAATAATGTTGCTGCTGGAGCATCAGTTCCCGGCCCCGGGTTTCGCTGGCGACCTGGATCAGTTCCACTGCCAGCGACTTTTGCAATCGCAACCGGAACTCTTCCCAATGGGGGTCGGCGTCGATCACTAAAATGGCCTTTTTTTCCATGCGCACGTCCTTTGAGTTTTGCCTAAATGCCTTGCCAGTTTCTTGAACTTATTGGCTAACCCATTGAATATCCATAATCTTTAGGCAGTAACTGATAAAACCGTCTTCATTATTGGAGAGGCTCGCTTTGCAAGCGTCCCAGTTCCATATCCGCCAGCCGGGTGCGGGAAACCAGTTGCCAAAAATTATCCCCCCCCTGGCTCAGACCCCGGTAGATTTGCTGAGCCATTTCCGGCCGTTGGCCTTTCAGTTGGCTCAGGGCCAGGCGATCCTGATAGAAAGCCGCGTCCTCCCGGGAGGCGTCGGCGGCCAGTAATTGTTGATAAATCTTGGCTGCCTGGGGGTAATGGCCCTGGGACCACTGCAGTTGGGCCAGTTGCAGTAGAAATCTCTCCTTCAAGGCCGGGGGCAGCGGCCGGTTGAGGAAATGGACCAGACTCCGGAACAGGTCCGCCTGCCGGCCGGCGTCCAGAGACTTGCCGCGCCAGTAGTCCGCCAGGGCGGCCAGAGAATCTTCTTCCGGATTCCCTTTTTCCTCCGGACTCTCTTTTTCCTCCGGCCCGGAGGCAGCCGCGAAAAACGCCTCCGGTAAAGGCAACTTATCCAGGCGGGGTTTAAGCTCTGGGGTGATCTTCCCGGGTTGCCGCCGCCAGAGCGTGGCCGCGGCCACAAAATCCGGCAGGTCTCTGGAGACCCAGGCCCCTTCCATGAGAGCCACCAGGGCCCGGCTCCTCACATCCGGGGTCCCCTGTCCCCGGGCCCGCTGCAAAAAACTCCGGGCCTCGCCGTAGAGGCCCTTTCCCAGGAGCAGCTCCCCCACAATCAGGGCGGCCTCGGGGGGCTGAGTCCCTTCAGGGTGCAGGTCCCACAGGGCCAGGGTCTCTTCCACCAGGCGCACCGGGCAGGGAGAGGACCTCTGAAGGACCTTTGCCACTGCCCCCCAGCCCCGGCACAGGGGTTCCTTAAATTTTTCGGCGGCTACTCTGGTGGGCAAGGATTGCATTTTTTGCAGATAATCCTTGAAGGTGGCTAAGGCGTCCCTCTCCTGGAGGTTCCGGTAAAATTCCAGGGTTTGCACCTGCCACCTGGCTTCGGCCCCGGCCCGGCTGCCCGGATATAAGGAACCCGTCAGGGCATAGATTTCCTGGGCTTTCCCCCCCTGCCCCGCCCCCCGGGACAGTTGGGCCATCCTTAACAAAGTGGCGGCTCGTTCCGGATGCCGGGGATAGACGTTGACGAATTTGGCCAGGGTCTGCACGCAGCCGGCGAGGTCCCCTGCCTTTTCTTGCCTCTGGGCCAGGGCCAACAAAGTCTTGGGTTCCTCGATTCCCTTAGGCTTAGGCTTAGTCTGAGCCGCAGCTTCCTGGGATTCATCTTCGCTGTTCTTGTCCCTCTTTTTTTTCTTGGCCTCTTTCTTCCCTTTCTTGTTCCCGGTCTTCTCCCCCGTTTTGGCCACGTGGGCGCGCTTCCACTTGCTTTTGGCCCAGGCGGCGCTCCCGGCGCCGCTGGCCAGCCAGCAAAAAAGGAAAATCCACACCCAGAAGCCCCGGGGTTTACTCATGGCTTACTTCTCCTGGAGCAGGCGTTTGCGGTTGAGCTCTTCCAATAAGTGAATAATGCGTTCGTTCTGTCTGATCAGAGTCAGGTTGGTTTTCACGACAAATTGGGAGGAAAGGGCAATCTGTTGCAATAAAGGCTGGGTCTGGTCGCCGTAGGTGGTGGAATTTTCCCGGCTCAATTTCTCCATGGCCGCCCAAAACTCGTTCCCCAGAGGTATAAAGGTCCTAACTCCGTAAGGGTCTTCGGTCGTTTGGGCCGCGGCCGGCGGCATTACGGCAGGCAGCAGCAGGCCCATCAGCAAAAATCCCAATCCCGCCATTCCCAGTAAACCTAGCATCAGACGCTTGGCAGACATTTCTCCCTCGCTTTTTGGCCACAAAGAGCAAGACTCATACCAGAGCCAGTAAACGGGGCGTAACTGCTGAATTTTGGCTGGCCCTGGGGGATTTGGCGTCAAAAAAAATGACGGTTTCCCCCTCTGGGGCCGTCAAAATGCCTAGAAATTTGTCACGATTTTGACGCTAGATGAAACTTCGGGCAGATGAGGAAATATTGACTACGGAGGTAATATTTTGCTTTTTCATTTTTTCCAGCAGGGTGGTGCGGTTCAGATTCAGGAGTTGTGCGGCCCGGCTTTTGACCCAATTGCTTTTATCCAGGGCCTTGATGATCAGGCCCCGTTCAAACTCCTGGACCGCGGCGGTGAGACTAATGCCCTGATCCGGGATGTCCTGGGGCTTGGCCGCGCCGGCTGCCGGTTTATTGCGGAACCGTTCCGGCAATTCGGAAACCTGGATTTCCTCCCCTTCACTGAGAATGACCAGTCTCTCTATCAGGTTTTCCAGTTCCCGGATATTGCCGGGCCAGGGGTATGTCAGCAGGAGGTCCATGGCCGCGGGATTGAGGCGCTTGGTGGGTTTCTTCTTTTTCCGGCTGAATTCGTGCAGAAAATGCTGCACCAGCAGAGGAATATCGGCCACCCGCTCCCTTAAAGGGGGGACCCGGATGGGAATAACGTTGAGGCGGTAATAGAGGTCTTCCCGGAAGCGGCCCAGGCGCACCATCTCCTCCAGGTTCTGATTAGTGGCGGCGATCACCCGGATATCCACCTTGATGGTCTTGACGCCGCCGATGCGTTCAAAGGAGCGGTCCTGCAAGACCCGGAGGATCTTCACCTGCAAGCTGGGACTCATATCCGCGATCTCATCTAAAAAGATGGTGCCCCCGCTAGCCTGCTCGAAGCGGCCGATGCGGGTCCGCACCGCGTGGGTAAAGGCCCCCCGCTCGTGGCCGAAGAGTTCGCTTTCCAGCAACTCCTCCGGGATGGCAGCGCAGTTCACCGGGATTAGGGGTCCTTCCCGCCGCAGGCTGTTGTAATGAATGGCCCGGTTGATGAGTTCCTTGCCGGTGCCCGATTCCCCCAGGATCAGGACGGTGCTGTCGGTATCCGCCACCTTTTTAATGAGTTCGAAGACTTGGGTGATGGCTTCGCTGTTGCCCACGATATTGGCGAAACCGTAGCGTTTGTGGAGCTGTTTTTTGAGCTGCAGGTTTTCCCGCTTCAGCCGGCGGTGTTCCAGGGTCCGGGACACCACCAGCCTGAGTTCCTGGGGGTCCACCGGTTTGCACAGGTAGTCGTAAGCTCCCAGGCGCATGGCGGCCACGGAATTCTGGATGGTGCCGTAGCCGGTGATGATGATGCAGGCGCATTCGGGCTGATGGCGCACCAGATATTTGAGAATATCCATGCCGCCCAGGCCGGGGAGGGCCAGATCGGTCAACACCAGGTCAAAGGGCTGATCCTTAACGCGCTGAAGACCGCTCTCCCCGTCGGGGGCGGTCTCCACTTCATAGCCTTCGGTACCCAGTATTTCCTGGAGGCTTTGTCGCACCGCCAGGACATCGTCGATGACCAGAATGCTGGCGTTACCTTTATCCATGACCACCCCCCGACAAAATTTATACTTTAAAAAAAAAATTGTGTCAATATTATGACGCGATTTAATTTTTTTCTGAGAAATACCGATATTAAGTCCAAGGTAGGGTATGGCGACTATTTTTTAGGGTGGTTGACTTCCGGAAATCATGTTGCTATCCTGCATTAACGTTGCCAAAGGAGAGTCGGTGCTTCCAACACTGGGATTCATCCTCTGCTCTTATGCTATTTACGCCCTGGTCAGGGCGTGGACCCACCGTCATCGCCGGCGTTTTCAACCCTACCGGCAATGGCAGCGGAGAAGACGGATCACCATGGTGGGTGGCACCGGATTCGGAGTAGGGGTTATCATCCTGATCTTCATTCTCGGCCTGCCTTCCCAATATGAAAATCTGAAAACCGCCAGCATCATCTCCGCCAGTTGGGGGTACGATTCCTTAAAGTCCAGCCAGGTAATGCCGCGCCAGGAAATTTTGCCCCTCACCACCCAGGCTACTGCGGGTCTCCCCGTTTACGCTTACCTGCACCCCGAGACCCCGCCGTCCCAGCTACTGGCAGATAAAAATGCTTCTCCTGCCCGCCACGGCACCAAGCACAGATTAGGGAAGCGGATAAGCCGGAACCAGGCCTATAAAGCTGGAGCCCAAAAGTCCAAAAAGCATAAGGTATCCGGGAAAATTCGGGCTAAAAAACACAAAGGCAAGCCGAAGACGCACTCCTCTTCCAAAAAAATGGCGGCCATTACCAGGTGAGACCCGGCTTTCCCGGAGAAGGGGATAACCCTTCCCCATCCGGGCTCCCCGCCGCCCCTCCCCCATCCGCCTTATTGCGCCGTTTTCTGCAGAATGTTTCTGGTTCTTGACTAGACGTTCCTTTACCTCGCTCTTCGCTTACAGTTTTTGGTTTTTAGTTTTTCGTTTTTCGCCAAAAGAAGGTAGATTATCAGCGAACCAGGTACACGAAGCTCGAACCCTAAACCAGAAAACTAAAAACCGCCTTGACCAACTCTGCCCCCAATCACACTGAGAAAATCGCCCGGGCCGCAGGCACTGTGAGTATCGCGGTCTTTGCCTCCCGAATTCTGGGCCTGGTGCGGGAGCAGGTCTTTGCCGCCCTCTTCGGCGCCGGTTACGCCTTCGACGCCTTTGTGGTGGCCTACCGCATTCCCAACCTGCTGCGAGACCTCTTCGCGGAAGGGGCCTTAAGCGCCGCGTTTGTCACCGTCTTTACCGAATACCGGCAACTCCGGGGCGAGAGACTAACCTGGAGGCTGGCCAACAACGTGGTGGTCTGCCTCTCTTTGGTGGTGGGGGGCCTGGTCCTGGTGGGGATGTTCTTTTCGCCGGAGATCGTGGGCGTAATGGCCCGGGACTTCATCCAGGTTCCCGGTAAAATCGGGCTGACGGCCCTGATGACCCGCATTATGTTCCCCTTCCTGCTGCTCATCTCTCTGGCCGCGGTGGCCATGGGTATCCTCAATACGGAGGGGAAATTCTTTATCCCCTCCCTGGCCTCCAGTTTTTTCAATCTGGGGGCCATCGTCTTCGGAGTGGGCCTGACTCTGGCTGCCCCTTTTTTCGGCTATTCCCCCATCGTCGGCATGGCCTGGGGGGTGTTGGTCGGCGGCCTGCTGCAACTCCTCTCCCAGGTCCCCCTGCTCTGGCGTGTGGGTTTCCGGCCCGTCCTGGTCCTGGACCTCAAGGATGCAGGCCTGCGCCGCATCTTTAAGCTGATGCTGCCTGCGGTGGTGGGGCTGTCCGCCACCCAGGTCAATGTCTTCATCAATACTTTCTATGCCGCCAGTTGCCCCCAGGGGAGCCTTTCCTGGCTGAACTATGCTTACCGCCTCTTTCATCTGCCCATGGGCCTGTTCGGCGTGGCCCTGGCCGTCGCCACCCTGCCCCTGGTTTCCAGGCACGCGGCCGTCCATGACTTTCCGGCCCTTAAGTCCGCGTTCCAGTCTTCCGTGTCACTGGCCCTGCTGGTCACCGTCCCCGCGGCCTGCGGCCTCATCTTTCTGGCTAACCCCATCATTACCTTGATCTACCAGCACGGCCACTTCACCGCCCTGGACACCCAACAGACCGCCGCGGCCCTCTCCTGGTACGCCTTGGGGCTCTTCGCCTTTGCCGCGGTGAAGATCATGGTGCCGGTCTTCTATGCCCTAAACGACACCCGCATCCCGGTCATCGGTTCTTTCCTCACCGTGGGGGCCAACCTGCTGATCATCAATCTTACCCTGGCCCCCTTGCAGCACCGGGCCATCGCCCTGTCCACCTCTTTAAGCGCCTTTATCAATTTCTTTTTTCTGGGGGCCATGCTCTACCATAAATTGGGGGGCCTGCAATTGCGGCCCCTGGCGGCCAACTTTCTTAAAGTCACGGCCGCCTCCCTGTTCATGGGCCTGGCGGTGGCCTGGGCCTATCCCCTGGTGATCGCCCGGCTGGGCCAGGGTTTGCTGGGCCATTTACTGGGCCTGATGGCCACCATCGCCCTGGGCCTGGGCCTTTACACCCTACTCATTACTTTTATGGGTATCCCCGAATTCCAGGAACTGCTGGGACGGCTTAAGGGCAGATTTAAGAAACAATAATTATTTTATAAGGAGGTAATAAGGACCGAGAGGGAAAACAGGGTTACAAGAAATGAGTGAAAAGTTCCTTCTTATAGATTATGAGAATATCCAAAAAGTAAACATAGCTGACGTCCCGGAAGATACGCTCGTCAGAATTTTTGTCGGTCAGTCTCAGAAAAATATTCCTTTTGAACTGGTCCAACAGGCACAAATCCGGGGACCGCGGATTGAATGGATAAAAATAGAGGGACAGGGCAGCAATGCCCTTGATTTTCACATCGCCTACTATATGGGCAAGCTCCAAACGGAACACCAGGCAGCTTCTTTTACTATCCTCTCCAAGGACAAGGGCTTCGATCCGCTGCTGGCCCATATTAAAAAATTAAAAGGAAACTGCCGCAGGATCAATAGCCTCTTCGAACTATGTGGTGTGACTGCTAACGCCTTGAATGATCAGAATTTAAAGAGAACTATTGAGCTTCTATCAAAAATTGACAAAAGCAAGCGGCCGCGCAAGCGCAGCACCTTAAGCCAGCATATTTCTTCCTTCTTCCAGAAGAAGCTGGGAGTATCAGAAATTGATAAGATCATTGACTACTTATTTATCGAGGGACTTGTATCTGAAACCGGAGGGAAACTAGCCTACAAGTTTTGATTTATAATCAATAATGCAGAGATTCCTTGCCATATTGATTCCTGAAAGTTTTGCCCAGTTTCTAGAAATGAGGAAGCCTCCATGACTCCTGCCGAAAAAATCGGGCCCATTCTAAAAATCCTGGATGAGGTTTATCCGGACGCCCACGTCACCCTGGATTTCACCAATCCCCTGGAGCTGGTGGTGGCCACGGTTCTCTCGGCCCAATGCACCGATGCCAAGGTCAACCAGGTAACGCCCGCGGTGTTTAAAAAATATCCCACGGCCGCGGCCTATGCCGCCGCGCCCCTGGCGGAGCTGGAGGAAGCCTTCCATCCCACCGGCTTTTTCCGGCAGAAAGCCAAGAGCGTCCAGGGCATCTGCCAGGCCCTGGTGGAAAAACACGGCGGCCAGGTGCCGTCTTCCCTGGAAGAACTGGTGAAGCTCCCGGGCATCGGCCGCAAGACCGCCAACGTCATCTTAGGCAACGCCTTTAACATCCCCGGCATCACCGTGGACACCCACCTGGGCCGGGTCTCCCAACGTCTCGGCTTGACTGCCAATCAGGACCCGGTGAAGATTGAATTCGACCTCATGCCCCTGGTGCCCCGGGAACGCTGGACCAAATTCTCCCACCAGATGATCTGGCACGGCCGCTCCCTGTGCACCGCCAAAAAACCTCAATGCCCCGTCTGCCCCTTAAGGCCTTATTGTGACTACGGCCAGCAGGCCCTCCCCCAGGGACGTTGACACTGGTTAAAATTCATGGCATAAGACAGGGAATACGGCCCGAAAAGGGGGAGCGGCATGATGCAGAAAAACTTGCGGCTAAAACTGGCAGGCCTGTTGGCGGGACTGCTCTTTACTTCAGCTTGCGTGCCTATGCTGCTGATGAGCGCCGGGGGCGCCATGGCCATCGGCAGCTACAAATGGGTGGAGGGGACCATGGAAAAAGACTATCCCCGGCCCATGCAGGAGGTGTGGCAAGCCACCCTGGCTGCCGCCAGAACCTTGAACCTGCGAATCGCCTCCCAGCAATACGGCGCCCTGGAGTCCAAGCTCGAGGCCGTGCAGCCGCCGGATACCACCGTGAAAGTGCAGTTAATCGCCCGGCCCAACCAGATTACCACCGTGAAGATCCGCTTCGGTTTGATGGGCAACCAGGATTACTCCGCTTATTTCCATCGGCAGATCATGAAAAACCTGGGTTTGGCAGAGGGTCCTCCACGCTGATTTAAATCGGCAAAACGACCATCGATAGAGGCCGGAATCGCGGTTTCCGGCCTCACCTGGTTTTCCTCAGACCGCCTCCGGAACCGGTAAGCTGGCAGGGAGCTTTACTTCAGGGATGAGAGCGCCTTCTTTTTATCTGCCTTTCATCCTGCCCATTTTCCTCTGGGCTTTTCTGCTTTTGGGCCTGTACCTGGCCAGCCTCTACAGCTATCTCCTTTTCCACGGCATCGCCGAAATTTTCAGCATCATCATTGCCGGGGGAGTCTTTGCCCTGGCCTGGAACTCCCGCCGGGTCATTACCAATAATTATCTGCTTTTCCTGGGCATTGCCCTGCTCTTCATCGCCTCTCTGGATCTGATCCATACCCTGGCATATAAAGGCATGGGAGTTTTTCCCGGCTACGGCCCCAATCTCCCCACCCAGTTGTGGATCGCGGCCCGCTACCTCCAAGGACTTACCTTCCTGGCCGCGCCCCTCTTTCTCCACCGCCGCCTTAAACCGGGCCTGGTTTTTTTCGGCTATTTTCTGGTCACCGCCCTGGTGCTGCTGAGCATCTTTAAATGGCACATCTTCCCGGCCTGCTTTGCGGAAGGCCAGGGCTTGACTGCTTTTAAAAAGATCAGTGAATATCTCATCTGCCTCATTCTTCTGGCCGCTTTGGGCGTCTTGCTGACCCGGCGCCGGGATTTTGACCCGGGGGTCCTGCGCCTCCTGGTGGCCTCCATCCTGCTGACCATCGGCTCGGAACTGGCCTTCACTTTCTACGTCAGCGTTTACGGCTTTTCCAACCTGGTGGGGCACCTGTTCAAGATCATGGCTTTTTATTGCATCTACAAAGCCATCATCGAAACCGGCCTGTCGCAGCCCTTTAACCTGTTGTTCCGGGACCTGAAGCTCCGGGAGGAGGCCCTGCTCCAAGAAAAGGAGACCATTAAAAAGCTGAATGCCGAACTGCTGCATCGCGTGGGTCAATTGGAGGCTACCAACCGGGAACTGGAGGCCTTCAGTTATTCCGCCTCCCACGACTTACAGGCCCCCTTGCGGTCGATTATCGGCTTTTCCCGGTTTTTGCAGGATGATTATGGAGAGAAACTGGATGCGGAAGGGCGGAGGTTTCTGGAAATCATCCAGGACAACGCCAAGAGAATGAAACTCCTCATCCGCAGCCTCCTGTCCCTGGCCCAGATGGAACGGCAGGAAATCAGCCTTACCGAAGTTAATATGGAAGAACTGGCCCGTGCCGTCTTTGCCGAACAGACTGCCGCCGCGGCCAAAGTCCCCAAGTTTATGATCAACCCCTTGCCCCCCGCCCGGGGGGACCTGGTGATGCTGCGCCAGGTCTGGGCCAACCTCTTGGCCAATGCCTGCAAATTCAGCCAACCCC
>JAQTXE010000341.1 GCA_028688935.1 Syntrophales bacterium
TGCATCGGCGCCCGGAACATCCGGGACCTGGTGGACGAAGGGGGCGAAACCCTGGACCGGATGCTGGACGCCCTGGTGGAGCGCTACGTCCGCATTGACTGCGCCTGCTTCACCCCCAACGTGGAACGGCTGGAGAACGTCGTGGAGATGGCCCGGGACCTAAAGGTGGATGGGGTCATCCACTACGGCCTCAGTTTTTGCCAGCCCTACGCCATTGAATCCTTCAAGGTGGGGCACGCCCTGGGGGACGCCAGGCTCCCCATGCTGGCCATCGAAACCGACTACAGCATGGAGGACGTGGAGCAACTCAAGACCCGGGTGGAGGCTTTTCTTGAGATGCTGGACTGAGAAGTTCAAGGTTCAAAGTTCAAGGTCAGGTGTTGCCTATAGGCAACTTTTCATGATGTCTGTGCGTGACACCTGACCATGAGTAACTCTACTGATGGTTGCCGCCATGATTGAACGTAAGACGCCGGTCATTCCTTTGCACCTCCACCCGGAATTTCAGGAAAGGCAGCGGGTTTCGGAACTGAAGACCGTGCTCATGAAGGAGAGCCTGGCTTTTGTCCAGGTGGCCCTGGATAATGCTACGGGTTTGACCGGAACTTCTCCCCGGTCCGTGAAAATCCTGGAACGGGCTTGCGCCCTTTTAGGAGAGGCCAGGAATCGGCTGGTGGACGAATTGTTGTAACGGCCCAAGGGACGATGATGTGGGTTAATAACCTGGTGGCGGGACTGGACGTGGGTTCCCGGTCCATCGAGTTGGTGGTCTTGGAACAAGGGGAGATGGTGGATTGGGCCCGGGCACCCACCACCTTCGACCCCCTGGCCCAATGCCGCAGGCTCCTAAAAAACCTGGAGGCCCGCAAGTTGGTGGCCACCGGCTACGGCCGCAAACTGGTGCTGGAGCAGTTAACCGGCCTGGAGGTGAGAGCGGTTACGGAGATCCAGGCTTACGCCCTGGGAGCCCGGCACCAGTGCCCGGAGGTGCGCACCGTTTTGGATATCGGCGGCCAGGACACCAAGGTGATCGCCCTGGGTCCGGAAGGTAAGGTGGCAAAATTTGAAATGAACGACCGCTGCGCCGCGGGCACCGGCAAGTTCCTGGAATTCATGGCCACCGCCCTGCAGATTCCCCTGGAGGAATTCGGCGATTTTGCCCTGTCAGGAGACAAGCGTATCCAGATCAGCAGCATGTGCACGGTCTTTGCCGAAAGTGAGGCCACTTCCCTGATGGCCCGGGGGGAGTCTCCCGCTAACATCGCCCTGGGTCTGCACCTGGCCATTGTCCAGCGCACCGGGGCCATGCTGCGCCGAGTGGGAGCCGCGCCGCCCCTGCTCTTCGCCGGAGGCGTGGCCCACAACGTCTGCGTCCGGGACCTCCTGGAGGAAAGCCTGGGACACCGCCTCTTTGTGCCTCCGGAGCCCGACCTGGTGGGGGCTTTGGGCGCGGCTTTGTATGGCTGGAATAAATCGTGACTGATTCTGACCTTGGCAAAAAAGGGAGGGAAGAGGCAGTGGCCATGTCAACCTCCGGGGATGAGGCCAGGCCGCGCCCGGCCACCAAAGGGCGAAGATTCGCCACTTTCCTGACCATGTTTTTGAAATGGGGTCTGGCCCTGCTCTTCCTCTTTGCCGGTGCGGTCAAACTCCGGGACCCCCGGGCCTTTGCCCAGGCCATCAGCCAGTACGGCCTGGTGCCCGACGGTCTGATCCCCATTCTGGCTCTAGGGCTCCCGGCGGTGGAAGTCTTGGCCGGACTGGGCCTGCTGGTTAACCTCCGGGGCAGCCTGGGGGCCATCCTGGTGATGCTGCTACTGTTCCTCGGCGTCTTGGGCTACGCCATCGCCGCCGACCTGGACATCGATTGCGGCTGTTTCACCACCGCGGAACTCGCAGCCCGGGGGAGCGTCAAGAGCGCGTTTTTCCAGGACCTGGGGTTTCTGGCCGCGGCCCTGTTTCTGCTGTGGCGGCGGCGGAAAGTTGCCAGTGGCCAGTAGTCAGTGGTCAGTAGCCAGTGGAGAAACTGACCACCGGCTGGGAAAAATTTTGCCCTCAACTCACAACCTTTTCCCAAGGCGCATCAAGGCAGGAGCAAAAACTTGTTAAAAACTCAATCTCATCCAGAAAGGAGAAGATAAAATGGCACGGAAAACCGGTTTGGCGCTATTCGGAATCTTGTTGTTTTTATCCCTGATTTGGGGCTGCGGCCAGGGGTCCCTGACCACCAAGGAATTGGACACGGAAAAGGTCGCCACCAACTTCCACAAGGAAGTGGCCCGGGGAGACTATCTGGTGGTGCCCACGGGGGAGTTGAAGGCCTGGATCGATAAGAAGAAGGACATGCTCATTGTCGACACTATGCCCTATGAAGCCAGTTATAAGAAGAACCATGTCCCCGGAGCCAAGCAGTTTGAGTTACCCATCCCGGAAATGAAGGAAATGACTGACGCCCAGAAGGCGGCCTTCATCAAGGTGCTGGGGGATAACCAAGACAAGGTGATAGTCTTCTACTGCGGCTTCGTCAAATGCACCCGCAGCCACAACGGGGCCATGTGGGCTAAAAAGCTGGGCTACAAAAACGTCTACCGCTATCCCGGCGGCATCAAGGCCTGGATAGAGGCGGGCTACCCGGTGGCCCAGGTTAAGTGAGATTACCGGGGGAGGGCGGCAGCCGCCCTCCCTCAAAACCCTCCCGGATGATGGCCCGCAGCGTTTTCTCCTGGTCTTCGATGCTCTCCGTGAGCTTAAATTGGACCAAGGCCCGCAGGAGGTTATGTTCCGGATACCGGGTCTTGAAATAGACGTCCCCCTCCAGATAATCGGTAAAAAATCTCAGGCCCAACTCGAAGGGGAGCAGCCGCGCGGCGTCGTAGAGATACGCATAGTCGCCGGGCGTGAGGAAGGCTCCGGCCTGGGAGAGGTAACCCCCGAGAATGGCCCGGCCGATGTCGGTGTCGAAGCGCGTTTTTTCCCAGTCCCTGATTTCTTCTCCCAGGGTATTGCACCCGGAGCGGAGGCAATCCCCCAAATCGTAATGCACCAAGCCGGGCTTGACGGTGTCCAGGTCTACCAGGGCCACGGCCTGGCCGGTGGCGGTGTCCAACATGACGTTGTTAACCTTGGGATCGCCGTGAATGGCCCGCAGGGGCAGCAAGCCTCTAGCTTTGGCATCTTCCAGGATCGAGGCCCACACGCGGCGGGCCTCCACAAACCGGAGGCAAAAGTCCATTTCCGGGGAGTTTGGCCGTCGAGCTTTGTAAGAGAAGACCGGGAAATGTGGAGCAGGCGCCCCCGCCTGCTCCCTAACAGCCGAGGGCGGCTGTTCCTTATTTTCCCGCCCTCCCCTTAATGTCCCTCCCTGCAAAACCTCATCAAAATGCCGCAGGTATTCAGGAGTAATATGAAACCCCGGCAGGGTGTCCGCCAGCCGGTCCGGGGGCAGGTCGCTCAACAGCCGGTGAAACAGGCCCAGGGCCCAGCCCACTTCCCGGGCGTGCTCCAGGTTGCGGATGGTGACCTGGGAGGCCGCGGCCTCGATAAAGGTCAGGGCCCGCCAGAAAGAGCCGTCCGGCGCCAGCCAGTGGTCTTTGCCGTCCACGGTGAATAACACCCGGGGCGCGTCCCAACGCCGGGGCGGCGGGAGGGGCTCCCTTAACAGACGGGCC
>JAQTXE010000342.1 GCA_028688935.1 Syntrophales bacterium
CCCGGATCAGCTTCACCGCTTCGGTGAGGGAGATATTTTTCGTGGGGGTGCCGTTGATCTTGACGATCTGATCCCCGGCCTGAAGGCCCATACGGTAGGCAGGGGTGCCCTCAATGGGGGAAACCACCGTGAGGGTGCGGTCCTTCAGGGTAATTTCGATGCCGATGCCGCTGAATTTGCCCTTGGTTTCGATCTGCAACTCCCGGTATTCCTCCGGGGTCATGAAGGAGGAGTGGGAATCCAGAATACTCACTGCGCCCTGGATGGAGCCATAAACCAGATCCTTGAGGGGCTTCTTTTCCACATACTGGTCTTCCACCAGGGCCAGGGCCTGGGCCAGGACCCGGATTTTGGCGTCCTGGGGCGGAGAAGAGTTGGACAACAATGGCGCCAGTTGCAGGGAGGGTTCCCGTGAGTCCGCGGTCGCGCCGGGCGGCGGTCCCAGGAAGAGACTCCCACAGAGGAATAAAACCAGGAACAGGGCCGGGAAAACGCCCCTTATTTTTCTGGGGTTCAGGGGCTTTCCCCCATACCTCCGGCAGGCAATCATGGCTTTACCACCTTTTTCGCCAATTTCTGGGTCTTTTTATGTTGTAAAATCTCCAGGGCCTGGATCACCCAAGGGTCGTTATCCGGTGGGAGCTTAGCCGGGGGGGTGACGCCGGCAACAGCCTTGGGCTTCTTCCCCTCAACCTCGGGCTTCAAACCCTTACCCGGGATTTTCTGGCCTTTGGGGGTATAACACTGAGCCACGGTCATCATCAAAGCAGAGCCGTCCCGGAGAGGCAGAATTTTAGTAACGCCGCAGAGCCCCACGGTTTTGGCCCCTAATAGGACGGCGCCGAATTGGTCCCGGAGAGCCCCGGCCAGGATTTCCGCGCCCCGGGCTGTGCCTCCATCGACGAGCACCACCATGGGCAGGTGAAAATTGGAAAGCTCATCCCGGCCCCGGCCTTTATAAACCTGGTTGGGCTCCGGTGGACGGCCCTTAGTGGTGACCACCTCTCTATTTCCCAGGAAAGGGGAAGCCGCGCGCACCGCCAGTTCCAGAGTGCCCCGGGCATTATTACGCAGATCGAGAACCAGGCCCTTAAGGGGCGGATGGTGCAGCTTCAAGTTTTTCAAGGCCGAGAGCAACTCTCCCGGGGTTTCCGGGGTGAAGTAGGGAATGCGGATATAGGCGTAAGAATCTTTGATGATTTTGGAGGTCACTTGCCCGGGAGCCAGGGGTTCCAGGGTCAGGGTCAGATTCAGGGGTTTAACCAGGCCGTTGCGCAAAACCTGGAGCTTGAAAGAGGTGCCCGGCTTACCCTGGAAGCGCCGGGTGGCCTCCTGGGTGGTAAGGTTGCGCACCAAGTGCCCGTCGACCTTGAGGATGTGATCCCCCGGCCGCAGCCCGGCCCGCCAGGCCGGGCCGTTGTCCATCACCGAAACTACGGTGAGAAGATTATCCTTGTAGATCAGGTCCAGGCCGGCTTCCGCGGCGGGAGCCTTTTGACCGCTTAAAACCTTTTTATATTCCTGGGGGGTGAGAAAAGAAGAATCCGGGTCCAGGGAATTCATCAGACCCCGGAGAGAACCGTAGACTATCTCTTCTTCGCTCTTCTTCCAGACGAATTTCTGGGAAATTTCATTGAAGGCTTCCGTAATCAGCCGCAGGGATTCATAGTCCTGGGCGGAGGCGGCCAAGACCGGCTGAGCCCCGGAAACCGCCAGGAACAAGACCAAAAGGAACGGCAAGGCCCGGTAGAGAAAAAACCCGCGCCTGGTGGGGAATATGCCGATGCTAAAAAGTTTCACTCTGGTGACCCTTCCCTTGCTAGTGCGGAAACATGCCTGCTTTGGGGATGGCGCTCTCCTCCACGAAAAAGGGGAACTTAAAAGCAGGTTCCAAAAGCCTTAATTTCAGTTAAAAAAATCATTGCAAATTACATTCCAGCATACGCTTAAAATTAGGCGCTATCCCAGAAAATTGCGCCTTTAGGGGAATAGAAGCCGCAAGACTCAACCCCGGCCCAGGGTTAGCGTCCGTTTTTACGGGCCAGGGCCTTTAAGGCCGCGGCTTTAATATCCCCGGGCATCAGGCCGTAATGCTGCAACAGAATATCCGCTTTGCCGGAGGTGCCGAAGATGTCCCGGAGGCCGATGCGCTGTAAGGGCACGGGGTAATGTTCGGCCAGCACTTCGCTCACGGCGCTGCCCAAGCCCCCGGTGGCCAGGTGTTCTTCGGCAGTGACGAATGCTCCGGTCCGCCGGGCGGAGTCCACCACCAACTGCCAGTCCAGGGGTTTGAGGCAGGAGAGGTTAAGGACCCGGGCGGAGACGCCTTTTGCGGCCAACAGGTTGGCGGCCTCTAAACAATGATGGACCATGAGGCCGATACCCGCCAGGGTGACGTCCTCTCCTTCCCGGAGGATATCGCTCCGGCCCAGCTCAAAGGAGTGGTTTTCCTTGTAAATCACCGGGAAAGGCATACGCCCGGTGCGGATATAGACCGGCCCCTGGTAGGCCGCGGCCCAACGGACCATGGCCCGGGTTTCGGGGCCGTCCGCGGGAATCAGCACCACCATGTTGGGGATGACCCGCATCAGGGCCAGGTCTTCTACCGCCTGGTGGGAGCCCCCGTCTTCGCCGACGCTGATGCCGCCGTGGGAGGCCACGATCTTGACGTTGAGCTTGGCGTAGGCAACGGACTGCCTGATCTGCTCCCAGGCCCGGCCGGTGGCGAACATGGCAAAGGTGCTGGCAAAGGGGATCTTGCCTCCCAGGGCCAGGCCCGCGGCGGTGCCCAGCAGGTCCTGCTCGGCCACGCCCATGTTGAAGAAGCGCTCAGGGAAGGCCTTGGCAAAATGCTTCGTCTGGGTGGACCCGGAGAGGTCCGCGTCCAGGGCGACGATATCCTGATTTTCTTGTCCTAATTGGAGCAGGGCCTTACCGTATTCGACCCGGGTGCTTTCTTTGTCGGCCAAATCAACTCCTAATTAAAAAGGTTCCAAGTTCCAAGTTTTTTACCGAAAACTGAAAACCGAAAACCGAAAACTGTCTCTAAGCGGCCTGCAATTCCTTCAGGGCCTGCTCGTATTCCTCTTTGGTGGGGGCTACTCCGTGGTATTTAGCCTGGTTTTCAAAGATAGAGACGCCCTTGCCTTTCACCGTGTGGGCGATGATCATGGAGGGGCGGTCCTTGACGCTGTCGGTCTCCTGAAGCGTGGTCAAGAGCTCGGAGAAGCTGTGGCCGTCCACTTCCACGGTATGCCAGCCGAAGGCCTGCCATTTGGCGGCAATGGGTTCGATGCTCATGACGTCCGCGGTGTGGCCGTCGATCTGTAAGCGGTTCCGGTCCAGGATGGCCGTCAGGTTGTCCAGGCGGTAATGGGCGGCGCTCATGGCCGCTTCCCAGATCTGCCCCTCCTGGACTTCGCCGTCTCCCAGCAAGGCATAAACCTTAGTGCCGCCGCGGTTGAGGCGGGCCGCCAGGGCCATGCCGTTGGCGATGGAAAGGCCCTGGCCCAGGGAGCCGGTGGGCACTTCCACCCCGGGGGTGCAGGCGGAATCCGGATGGCCCTGGAGGGAGCTGCCGAACTGGCGCAGGGTGAGCAGCTCTTCCCGGGGGAAGTACCCCC
>JAQTXE010000343.1 GCA_028688935.1 Syntrophales bacterium
AGGTTTTATGGCAACATTAGGTCTAATTGCGATTATTTATACAGCAATGATTGCATATGCTCAAGAAGACATGAAACAGATGATTGCATACTCATCTATTTCTCACATGGGTGTTATTACTCTTGGTCAGGCGCACGCTGCAGCAGACACAGTCGACAACACCAGTACAACGTTCAAAATAGGACAGTCTCCAACCGCGGCTGCTGCGGTCACGGGAGCTCTATCTTGTGATTCAGATTCCTGGGCAGACGAAACCACCGCAGCAAACAGCGCCGCGGCTAACGACATGAATCTGACTCCCGTTCAGACCGTTGACAAGGCTTGGAGCTACAACGCTGACACGCCTTCATGGACTGACGACACAACTGTAATAAACGATGCCAACGCAAATGATGTTAATCTGGTTCCTCTTCAGGCAACGACTGCCGGCGACACCTACTACTTCGGCTTCTCGGGCAAAAGCACGGAGATAAGGCTCAATATAGGCACTGCTGGTGTCTACTCAGATATTACGTTAGCGTGGGGGTACAGTCAGGGTTCGGGGAGTTGGAATACTCTAGCCGTAACAGATAGCACGAGTGGGTTTACAGTTTCTGGCACCAACAGTATCACGTATTCAGCACCTGGAGATTGGGCAACAGACACAGTCAACGGTACGGCCAACCTATACTGGGTCAGAGTGGTTTGCTCCTTTGGGGGTTCCCCCGCAATAACTACTAGTCCCCTCGGCACGCAAGGGTGGTATCCTCCCAATGTTGGTGACGCATATTACTTTGGGTGGGCTACTGAGATGCCCATCAAGTACGATGTCAACGTTGGCACGGCAGGTACTGGGACTTGGACGGTAACCTGGGAGTACTACAACGGCAGCTGGACTGCCTTGAGCGGATTAGTCGACAACACTGTAGGCTTTACAGCCGTTGGTACGAACAGTGTGTACTGGACCAAACCCACTGACGCCACTAAGACGACACTTCTATCCATCGAGGCGTTCTGGGTCAGAGCTAGAATATCGAGCTACACGTCAATGGGCGTTCAAGCCCTGGGTACACAGGCGTGGGTCTACGACCAGTATGAAATATGGCGCGGTGGGGTGTTCTTCGATACATCGGCACTGCCGGATACCGCAGTAATAACATCAGCAACACTGTCCTTAAACGTAAGTGCTGACAACACGACGGACGACTTCAGCGTTACGGTCGTATCTGGATACGACCTTGACGACCCTTTGGTTGCTGTAGATTACGGCGAGCTACTGAGTCAGACTGTAAGCCTGGGCGCTACAAGCACTTCGGGTGCGTCTGTAGGTAGCTACCTCGATATTACCCTGAACACTTTGGCGCTGTCACACATCAATGTGATAGGCACGACTAAGTTTGCAATACGCTCTAGCAAGGACATAAGTGCTACTGCGCCCACAAATGATGAGTACATAACATTTAAGACCTATGAAGAGGGAGTAGATAAACCTCAGCTATCCGTTACGTACACAGCGACGGGTGGTGGAACCATAACAGTCTATCCGTACGGCACCTACGACGGATATATGCACGTCAACGATGCAACATACAACACAGCACAGAGTGCTACTTCGGGGGATGTGTATGACACCGCAATTACTTCGATTGTCGGCCAAAACTATGCAGCCTCCACTTATGACATTTGGCGAAGCGTATTGTACTTTGACCTAACTAATGTCCCGACAGACGCAACAGTCACGTCCGCGACAGTCTCACTGTATGGGTACTCCGACAACAGTACTACCGACTTCAACATCACCGTCGTCGCGGGAGACGCAGCTGAAACTCCCCTGTCGAGTCTCGACTATGACGACTTAGGTAATGAAAGTTTTGGCACACTAAATAGCGCCAACTGGAGTGTTGGGCAATACAACAACATTCTCCTAAACGGCGACGGTAGAGAGAATATCATATGTGGCGGTATTACGCAGTTAGGTCTCCGCAGTGAGGAAGATATCAACGCGTCCGCACCTACGGACGGTGAGTACGTTACGTTCTACACGTCGGAGTCACCCAACAAGCCCATTCTGTACGTGACGTATACCGTCCCGGGTCTGGGGTTACCGGACCTGTTCGAAATAGTGAGCGTCCGTGTGTTTGACAACTTCATAATAGACGGCGACAGCCTCGTAGTTCTTGAGTACAAATGCTATTACACCTCGATACCTTCACAGAACCCAATAGACTACTACTACGTACAACTGCTTGAGGGCACTTCAGTTGTAGGGCAGACTAGAATGCCCAATTGGGGGCACGCAGTAGCGAGCCTCTACTTTCAGAGTGGTTTAGACCCTGTAGTATCTCGTTCCATACTATTTGCAGGCGACTCAGGAAAATTCTCAACACCTCCAGAACAGTCCTATACCATACAGTCGTCCGACTACGCTGGCGGCAATCCTGAGACGCTAAAAATCTGGGTGCGCTGGGAGGCAATCGGCATGAGTGGTTACTATGGTACAGACCTGGTGGTGTATATTGAAGGTGTAATCTGTCTAAACGAATTGGGGCAGGCTATCTTCGGGGTTGGCATTCCAGGACTCGAGGAACGACATCCCGACCTGTTTCAGGTTGCCGGGCAGCCACTAGAGCCCGATGAAGACCAAACATACACAGCCTATGAACCGGAAACTAGCCTGGGCTCGTACATCTCGAGCCGCCTCGAGATGGCTGGAGGTGTATTTGGGTTGTCGGGCAACATGTTTGGCGGCTTCCTGCTAGTCGTGGTTATGGCTGCCTGTATGGCCTCCATGTATAAGTATACAGGAAATGTCACAGGAGGAGCGATTGTAAGTGTACCAATAGTAGTGTTGTGCGGCATACTGGGCATCGTGCCACTAGCACTGATTGCAATTGCGGGCTTAATGTGCGTCGCGCTACTCTTCCACGGTTTGTGGTTGAGTAGGACGTAAATCTTATAGGAGGTTAAATGAACGCATTACCAGCGATTCTGCAATCCTTAGGCGTCGGGATTGCGCTGTCTGTTGGGACACTCACCGTGATGATTTTCGTCTTCACGTGGTGGGTAAGGCGCGTTGCGAAGGGCAGCGTCTATGCCTACTTTGTTGAGGAGAACAAACAGATTAGCACAAAGCTGTCAAAGGTGGTTGATGGCAGAATCGACTTGATTGGACCAGACGGCGACCCCGAAGCGTACGTGGTACACCCCGACAAGACGTTGTGGACGTTTTGGCCTCCGGGTGTACCTCAGTTTTTGAAGGTGCCAATACCATCAAACCTGTATGTGCGAGACCAAGCGGAGCCCATTGACCCATATAAAGGCAAGAAGCTAGTAACCGCCTCATCACTCAGATACATGACTGATGAGGGCATGCTGAAGCAAACATGGAAGGAGGCTCGAGAGTCGGTAGGACTCAAGCCAGTAGGTGCAGGTAAGAGCAACATGCTCATATACATCCTACTTTTCCTTGCAGTACTTGTTGGGCTGGTCTCAATATATATGGTCATGGGCGTCTCAAGTGATGTCGACAGCCTGATGAAGGCATTAACAGGAGGAGGTGGATAAGATGCCACAAGACGACGAACAATTCAGGCCGGCAGCAGTCCGCGAACTGTTCGACATGTCCGGCGACATGACA
>JAQTXE010000344.1 GCA_028688935.1 Syntrophales bacterium
CGCCAAGCTGGAGGGCATGGGAGAGATTACCCAGCGGGATCTGGTAAAAAACGCCCTGCGGATGCGGCCGCACCGCATCATTCTGGGGGAGGTGCGCTCCGGAGAGGCCCTGGATATGCTCCAGGCCATGAATACCGGTCATGACGGCTCCCTGGCCACCATCCACGCCAACTCCCCCCGGGATGCCCTCACCCGCCTGGAAACCATGGTCTCCATGGCCGGTTTGAACATTCCGGATAAAGCCATCCGCCACCAGATCTCTTCCGCCGTGGACGTGGTGGTCCAAATAGCCCGGTTGAGCGATGGCAGCCGGAAAATGATGGGTCTGCATGAGATCATCGGTATGGAAGGGGACGTGATCACCATGCAGGAGATCTTTGCTTATGAACTGAGGGGGCTGGACGAAGAGCGCCGGGTGAAGGGACGTTTCGTTACCACCGGTATCCGCCCCAAGTTTATGAAACGTCTGGAAGCCATGGGCATCAATCTGACGCCGCAAGTGTTCCGGGAGACCCCAAGGCTGTAAATACGCGCATGCGCAAACCTAGAGCGGCTTTCCCCCAGATAGCTCCCCGGGGTTGGCCGGTTCACCGCCCCTGGGCCCGCGGCCCCGGAGTTTGGGATGCTTACCAAAGCACTAAACCTTTTCACCTCCGGCGAATTTCCAGGGCTTTTAGTCCTGCTAATCTTCCTGAGCTTCCTCTGTTTGCTGGAAGGGGCCTTTTGGTTTTTCGCCGATACCAAACGGCGGCACCAGAAGCGTTTGCAAAAACGCATGAAATTTCTCCAGGGGCTGGACACTAAGAGTATCTCCGCAGAATCCCTGTTGAAGACGGAAGGTCTGAGCGCCATTCCCATGCTGGCCCAAACTTTGAAGAGGGTGCAGCGCCTGGAGCAGGTGCAGACCCTGTTGAGCCGGGCCGGAGTCAGTTGGTCGGTGGGGCACTTTCTGCTCCTCAGCCTCCTTTTGAGCGCGGTGGGAATTTGCCTGGGCTTTTTCAAATTAGGACCTCTGGGAGCCATGATCGGCGGGGGCCTGGGGGCGGTTATTCCTACCTATATCCTCAAGTTCAAGAAAAAACGGCGCCTGAAAAAATTCGAGAAACAGCTCCCCGAGGGTCTGGACTTGCTGGCCCGGGGGTTGAAAGCCGGGCACGCCTTTGCCTCGGGTATGCAACTGGTGGCCTCGGAGATGGAAAATCCCATCGGCATGGAATTTTTTAAGACCTTCAAGGAGTACAACCACGGGCTGGATCTGAATACCGCCCTCCTCAATCTTTGCAGCCGCATGGATCTGCGCGATCTCCGGTATTTTACCACCGCAGTGATGATTCAAAGGGAGACCGGCGGCAACCTCACAGAAATACTGGAAAAGATCGCCCTGCTGATCCGGGAGCGGTTCAAGTTGCGTAACCAGATTAAGGCCCTTACCGCAGAAGGCCGCCTCTCCGGGTGGATTCTGATGCTGATGCCCCCGGCCTTGGCCCTGGCTATTTTCAAGCTCAATCCGGATTATATGATGCTGCTTTACACCCATCCCCTGGGGCGCATGATGGCCGGAGCGGCCCTTGGTTTTCAGCTTCTGGGAATGCTTTTCATTCGCAAGATCGTCAATATTAAGACGTAAGTAGGAAATATGCCCCTTACTCCGATATTATTCGGTTTCCTGATAGCCGCCTGCATCATCTCCCTGGCGTCTTTTTTACGTTTTAGCGACTCCAGGATCCGGAAGCGCCTGGAGGTCCAGACGAAACCGGGTCGGCGTCCCACCCGGGCGGACGACACCCCCGCGGTTTTGCCGCCGGCCCTGGTGGAGAAGTTTGAGAAAAAATTAGGGATTAAGAAGGACGGCGCCCAGGCCAAGGAATTGAAAAAACAATTGGTGCAGGCCGGTATCTATAGCGACCGGGCCCTGACCATCTTTTTGGGGTTGAAAATAGGATTGCCCCTGGCCCTGCCTATTTTGATCATGCCTCTGTTATGGGGGCGGGGCATCAACAAACTCATGCTGATGGGGATTGGCTACGTCTTATTTGTGGGGGGATATTTTTTGCCCACCCTCATCTTGAGACAGATGGTGGATTCCCGCCAGAAGAAGATTCAGCAGGCTTTGCCGGACGCCTTGGATCTCCTGGTGGTCTGCGTGGAAGCCGGACAGGGCCTGAATGCCGCCTTAAAAAGGGTATCGGACGACTTTATGGTAAGCTGCCCGGCCCTGGCTAAAGAATTAAATCTGGTCAATCTGGAGATCAACGCCGGGTTGGAAAGGGAGCAGGCCCTGCGCAATCTGGCGGACCGCACCGGGGTGGAGGAGGTGGCTTCACTCTGTTCCATTCTTATTCAGAGCGACCGTTTTGGCACCAGTGTGGCCACTGCCTTGAAGGTGCAATCCGAGACCCTGCGCACTACCCGGCGTCAGAAGTTGGAGGAACTGGCGGCCAAGACCCCGGTCAAGCTGATCTTTCCGCTGCTGCTTTTTATTTTCCCGGCCATCATGGTGGTGATCCTGGGGCCCGCGGTTATCAGGATTATGGAATCCATCATGAAGAGATAGCCGTTTCTTCCTGCCCTTTCCCAGTTCAATATTCAAAGTAAATGCAGGTTGGGCGCCGCACCCGGATGGGGGCTTATCATTACTCACAAGTTTATATCTTATGGATATTACATAATTATTTCCTCTCCCCTCGGGGGAGAGGGCAGGGTGAGGGGGGCATAAGGTAAATGTCCATCTTGGTGGCAGGTGGCTAAAGGGACAAAAGTCGCCACCCCCACCCCAGCCGCTCCCCCCTCGAAGGGGGAGGGGGAAAAGCCGTCAAGATTTTAGGTGGATCATGATTAGATATTCATCTGTCGGCAACTTGAAATTGCCTTAATGTCCGGTTTAGTCCATCCCTCCATTTGTGGGTAATGATGAGGATGGGGGGGGAACCTTTGCTCCGCTCTTTTTATGGTTCTTGGGTGGGGCAGGTGCAGCCGATTGCCGGTGCTGCCGTTTCCCGGACGAACGACCAGCCTTCTGATTTAGTGAACCTTCCCGCTTATTTTCACCGGAAAGAGCAAAGAGGCAGCCGGCTAGCGATCCTTCACTAACCGGGGTTTGATGGACTTCTCCATAGGCTTGATAATCAGCTCCACCCGGCGGTTGGCCTGGCGGCCCTCATCCTCGCCATTATCGGCCACGGGCCGGTATTCCCCGTAGCCTGCCGCCTCGCAGCGCTGGGGCTCCAGATGCTGGTCTTCCACCAGGTAGCGTACCAGGGACGCGGCCCGGGCCGTGGACAGTTCCCAGTTGGAGGGGAATTGGGGGGTATGAATGGGACGGTTGTCCGTGTGCCCTTCTATGACTATCTGATTGGGGATTTGTTTTAAAATCGAGGCCAATTTATTCAATAAGGGCATGGCCTCCGGCCTTATCTTCGCCTCCCCGGAATCGAACAAGAGGAAATCCGGCAAACGCAACACCAGGCCCCTGGCAGTGTGCAGGAGGCGGACGTTTTCTTTCTCCAACTGTTCTTTCAGGGTCCCCTGGATGGTTTTGGAGACTTTTTCCATCTGGCTGGAGGGAGGCGTATACACCAGAGTGGCCCCCACCAAATCCCCGCTGAGGCCGGAGGC
>JAQTXE010000080.1 GCA_028688935.1 Syntrophales bacterium
GTCTTGGCCCGGCCCGCAGTGGAGGCCGGAGAAAAGCTGGGGTTCCTGCCCGGCGATCTCTATGAAAAGGTCAACCCCTATCTTCGGCCCCTGTACGACGCCCTCCATGATATGATGGATTTTGAAAAGGCCTCCCGCCTGGTGCAGCGGGGGGTGATCGAAGTTGCGCCCCTGGCCTTCATGCGGGGCCGCACCTTGAACGATTCCTTCGTCATCCTGGATGAAGCCCAGAATACTACTTCCGAACAGATGATGATGTTTCTGACCCGCCTGGGGTTCGGGGCCAAAGCGGTGATCACCGGGGACGTGACCCAGATCGATCTTCCTGCGGGCGCGCTCTCCGGGTTGGTGGAGGCCCGGGACCTGCTAACCAACGTCGAGGGCATCGCCTTTGTCCAGTTCACCGAGCGGGATGTGGTGCGCCATCCCTTGGTGCAGGATATAATTCGCGCTTATGAAGGCCGCCGCGCCCGCCGTGGCTTGGCCGATAGGGACCCTGGCCATGCCTGAGAAAGAGCCCCAAGAAAAAATCAGGCGCATTTTTGGGCTGGGCCGCTTAAGTTCTATGCTGCCCCGCTCTTTGAGCCGCAAGTCCCTCTCTGTCAGCCGGCATGAGAGACTCTTAAAAATCCTTCTGCTTCTGGGACTCAGTCTGGCCGTCACCCTTACCCTCACTCCCCGGGGCCAGCGGCCGCTACGCCAATATAAGGTAGGTGATATTGCCGAGGAAAATATTAAGGCCCTGGGCACCTTCTTGGTGGAGGACGTGGAGATTACCGCCCAGAGGAAACGCGAGTTGCTGGCCCAGATACCCCCGGTTTTCGACCTGGACGAAGAGGCCGCGGCCAAGGCCCACGAACGCTTGCGCCAAGCCCTGGAATTCCTGCGGCGCAATTACCAGGAACTCTCCCAGCAGAAGGCAGCCGGAGAGAAGCCGAACGCCAAAAATAAAACCGCCCATCCCCGGTTTCCTGCGATTTATAAAGTGTTGCTGGAAAAAAAGCCTGAGTTTGACCGGATCCTCGGGGTCACCATCCCCAATTCCACCTTCCATCTCCTGGCCCGGTCCGAATTATCTCCGCAACTGGAAGACTTGATCAACCAGGTGCTGGCCCAATTTTTCCGCCAGGGGGTAATCAGCAGCCGGAGTATGTTGACGCCGGAGCCCACGGAGATTCTGGTGCGGCGCCTGCCCTCCCGGAAGGAGGTTCTGGAGCATCCGCCCTTTGCTTTTGTGGACCTGGAGGATACGCGGAAGCCGGTGGCCAAGTACTGCCGGGAAGTGGCGGCGGATTTTTCTTCCACCGACCGCTGGCTGGTGTGTGATCTGGCCCAATATCTGCTGGTTCCTAATGTTTCCCCCAATTTCGCCGAGACCCAGGAACGGCAGATAGCCCGCCTCAAAGAATTACAACCTGCCTATTTTCAGGTCAAAAGAGGGGAGATGCTGGTCCGGGAAGGAGAGCGCTTGACTCCTTTGCATCTGGCTAAACTCCAGGCCCAAAGCCGCGTCTATCCCCAAAGCCGCAGGGTGCTGCTCTTTTTGGGCATTTTCCTCAGCCTCAACCTGCTCCTGGTCGTGACCTACCAGGTGGGCCGGGCCTCCCTTAAACATTTTCCCCGGCAGCTCCGGGATTTGGCCTTTCTGTCCGTATTGGTCCTGTCCAGCCTGCTGTTGAGCAAGGCCTTCTTGATCCTGGGAGAAGCCGTCACCCGCATCAGCCCGGAGGTGGGCCAAAATCTGATTTATTTCCTGCCCCTGGGGCTGGCCCCCATCTTCACCGCCATCTTTCTGGGGCTGGAAACCGGGGTGGGCATGGCCCTTCTCTGCGCCACCCTCACCGCCTTCCTCCTGGAAAAACCCTTTCCCTTTTTCATCTATATGGTGAGCGCCGGTTTGGTAGGGGTCTGGGGGGTGAAAAATTACCGCCATCGCAGCGCCTTGATCAAGGCGGGTTTAGCCATCAGCCTGGTCAACCTGGCCATGGTCAGCGTCTTTAAACTGATGGAATTTCCTTTCACCGCCCAGGACCTGTTCATCGGCCAGGCCTTTGCCCTGGGCGGCGGCCTCCTCACCGGGGTCCTGGCTTTGGGCCTGACCCCCATCATCGAGGCCGGATTCCATTACACCAGCAATATTCGCCTCTTGGAAGTCCTGAATCTGGATCAGCCCATCCTCCGGGAGTTGATGCTCCTGGCTCCCGGCACCTACCACCATTCCCTGGTGGTGGGCCAGATGGTGGAGGCCGCGGCCGAAGCCATCGGCGCCAATCCTTTGGTTGCCAAGGCCGCAGCTTATTACCACGACATCGGCAAAGTGAAGAAGCCGCCCTACTTTGTGGAGAATCAATTGGGCGGGGAAAATAAACACGAAAAACTGGCTCCCTCCATGAGCGCCCTGATCCTCATCTCCCACGTGAAGGACGGTGTGGATCTGGCCCGGAAACATAAGCTGGGGGACCGCATCGTCGATATCATCCAACAGCACCACGGCAGCAGCTTCATCAGCTACTTCTTCCATAAGGCCAAAACCCAGGCGGGCCAGACCCAACAGGTGAACCCGGAAGACTACCGTTATCCCGGACCCCGGCCCCAGACCCGGGAGGCCGGGCTGGTGCTCCTGGCCGACCAGGTGGAGGCCGCCTCCAAGACCTTGACCGATCCCACCCCAGCCCGTATCCAGGGCATGGTTCAGAAGATCATCAACAACGTCTTCGCGGACGGCCAACTGGATAACTGCGAACTTACCCTCAAGGACCTGCACCTCATCGCCAAGAGCTTCAACAAGATCCTGAGCGGTATTTTCCACCAGCGCATCCATTACCCCCTGCCCGTGGAGAAGAAAAAGTCTAATGACGATCTGGATAAGCAACCGGCAAAGAAAAGTAGCAATAAATCCGGAGAAAATCAGGAAAAAAGCCGGGAAGATCTTAAACGCCTTGGGCTGGAGTAAGGCGGAACTCAGCCTCACCCTCCTCAGTGACCGGCCCATGGCCCTTCTTAACCGCCAGACCTTCGGCCGCCGGGGTCCCACCAACGTCATCGCTTTTCCCTTCCACCCCACTTCCCAGGCCGGAGGCCCGCCCCCACTGCTCGGGGAAGTGGTCATTTCCCTGGAGACCTGCGCCCGCCAGGCCCGGGAAAGCGGCTGGCCGGTGGAAGAACTCTTCGATTTTTTTCTCATTCACGGTATATTACATCTACTGGACTACGACCACGATACTCCGGCCCGCGAAGCTTTGATGGAGGAGAAGAGCCGGGAGCTACTGCGATTGCTGCATCCGGGGATAAAGGATATTTGAGGGCGGGCCGGAAGCGGTCAGCTATCAGCTTTCAGCTAAAAAAATAATCAACAACCCTTTTTTTTCTATAATAAATACAAAGTTCTTAAATAAATAATGGCACTAAACCGTAGGGGCGAACCCGGTGTTCGCCCTGGACGCTGGGGGGCGAACACCAGGTTCGCCCCTGCGAAAAATCATTCTATATTTAAAGAGCATAAGAACCGTTTTTCTACATATTATTCGGGAGGCAACTGTCACACTTAGTTGATTTTTAAAAGCTGACCGCTGATAGCCGACAGCTTCTCCCCAATGGAGGATAGATTCCTGTGCCTAAACTTGAAGTCAACGTCGACCACATAGCCACCCTGCGCCAGGCCCGTCTGGGCTCCGAGCCCGACCCGGTGACGGCCGCGGCCCTGGCGGAATTAGCCGGCGCGGACGGCATCATCGTCCACCTCCGGGAAGACCGGCGCCACATCCAGGACCGGGACTTGCGGCTGCTGAGGCAGACCGTGAAGACCCGCCTCAACCTGGAGATGGCCGCCACCCCGGAGATGCTGGAAATCGCCCGGGAAGTGCAGCCGGACCTGGTGACCCTGGTGCCGGAAAAGCGCCAGGAACTCACCACCGAAGGGGGCCTGGAAGTGGCGGGGTTTGTGGGCTTCTTAAAGGACTATGTCCGCAAGCTCAAAGAAGGGGGCCTGACGGTAAGCCTCTTTGTGGACCCGGTGGCTAAGCAGTTGGACGCGGCCGTGGAGGTGGGGGCCCAGTGGGTGGAGCTGCACACCGGCACCTATGCGGAGGCCAGGTCGGCCAAAGAGGCCCAGGCGCTCTTTGAGGAGTTGTTAAACGCGGCCCGCCATGCCAAAAGCCTGGGGCTTAGGGTAAAATGCGGCCACGGTTTGGGCTATACCAATATCAAGCCTTTCCGGGGCCGGCCGGAGTTTGAGGAATTCTCCATCGGCCACAGCATCATGGCCCGGGCTATCCTGGTGGGCCTGGAGCGCGCCGTGAGGGAGATGGTGGAATTAATCAGGGGTTAGGAGCCAAGGGGTCAGGGGGCAGGTTTAGCTTTGAACTTGAGACCTCTGCGAAAGTCACCCAAAAGTCGAAATCAAAAGATTTTATCCCCTCTCCCCTCGGGGGGAGAGGGTTAGGGTGAGGGGGGCGTCTTGGGCAACTACCTGCAATCAGGCCAAAAGACGTCACCCCCACCCCGGCCCTCCCCCCTCAAGGGGAAGGGCGATTTCAAAAAGTCTATCTAATTAAACATTTCGCAGAGGTCTCAACTTTGAACCTTGAACTTTGAACTCGCAGCAGAGGAAGCTTGGGAAAAAGAGGATAGACGGGTAAGAAGGTAACCGGATTAATGACGATGAGAAACAAACCAGACCGGGAGAACATGAAATCCCTCTCCTTCGGCATGGTCAGCGATATCAGCCGGCTGCTGGCGGACCGGGGCTTTGCCGACAGCCCCATTGACATCGTCGAGGCCCTGGCCTTTGCCATGTATATCATCGCCGACACCTATTCTTTGGCCAAACCTGACAAAGAGCAGGCTATTGCCGTGATCCACGCTTTTTATGAAGATATGCAGGACCATTTCGTCAACCAGGTAGTCGTCAGGGATCATCAGATGGACGATGAAGCCGAGCTTCTGGCGGTAGCCGCCAAATTCCACGAACTCAGCCGGGACCGGTTTCACCAGTACGGCGCCAGATTCAAAGAGGATATCGCCGACCCCATGTCCATGTCCTGCCCGGTGACGGTGAGCTATCTGCTGGACAACCTCTTTATTGACCCCATCACCCCGGAAGAAAAGATCAACCTGGTGGGCGCGGTGTCGGAAAAGGTCCTGATTTATTGGTCCGGCTGCGTCCAGTCCTTTAGAGCAGATATGAGTACTAGCCCATGACAGATTACGTCGACCTCCACACCCATTCCACCGCCTCGGACGGCTCTTATCGCCCGGCGGAAGTGGTGCGCCTGGCTAAAGAAGCGGGCCTCAAGGCCATGGCCTTGACCGACCACGACACCGTTGACGGTCTGGATGAGGCCCTGGCCGCGGGGGAGGAACTGGGGGTGGAGGTCATCCCCGGAGTGGAGATCAGCACCCGCCACTCCGGGGATACCATGCACATCCTGGGGTATTTCCTCGATTTCCATAGCGGCAGGCTGGCGGAGCGCCTGGCGGTGCTGAAGCAGGCCCGGAAAAAACGGAACCCCAAGATCGTCGCCAAACTCAACGCCCTCGGCATCCCCGTGACCATAGAGCAGGTGGAGCGGCTCTCCGGCGGCGGCCAGGTGGGGCGGCCCCATATCGCCCGGGCCCTGTTGGAGTCGGGCTACGTCACCAGCATGCAGCAGGCTTTTGACATTTATCTTAAGAATGGCGGTAAGGCCTACGTGGCCAAGTATCGCTTTCCCCCGGCCGACGCCCTGGGAATGATCCGGGAAGCCGGGGGAGTCCCGGTCCTGGCCCACCCCTTCACCCTGGGGTTGGGCTCCGAGATGGCCCTCCGGGACCTGCTCCGGGACCTCCAGACCCTGGGCCTGGCCGGTATCGAGACCTTCTACGCCGATCATACCCCGGAGCAGGAGGCCCTGTACCTGAAGCTGGCCCGGGAGCTGGGCCTGCTGGTCACCGGCGGCTCCGATTTCCACGGCGACAACAAACCGGAAGTCAGCCTGGGCCAGATCCGCTCGAAAAACCGCCTTACCTATGATTTGGTTATTGCCCTGAAAGAATGGCGGCAGCAGGAGTATGGCTTGGATTAGGACTTTTGGAGGAAAACGGCTGACACCAATTCTTCAGCAAATAAAGATTTTTTCGTAGGGGCGAACCTTGTGTTCGCCCGCAATCTTACGGGGCGAACACAAGGTTCGCCCCTACAGTTTAATGCTTAAAACACCGCTGTCCGGTGAAGACCATAGCCACCGCGGGCTCCGCTTCGTTGCAGGCCTCGATGACTTCGTAGTCCCTCACCGACCCCCCGGCGTGGGCGATGGCGGTGACACCCTCCCGGATGCCCACGTCCACCCCGTCCCTAAAGGGAAAAAAGGCGTCGGAGATCATGGCCGCGCCGATGAGGCCGCCTTTGGCTTCCCGGGTGGCGAGGTCGATTTCCACTTTGTCGGACGCGTCCCGTTTGGCCTGGAGGATCTCCAGTTCCAAATTTTTGTAAGGCATGCCGAATTGCTTGAAGCACAGGGCGTCGGCGTACTTGGTATAAGCCTTATAAATGGCGATTTCCGCCACCCCCACCCGGTCCTGTTCCCCGGTGCCGATGCCCACGGTGACCCCGTCTTTGACATAGAGGACGGAGTTGGAAGTCACGCCCTGTTCCACCCACCAGCCGAAGAGCAAGTCTTCGTATTCCCGCTCGCTGGGTTCCCGGCGGCAGCGGTATTCTTTGCCCTGGTAGGTGGCGACTGCGGGTTTGAAATCCTCTTTTTTCAAAATGGCGTTGAGGGGTGACTGCTGCACAATAAGTCCGCCGTCGCAGAGGCTTTTGAATTCCACGAAGCGGTTGTGCACCAGATGCTGCAGCCGGTCGAAGCGGGCGATGCGGATGATGCGCAGGTCCTTGGCCTTCTTTAAAATGTCCAGGGAGCCAGCTTCAAAATCCGGCGCGGCCACCACCTCCAGGTAGTTCTGGGAGACCAGTTCCGCGGTGGTTTTATCCAGGGGCCGGTTAAAGACCGCGGCGCCCCCGAACGCGGCGATGCGGTCGGCCATGTTGGCCATGTCGTAGGCCGCGGCCAGGTTGTCGGCCCAGGCCGCGCCGCAGGGGTTGTTGTGTTTCAGGATCACCACCGCCGGCTTTTTCTGGAGGAACTTGATGATATTCAGGCCGTTGTCCACGTCCGTCAGGTTGGTCTTGCCGGGGTGCTTGCCGGCCTGGACCATGGCTGCTTCGTCAATGGCGCTGGTCAAGGCGTAGCCCGGCTCCAGGAAACGGCAGTCTCCCAGGGTGAGATGGCCGCCCACCAACTCATAGAGGGCCGCTTCCTGGCCGGGGTTTTCCCCGTATCTCAGGCCCATCTCGATGACTTCGCCTTTGGAGTCGGGCAATTTCCAGGTGCGTTTGCGGTAGGTAAGCTTCTGGTCGCCGAAAGTGATGGTCATTTCCGGGGGGAAATGGTCCGCCATCACCGTGCGGTACATGGCCTTGATGTCGCTCATAGGGGTCTCCTCGACATTAATTGAACCTCCATTTTGGCACGAGAGCCGGGGGATGACAAGGGACTTTCCGGCGGCGCAGCGAAATTGACAGAGGACGCAGCGAATGCTAATATTTTAAGCACGTTTTGGCATAAAGCTTTTACTGAAAACAGAAAACCGAAAACCGTCTTTAAAATGGAGATCAAGCCACTGGATTTCTTTCTGGGGTTATCTCTGGGAGCCATCCTGGGGGTGGGCTTAACCCTGGCGGTCATCAAACTGCGGGGCTGGCTGGGTAAATCCGAAACCTCCAGGCTTAGATCCGAAAACCGCACTTTGAAACGCCGCCTGGCGGAGAAAGACCGGCACATCGGCCGCATGCTTTCCGAAACGGAGCGCCTGGCTCAGAAGTTGAAAGAGGGTAACTTACCCAATAAAATTAACGACCAAGCCCCAGGCTTAACTGAAAAGGTGAAAGTCTGATAATATGTGTCTGCCAGAAACCATGAGGAGGATTTATGGCTAGAAAAGAGCTTTCCCTTACCGGCGCCCTGGCGGGGGGCATGGCCGGTTGGGTGGCGGAGGTGGCCATCCAGGAAGTCACCGGCCACCACGTCACCACGGGTTTACTGGAATTGCTGGGTGCGTCCGTGGGCCTCTGGCGTCTGGACCGGCGTCTGGCCGAGGCGCTGAAAGACACCCTGGAGCGGACGAAAAACGGCCAGGACGACGATTACCGCCAGGTGAAGGCCCGCATCGAGGAACTCACCCAGGACCTGCCGGAACTTAAAGAAATCCTGAACAACATGGTGGACGCGGGCATCCAGGCCCAAAAGGCTTAAAGATGCTGGGTCTTGGCCTTTTGGTGCGGGCCGGGCGGAGTCTTCTCGCCGGGCCGGTGGCCGACGCGGGCTGGCTCCCCGGGAGCTACTACCGCCACCTGGTCCTGGAGGCCCTGGAGGAAGACGACTTTCCCGGGGCCTTGAATTACCTGCAGTGGACCGATGATCCCCTCCTGGCCCAAATGTTGATCCTGCGGCTGCGCCTGCTGATCCGGGATCACCAGCAGCAGCGGGAAACCTTGGAGGGGATGCTGGGCAACGGTCTCCCGGCCGAACGTCAGGCGAAATGCCGGGACCTGTCGGACAAGCAGGAACGGGCCCTGGAGTTGCTGCGCGGCTATGAAACCCGGGCCTTGGCGTTGGTGCGAGGGCCGGGGACCCGCCAGGGCTGACTTGTCTTGGCCCTGAGCCTCCGCCTTACGCGGGCAAAAGGATCGCTGGGGCCGGCTGATTGCGGGTAAGGTCTTAAGCGGGAAGCGCGAAGGGGAGCAACGTGCCGCAGCGTCTCATTGAAATGGTGCTGCCCGAAGCCAGCGTCGATGAAGTCCGGCAATTGTTGGCAGAACAGAAAGTAATCGACGTCTGGTACAACACCCTTTCGGAAAATCATACCCTCATCAAAATTCTCGTCTCCGTGGAGGAATCCGAGCCCCTCATTGATCTTCTGGATAAGAACTACTCCCAGATGGAAGGCTTCCGCCTGATTTTGCTGACAGTGGCGGCTTCCTTGCCCCGCCAGGAGATCGACGAAGAAAAGCCCCCCCCTTCTAAAGAAGAAAAAGAGAAGCGGGCCGCCCGGGTCAGCCGGGAGGAACTCTATACCCAGATCACGGACACCAGCAAACCTACCCTGGCCTATTTCGCCATGGTGGTCCTCTCCACGGTGGTGGCCGCCATCGGCCTGATCAACAACAACGTGGCGGTGGTCATCGGCGCCATGGTTATTGCCCCTCTGCTGGGTCCCAACATCGCCCTGGCCCTGGGCGCCACCCTGGGAGACACCGACCTGGTCAGGAGTTCTTTAAAGGCCAACGCCGCCGGGCTGTTGGTCACCGTGCTTCTGGCGGTGATTCTGGGCTTGCTGCTGCCCCTGGACCCCTCCGGTCAACAGATCGCCTCCAGAACCAGAGTGGAAATGATGGATGTGGTTCTGGCCCTGTCCGCGGGCATCGCCGGCACCCTGGCCTTTACCGCGGGCGCGCCCGCGGCCCTCATCGGCGTGATGGTGGCCGTGGCCCTGGTTCCCCCCCTGGTGACCACGGGTCTGATGCTGGGGGCCGGTCATTTTATCCTGGCCCTGGACGCCTTGTGGCTCTCCGTGACCAATATTATTTGCGTCAATCTGGCGGCAGTGGCCACTTTCTGGGTCCAGGGGGTCCGGCCCACCACCTGGTGGGAGGAAAATATCGCCAAGCGGGCCACCAGGATTTCCCTGATAACTTCCCTGACGTTATTGAGCGTGCTGATTGTACTCATCTTGTTTGCCAAGAGATCTTAGCCTGCCCTGATGCCCGACGATATTTTTTATATGGAAGAAGCCTTGTGCCAGGCCCGGGAGGGGCTGGCTGCGGGCGAGGTGCCCGTGGGTGCGGTCCTGGTGGGGGAGGACGGCGCCATTCTGGCCCGGGCCTGTAACCGGCCCATCGGCTTGAGCGACCCCACGGCCCACGCCGAGGTCCTGGCGCTTAGAGCCGCCGCGGCGCTGGTGGGGAATTACCGATTGCCGGGGACCACGGTTTATGTTACCATCGAACCTTGTATTATGTGCTTGGGGGCCTTGCTTCAGGCCCGGGTGAGGCGCCTGGTCTTTGGCGCTCCCGACCCCAAGGGGGGAGCCTGCGTCTCCCTCTTTCGCCTCCCGGAAGACCCCAGATTGAATCACCACTTAAAGGTGACGGGCGGCATCCGGGAAGCGGAGTGCCGGGAGCTGTTGCAAGAATTCTTTAAAGCCCGGAGATGAACGTCCAGGGGTAGCAAATGCCTCTCTATTTGAGGGACATGGAACCCCCCTCTGCCGAAAACCGAAAACCGTCTTTAAGGAGGGGTACCGAAGAGGCCGTAACGGGGTCGACTCGAAATCGACTTGGGGGCTAATCACTCCCACGTGGGTTCGAATCCCACCCCCTCCGCCATGAATAAAAGTGGTCAGTGGCCAGTAGCCAGTGGTCAGTTAAAAAGAACGCAAACAGCCGGAGGTCCGCATGGGACTCACGTACATCAATAAAAATTGCGAAATATACCTGGGGGAGTCGAATACCTACCGGGAGGATATGAGTTCTCTGCCGCTCGATTGCATCATAACTGAAGAAGAATATAACGAACTCCCGGAAGAGAAGAAGAAGGACTACGAGGTCCTGGTGCCCAAGCCGGAGAAGCAGGGGTGAGGGGCAGGAGCGTAGGGCGGGCGTCTCGCCCGCCGTTCGGATTCGGGGCGGGCCTGGCCCGCCATTTTGGTGTTTGGTGAATTTGCTGGTTAAACAGTCTAAAACTGGGTATATAATAAAAGGTTCCTCAGCGGAGCTTAGAAACGAGTAAGAACAACCATCATCATCCCCGCGGAGAGATGCCCGAGAGGCTGAAGGGGCACGATTGGAAATCGTGTGAGCGCCTAATAAGTGCTCCGAGGGTTCGAATCCCTCTCTCTCCGCCATTTTGAAGACGGTTTTCGGTTTTCTGTTTTCGGTAAAAGATAACTCCCAAAAGCCATTTTTTCCTAAATTGTAGCGTGGTTGTAGGCTTAAGATATTTTGAAGCATTTCGGCTGCTTAACAGAAAACAGAAAACAGTAAACAGTAAACTCCAATGACCTACCAGGTACTAGCCCGCAAATGGCGTCCCCAGAATTTTGAGGAAGTGGTGGGCCAGGAGCCCATCACCCGCACCCTGCAAAACGCCATCTCCCAGGGCCGCATCGCCCACGCTTTTTTATTCAGCGGTCCTCGCGGAGTAGGGAAGACCTCGGTGGCCCGCATCCTGGCCAAGGCCCTGAACTGCCAGGAAGGGCCCACGCCCCACCCTTGCAATCAATGCGTGGCCTGCCGGGAGATCACCCTTGGGTCCTCCATGGATGTCCTGGAAATCGACGGCGCCTCCAACCGGGGGATTGATGAGGTCCGGGACCTTAGGGAGAAGATCAAGTATCTGCCCACCCACGGTCAATATAAGGTCTATATTATCGACGAAGTGCACATGCTCACCAAGGAGGCCTTCAACGCCCTGTTGAAGACCCTGGAGGAGCCTCCGGCCCACGCGGTCTTCGTCCTGGCCACCACCGAGCCCCACAAGGTCCCGGCCACCATCCTCTCCCGCTGCCAACGCTATGATTTCCGGCGCATCGCCACTTCCCTGATCCAAGCCCATCTGGAAAAACTGGCCGCCCAGGAAGGCTGGCAGATCGACCCCGAGGGCCTGTCTTTGATCGCCCGGGAGGCGGAAGGGGGCCTGAGGGACGCCCAGGGGTTCCTGGACCAGGTGGTGACCTTCGGCGGCGAAACCATCTCCGTGGCCGAGATCGCCCGTATCCTGGGGGTCACAGAGCGGGGTTCGCTCTTAAAAGCTTTGCAGGCCATTATCCAGCGCCAGGGCCCGGAACTCCTGGAATTGATCGATGACCTTTATAATCAGGGCCACGATTTGCAGCGCTTTTATCAGGACCTGGTCTGGTACGCCCGGCACCTGCTCCTGGCCGGCCTCCACCCCGAGGCCCGGCACCTGGTGGCGGTGGCCGACCAGGAGTGGGAGGAGATCGCGCAGTTGGCCCGCCAGGCGCACCCGGCCCACCTGCAAAATTTACTCAGCGTTCTCTTGCAGGGAGAAGAAGAATTAAAACGGGCGCCCCAGCCCAGATTGGCCTTGGAAGTGCTGCTCCTCCGGCTGATCCACCTGGAGCCGGTGCTGCCGGTGAGTGCCTGGGTGGCCCGGCTGGAAGACCTGGAAAAGCGTCTGGGTCCGGGAGGGGCACGCAGGAAAGTTTCCAAGGCTCCGAAGGATGCCGTGGCGCCTCCCGCCGCTGCGCCGGTAGCCCCGGCCCCGGAACCCCCGGCGCCGTCCGGAGCCGCCCCGGCGATGGCCCCCGCAGCCCCGCCAGTCTCCGGCGCTGAATCGGACCTGGAAGCCAAGTGGCAGCAATTCTTGCATTTTGTCCAGGAGAATGCCGACGCGCCCTTGTTCGGTAAGATTTCAAAATGCCGCCTGTCGGGGATGACCGACCACCGCCTGCAGGTGGAGGCCGGGGGCACCTGGAACGGCGTCGATTCCAGCCATGAAACGCGGCTGCAGGAGTTGGCCAAAAGCTTCTTCGGTCCCCAATATTCCTTGGAAATTAAGGCCCGGGAGAAAAAGCGGGCCGGAAAAAGCCCGGCTGCTCCGAAAAAGCCGGTGGACCTGGAGACCCTCAAGCAGCAAGCCTTGGAGATTTTCGGGGGCCAGTGGGTCGGCCCCGCCGGGAAGGAGGAACCTCAGTGAAAAACCTGTCGGGTCTGATGAAACAGGCCCAGAAACTACAAGCCAAGATGGCGGAAATGCAGGCGGAGGTGGGCAACCGCACGGTGACCGCCCAGGCCGGCGGCGGCATGGTGGAGGCCGTGGCCAACGGCCGCCTGGAACTGGTGAGCCTGCGCATCGACCCGGAAGTGGCCACCCCCGACGACGTGGACATGCTCCAGGACCTGATCATGGCCGCGGTGAACGAGGCCCTGAACCGGGCCCGGGAAATGATGGCCCAGGAGATGGCTAAGTTAACCGGGGGATTGCAGATACCGGGGATGTTTTAAAGGCAGGGGTCAGGGGCCAGGAGTCAGAAATGTAGGGTGGGCACTGCCCACCAATTCCTTTGAATTTTAAGCGCCCCGAATTTCGGCTTACCCATTATCTTTAATATTTAAGGAAAATCGATGTCCAAAGGTGCATATCCCGCGGCCCTGCGCCGCGTCATCGCCGCGCTCTCCAAATGGCCGGGGGTGGGCGAGAAGACCGCGGCCCGCATGGCCATGTACCTTCTCCGGGCCCCTAAGGGGGAAGTGGGGGAACTGGCCCACGCTTTATTGGAATTAAAGGAAAAGATTCGTCTCTGCCGGCGCTGTTATGCCTTTGCGGACGCGGAACTCTGCCCTTTGTGCGCCGACCCCGAGCGCCGCACCGCCCAGCTCCTGGTGGTGGCCGACCCCGGGGACCTCTTGGCCCTGGAGAAAGTGGGCTGGTTTAAAGGCCAATACCACGTCCTGGGCGGGCTTCTTTCTCCCCTGGAAGGGGTGGGGCCGGAGGATTTGCGCATCCGGGAACTCCTGGAGCGGGTCAAGGCCGAAGGCATCCAGGAAGTCATCCTGGCCCTCAACCCCAGTATGGAGGGCGAGGCCACCACCACCTATCTGGGCCAGGAGTTGAAACCCCTGGGCGTGAAGGTGAGCCGCATCGCCTACGGCCTGCCCATGGGCGGCGACATCAAGTACACCGACCAGCAGACCTTGAAAGAGGCCTTGAACCACCGGGTGGAGGCCTAGGAATTGTCCGTACCAATTGGCATTAAAGTGCACATATGAAAAAGGCCAGCAAAAAGTCGAAGGTTCAGGTTCCCTTTCCCAAAGATAAGATTGCCGAATTTTGCCGAAGATATCATATTAAAAAATTGGCGGTCTTTGGGTCGGTCCTGGGTCCTGATTTTCGTGCTGATAGCGATATCGATGTTCTGGTCGAATTCGAACCTGATCACATCCCCGGTTTAGCATTTTTCGCCATGGAAGATGAGTTATCAGCGATTCTGGGCAGGAAAGTCGATCTCAATACCCCCCAATGTTTAAGCCGTTATTTCCGGGATAAAGTTTTGCAAGAGGCAGTGGTACAGTATGGCGAAGGATGATCTCGTCCGTCTGCGGCACATGAAGGATAGTGCTAAGGAGGCAGTAGAGCTAATTCAGGGAAAATCTCGCTCCGATCTCGATACCAACCGGGTTATATGTTTAGCATTGATCCGGCTCTTGGAAGTCCTCGGGGAGGCGGCTAACAGGGTGACCACCGCCACCAGACAGAAAAATCCTGACATTCCCTGGTCTCAAATTGTCAGTCTTCGGCATCGGCTGATTCATGGATATGATACAATAAATCTGGACATTCTCTGGAAAATCCTGACAGATGATTTGCCGCCGCTGATTGCTCAACTGGAAAAGATTGAATATCCTTAAGCTGGATTAAAAATGCGAGTTCCGCAAAAAAGAGCAGATCGAGGCAGCCAGAAATGGATTCAGCTTCTCATTAACGGTTGTCCTGAGTTACTTAATGCCCGTATTGAACAAAAAATTACTCACTTATCCATGCGAGAAGTTCGCTGGACATCCCCTTTGGAACAAGACGAGTTCGCTGAATATCGGGACAATGCCTTTCTTAAGAGAATCAATCTTCAAGAATTAATCGAAGAGTTGATCCAATTTTGGCCGAAAAAAGGGCCTCAATGGGATGCCCTAGGGATAACATCAGATGGGAAGGCTTATATTCTAATCGAGGCCAAAGCTAATGTGCCGGAACTGGTTTCCTTCTGCGCCGCCAAAGATGAAGAATCCTTAAAGATCATTTCTGAAAGCCTAACCGCAACTCAGCGATGGTTAAATTGCCAAGACCGCAGTGTTGATTGGAAATATGGCTTCTACCAATATGCCAACCGATTGGCCCACCTGTATTTCCTTAGAGAAAAAGCACACAAAGAA
>JAQTXE010000345.1 GCA_028688935.1 Syntrophales bacterium
CCCGGAGTCACCAATATCACCATCTGGGGCCACAAGCGCATCACTTCCACTTCGGTGCACGTGGAACTGGATGTTACTCTCCTGAAAGAAATGCTCCACAAGATTCTGCCCAAAGAAAAAATCGGGCTGGAGACCACGGGTATCTCCGTGGTGCGCTCCGGTGAGGTCTCCAGCCCCTCGGCCATGCAGACTGCCATCTCCGTAGCCGAAGCCTTTCTGGGGATCAAGTCAGGCGGGGGCGGCGCGGTGGAAGATCCCAAGGCCAGCAAGATCAGTATGACGACCACCACTGGGGGTACCGGCGGTGGCGGCGGGGGCACCAAGGCAGCTTCAGGCGGCCAGGATAAGGGCCGGGTGATCAATCTCATGCATGTGGGGGGAGTGCAGCAGGTAATGTTGGAGGTGCGCGTCGCCGAGATCCAGCGGGACGTGGCCCGGCGCATGGGGGTGAATATCAGCGGCATCAGCCCCAGGGGTAATTTCGGCATCAGCCAGATCGGCGCCCTCACCAGCGTCACCGACCTCCAGCGGCTCATCGGGGTGATTCCCACCACCATCCCCCCCGTGGGCACACTGACCACCGGCTGGACCCAGGGCATCGGCACTGCCGTCACCGCCCTCGGCGGGTTTACGGGCGGGGGAGTCCTGTGGACCATGTTTTTCGACATCCTGAAGACCCAGGGATTGGGCAGGATTTTAGCAGAACCCAACCTGGTGACCACCAGCGGCCAGAAGGCCAGTTTCCTGGCCGGCGGCGAATTTCCCGTCCCGGTCCCCCAGGATTTCGGCAACGTTACCATCCAGTTTAAAAAGTTCGGGGTGGCCTTGGAATTTATTCCCACCGTGCTGGATGGGGGCAAGTTATCCATTCAGGTCACGCCGGAGGTCTCGGAACTGGATTTCACCACCGCGCCCGTAGTTCTCGCCAGCCTGGTGGTACCGGGATTGCGAATGAGGACGGTCACCACCCATGTGGAACTCAAGGACGGCCAAACCTTTGCCCTGGCCGGGTTGTTGTCGGATAACCACCGCAACACCATCAACAAATTCCCCGTGTTAGGTGACATTCCTATCCTGGGGTCCCTCTTTAGGTCCACCCAATACCAGAAAAATGAGACCGAACTGGTGGTTCTGGCCACCCCGCGGCTGGTCAAACCTATGACTACCACCGCGATTCGGCTCCCCACCGATAAATATGTGGAACCCACTGACTACGAGGCTTATCTCCTGGGGGCCTTGGAAGGACGCGGCAAAAAGAATGCCGCCACCCCGGCGCCCGCCGTCAAATTACCCGAAGGTTTCGGGCAAAAGTCGCTGCAATAACTTGGGGAAAAGAAATGAAACGACAGCTCTCAGGACGGCAAAGACAACTTTTCCAGATGATGACCGGCTTTCTCTTGGGGATGGCTCTCCTGTGGTTCAGCGGCTGTGCCCGCGGCGATGGCGTACCCCGGAGACTGGAAGCGGACTACGGACGCTCCGTGATTAACAGTCGGCTGGAAATGATGGTCACCCACCCGAATGCGGTGGATCCCACTCCCCCGGTGGGCATGAGCCCCACAGCCGCAATAAATACCCAGGAGCGCTACGACCAGACTTTTGCACCCAAAAAGGAAAAGACCGGCACCCTGATAATATCCCCCCAAGCCTCCGGCCAATAGAGGCAAGGAAAATCTTCTTTCCCTGTTAGGGGGGCAAAGGGCATATGAGTTTATCTGGGTAACAAGTTTAGCGGGTACACTGCTAGACAGACGGGTATGATCCAGATATCCGAAACACCGATACCGGGTCGGCTTTCCCTGCAGCGCTTCCCGGGCTGCCGACCAGCAGCGGGGCATGATTACGGAGGATAAAGCAGTGGCTAAACAGAAGACTGGGATAACCGCCAAGGTACACGCCGCCGTCGCCATTTTGGGCCTCGGGATTTTAAGCGCCATGATGCTGTGGAGCGCCGGCTGTAGCCGCAACTCTTCCGATTACAGCCAGTTTCCTCCCAATGCCGAGGGCCTCTTCCTGGCGGGCATCCGGCCACCCGCGGGAGATACCAAGCGGCTGCTGCGCAACGCCCATTATCTTAAGTTGATGGGGCGGCCGGAGATGGCCATGCGGGAATTGGAAGCCGCTTACCAGCAGGACCCCCGTAATATCAAGGTCCTGAATTCCCTGGCCCTGGCCTGCGACGAAATGGGAGAATTCAACCGGGCCCAGAATCTCTATCAGCAGGCCCTTAACCTGGACGTCTCCAACCAGGCCTTGAATAACAACCTCTGCTTCTCCTATTATCTGGCAGGCCAATGGGATAAGGCCGAATCCTGCTTTCGCCAGGCCTTAAACCGGAATCCTCAAAACCTTATGGCCCGTAATAATCTGGGGTTGCTCCTCTGCCGCCGCGGCCGCACCGAGGAGGCCCGCCGCCTCTGGGAGGAAGCGGAGGGCAAAATCGCGGCCCAGAAGAAAATTCAGCAGGTAATGGTGGCCTTGGGTGTCGAGGATATCCCCCATTACGCCCAACTCCCGGAAGCGGCCCCGGCAGCCGCCACTTCCTTGCCTGAGAGCAAAACCTCACCGCCGGTGGATCAAGCTGCGGCCTCGCCCCAAGTGGCTCAGCCCAGACCTGCTACATCCCAACCTGAGGCCCCGGTAACGCCGCCGGCCAAGATCCGGGAACCCGTAAAAATGGCGGCCAAGCCCGCGCCCGCGGCCATCTCTCCCGAAAAGAAGCCAACCCCGGTGACCGCGGCCCCGCAGCCGAAGAAGTCAGCCGCCACCGCGCAAAGGCAGAAACAGCCCCGTGCTCCTCAACCTCTGGCGTATTCACCCCCGGCTGCGCCTCAGAAAAAGCCGGCGTCTCTGGTTCTGGCCGCGGCCCCTAAGACAAAGCCCTCTCCTCCGCCGCGTCCCAAACAGACCGCCGGCACTGGCAAAAAACCCGCTCCGGCTGCCACTCCGCCGCCTCCGTCCAAACCCGGGAAGATCAAGTTAAGCGCGGTGGCCGCACCGGAGAGAGCAAAACCTGAAAAGCCGGCCCCAAGCGGGGTAGAAATCGACAATGGCAGCGGCGCCAAGAATTTGGCGCGCCAGACCCGGACCAAGCTCAAAAAGGATGGCTTCAAGGTGGTGGCCATCGGTAATTTCAGGGATTTCGGCGTGGACCGGACAGTGATCTATTATCGCCCGGAGGCGGAAAAACTGGCCCGGGAATTGAACGCCAAGTTTTTTCCCCAATCCCGTCTGGAGATTGGCGAAAAAATCCACCGGAAAGCGGACGTCCGGGTCGTCCTGGGCAAGGATCTGCTAGGCCCTCTCCCTGTGGCCGAAAAACCCATCCTCACTGCTGAAAAGATTGCCGCAAGCGTCGGGGGCAAGAAGCCGCAAGCGTCAACGCCGGCGGCCCCAGCCCCAGCCGTTCCCCCGGTTGCCGCCCGGCCCGCCAAACCGGCTCCGGTCCGGGCTATAGTCCGGAAAAGCCGCGCCAAACCCTATCTCACCACCGAAGAATTACTAACCATGGCCATCGAAAACCGCAACGGCAGCGGCGCCCATAATATTGCCCACAAGGCCAGAAGCATGC
>JAQTXE010000346.1 GCA_028688935.1 Syntrophales bacterium
AATATACCTGCCCGGAAATGGCCGTCAAGTATTGTCAGAAAAGGGTGGTAAAGGTATGATGCAATATGGGCCGCATCTGGGAGTGGCGGGAAGAAGAGGCGGACGCCTGGTTGCAGGAAAGCCGGCGTCTGCTGGCCGGCGGCGGCATCCTGGCGCTGCCCACCGAGACTTTTTATGCTTTGGCCGCCGACCCTTACCAGACCGGGGCTTTGCAACGTCTCTTTGCCCTCAAGGGCCGCGCCGAAGATAAGCCGGTGCTGCTCCTGGTAGCTGATGCTAATATGGCCCGGCAAGTGGCCTTAGGAATCCCGGAGGTGGCGCTACGGCTTATGGCCCGGTTCTGGCCCGGACCCTTGACCTTGATTCTGCCGGCTAAGGGAGATTTGCCGGACCTGGTGACCGCTGGCACCGGCACCGTGGGCGTGCGCCAACCCCGGCAGCCTGCGGTCTGCCGCTGGCTGGCAGACCTGGGTTCTCCCGTGACCGGCACCAGCGCCAACCGCGCCGGCAATGAGCCCCTTACCCGGGCGGCGGAGGTGGCCCGGGAATTCGGCCATGACGTGGACCTGATCCTGGATGCCGGGCCCTGTCCCGGGGGGTTGGCTTCCACAGTGGTGGACGTGACTGTTTCGCCACCCCGGCTGGTGCGGGCCGGGGTGATCAGCAAGGCGGATTTGGCGAGCATTGTTCCTGATTTGCCAACGCGATAAAGGGCAGCCTTAGATTAAGGCGCAAATTAGAACCTTGAATTTTCAATATTTATGAATAAAGACCCGCTAGTCGTTGCCCTGGACATGGGGGGCACCAACACCCGCCTGGCCCTGGTGAACTGTCATGGTCAGATCCTGGCCCGCTGGGCCTGGGCCACGGCCACCATGCCGGACCAGGAGGCCCTGTTGGCCACCCTGGCCGCGGACCTGGCCATCTGCCAGGAAAAAGCCGCGGAACTGGGGGCCGAGATTAGAGGGATGGGCCTGGGAGTGGCGGGACGGGTGCTGCCCCAGGAAGGCCGGGTGGATTTTTCCCCCAATATTCCGGTGCTGAATAATTGTCCATTGGTTTCCCGCCTCCAGCCCCAAACTCCCTGGCCCTTATGGCTGGAAAACGACGCCAACCTCTTTGCCCTGGGAGAATACTGGCGGGGTGCGGGGAAAGGACACCCCCAGATGTTGGGGATCACCCTGGGCACCGGCGTCGGGGGCGGCTTGATTCTTGACGGACGGCTGTGGTCGGGGACCGCGGGCACCTCCGGGGAAATCGGCCATATGACCGTGGACCCGGAAGGCCGGAAGTGCCACTGCGGCAACCGGGGATGTTTGGAAACCATGGCTTCGGGGTTTTGGGCCGTGACCTGGGTGAAGGAGCAACTGGACAAGGGCGCCGGGTCCTGGCTCCGGGAATTGTACGAAGCGGACCCCGATGCCCTCCAGGGGGAGACCCTGGTGGTGGCGGCCCTGCAGCGGGACCCCCTGGCCCTCGAGGCTTTTGAGAGGGTGGGGCGCAGCCTGGGACAGGCCATCGCCGGGGCGGTGCATCTTTTGGGGCTCTCCCGGGTGGTCATCGGCGGCGGCTTCGCCCGGGCCTGGGACGTCTTTGAGCCTTATCTGCAGAAAGAACTCTACCGGCGTCTCACCTTATTTCCCCGGGAGGCCTTGAGCGTGGTTCCCGCCAAACTGGGGGACGACGCCGGGCTGATCGGCGCGGCCAAGCTGGCCTGGGAAAAATTGGGCGAGAAATAAAAGGGAGAGGCACGGTTTTTTGGCCCGTGGCGCCATTTTCATCAAGCTGCAAGATATCAGAAACAAAGAATCGCAGGTCAGTTCATGGTCAATCGAAGAATGACGTCATCGGGTACGAAGCGTCACATACAAACTTTGGGGCGTCGGCTTGCAGCAGGCAATAATAAAACTGAGCTTATCATAAGCAGTCGCCCCTTTGAAAAGTGTGCTCCTCGCAAAAACGCTGCCTTCCCAGGTGTAAAAGACGGCTTTCTTAGGGCAGCAAATGAGTTGGTTTTTAATAACAAAAAAGCCGATAAAGTTGGCTTTGGTGTTTTTCACCAGCCCGGGACCAGCCACCCCCACTCTTGCGCAAGAATCGGGGATGCCGCCACAGTACCTGACGAACCCAGCTACCCGAAAGGAAACACAGCTTTTTTTGCAGCCCGATTTGCCTGCAAAGACTGATGTCGGGTACAATAAACAGATGAAGAGAAGCGGGACAAAAATCAATCTGACCAGTTTCATGATGCTCCACCTTTTAGCAATAATATCAATAAGATGAGGCTGTAATGGTGTAGTCGGCAAAAAAAATGCCACGCATAAGTCATTATTATTACAACATAAATTGTTTGCTTTTCAGGTTCCACAGTCTTAAACATAAAACTGGTTTTTGGATATCTATTTAATATGATTAATAAATCATATAGTCCAAAAAAATGTTTCCTGATCTTCGATTTTGGACTAAAGTTCTAACCGGGACATCCTGATCAATGCCGAAGATCGGCCGGGGACTCAAGGCTCCCCGGGCCACCAATTCTTTAGGTCATTCCCCTGGACCGGGATACAATCCGTTATCATGGGTCTGCTCAAGGACATCAAGGCGCAGGCCTGGGACATGGCCGGGGAGCTGGTGGCCTTGCGGCAGGATTGCCAATAGTAACCGGAGCTGTCCCACCGGGAGTAGCTGCTCCGGCCGGGTGGTTGCTATTTATTTGGGGAATCTGATCTTTCAGGTAAAAACCGGCATTGCCGGCTACAGAGTGGTGGGAAGACTCAAGGAGGCCCGGCTGGTACAGGCTGGAGCCGATACCGCCATTATCTCAACTTCAGTATTGGGCATAACCCCGGCTGTCTTGGACGTTTACAATCTGGTATGACGGATTCATGGCGGTTCCTCTTTAGCTTTATTAGACCGAACCGTTCTTCCGAATCGGCTGGTTGAACCGCCCTCCTTTTCCAACTTGCAGTTAGGGAGGGGGATAGTCTTCGGGGAATAATTTCTTAAGTTAGCTGATAGTTCATTAATTTCTGCAACTTGAGCCTGGCAAACCAGTTCCGGGTAGTCTTTTGTAAGAGCAAGACTACGGCCATCATCTGCATAAATAATTGCAGCAGACGGATGACCGCGAGGACGGGGGTCTTTTGAAAAGCGACTATAATCGCGGGGAAGGCAAAGGGGGCGCCGCTGATAAATAAAATCATGTAAAGCATCCGGGCCCAATTTCTACCCTTAAGAATCATAAAAAAGATAAACAGGGTGAATGCCAAGCTAAAAACCAAGCCGATGATGGTGAAGGCCAGTATCTGAGAGCGCACTACCTCTGAGCTTAAAGGGAGAGCCAAGATACCCACAGCCAGAGAGGCGATGGTCAGCCAGAAGGCATAGAGCACTTCCTTGGGCCGGGATAGAATTTCCCGGGGTTTTTCCTCGTCCATGGATGACCTTTCTTTGCTTGGCGATTGTTAAGTTTATCGGATGAATTAGGCGAACGTATTAAAATATCTTGTAGCATTTGCCAAAAGTTCTTTCCTCTTATTCCCTCTCCCCCCGCCGGGGGAGAGGGTCG
>JAQTXE010000347.1 GCA_028688935.1 Syntrophales bacterium
GTCCAGGGAAATCAGGTGGTTGGGAACCACGTCCGCCAGGTGCCGGAACCAGAAGGCGGACAGGCCGGTGAGGATGCGGCCTTTATCCGGGATGGGTTCAGCCATCACCACGTCGAAGGCGGAGATGCGGTCAGTGGCCACCAGCAACAGGCGGTCCCCCAGGTCGTAAATGTCCCGCACTTTACCCTGATGACGGGACCCCAGGCCGGTTAAGGCAGTAGTCAGGACCGGCGCGCTCATCTTCTCACCTTGCGGGCCGTGGTGGCCGGAGCAGCTTTCGCTTTCAGGACGATCAGACGGGGTTGGAGATGTTCCCGGGTCTGGAGACGTTTGAGGTTAGCTTCCGCCGTCTTTTTCTCGGTGAAGGGCCCCAGACGCACTACGTATCGAGGTTTGCCCTTCACTTTAATTTTAATGATCCGGGTCCGGTATTTTTTGCCCTGCAGGCGCCGGGACAAAGCTTGGGCCTGGTCCATGCGGGAAAAAGTGCTGACCAACACCAGGTACCTTTCTTTCTTCAGGGTATGTTTCGCCGGCGGCGGAGGCGCGGCGGCGGGTGGGGAGGCCAGGGTCGCCGAGGGTCTGTGGCCGGGTGGCTCTGCAGGCTTCGCCACGGGAAGCGGTTCCCCCTGGTTTCCCGGCTCAGCCGATTCCACCAGAGGGGGGATGGCCTTGGAACCGGGCTGGACGCTGGCGCCGGGCGCAGCCGGGGGGCTGAGAGTGGCAGTGGCGCCGGTTAGCGGCGGGGGCTCCGTTGGCGGTTTGACAGGCTGCTGTAACTGGATTACCAGGATGACCAGGACCAGCAACATGCCGCCCAGACCCACCCCCCACCAGAGGCGCCGGGAGGTCGGCGCCGGGGGGGACTCGGTGGTCTCCCGGCTGGTAGAAAGCTTTTCTCCCCAGGTTCTTCCCAGGCTGCGGATTTTGTCCCAGAGGCCCCAGGCTCCGGAGCCGAATTGCCGCCAGGCTGCCGGGGTTTGCTCCGGTTCCTCCAGCAGCCAGGTGCCCAGGCCTTCTGCGGATGACGATTCCCGGAGTTGCCGCAATTGGACCAAAAAATCCCCGGCGTCGGCCAGGCGATCCTCCGGTTCCGGGGCCAGGCACTGGAGAAGAAGATTCTGCAAGGGCAGGGGAATCTCCTCCAGGTCCACGGGCATGGGGTCCAGACGGTAGGGAAAGGGCTCGTCGAAGGTCAGAGGGTAGGGCAGGCTGCCGGCTAATAACCGGTAGCCCAGAACTCCCAGGGAAAAGATATTGCCGGCCGGAGAGCTCTCTTCGCTGCGGAGGACCTCCGGCGGCGTATAGGCCCTGAGTTCCAGGTGCCTGGCCTGTTCGTCGTCCCGGGCGGGGCTGGCGAAATTGGCCACCCTTACTTCATTATCCGAGAGAAGCACGTGCAGTGGGTTGAGGGTCTGATGGGCCACCCCCCGGTGATGGGCGAAAGCCAGGGCTTGGGCCACCTGGTCCAGCAGACGGAGGGTTTCGGGCACGGAGAAGCGCTGCTTCCGGGAGAGGCGGGAGATCAGGCTCTCCCCCTTAAAGGCTTCCTCCACCAGGTAAAGGCCGTCATCGGCCTCCCCCAGGAAAAAGGTTCCGAGGATGAGGGGGTGCCGGAGGGTCAAAGATAAGGTGGCTTCCTGCACCAGGATCTTGCGGCCGGTGTCCCAATCCGGATCGGTGCGCGGCAGGACCTTGAGGGCTATTTCCGTGTGTAGAAGACGGTCTGTGGCCAGCCAAACCTCACCCCAAGGCTCTTCCCGAAGCCGGTGCAGCAATTCATAGCGCTGCTCCAGTTCCTCCATTGATTCCTGATCATCCTCTCTGAAGATGGTCATCCTTAACCCGCCTTGACTGCCGAAATCGGCCTGCAGAAAGGCCGCTTACCTTGCACCATAGCATAGAACTCGGGGACAAAAAAGCCCTTTTGCTGGGAGCCCCGGAGCTGAGAAGAGGGGCAGAGGGCCTGCATCCTAAGGAGGTGTTTCCTTTTCGAGAAGGTGGTATTGCATTGAAACCCCTTTGCTATTTTGATAACTTTAAACCTAGTTAATAAATTCCCGGGTCTTCCCCATGTCTCTGGCCAATACCATAACTCTGGCCCGCCTGCCCCTCCTCTTATTGTTGGTGGCCTTGCTCTTCGTACCCCTATGGTCCTTGCGCCTTTTGGGCTTAGGACTGCTGATTATCCTTTATTTGATGGACTGGTTTGACGGCTATGTGGCCCGGCTGCGCAACGAAGTCACGGAGATGGGCGCGGTGCTGGACGTGGCCCTGGACCGGGCGGTGGAAAACATCCTCTGGATTACTTTCATGTACCTGGGCATGGTCCCTTTATGGGTGCCCATCGTCTTTTTGATCCGCTCCTTCGTGGTGGACGGTATCCGGGGGGTGGCCCTGGCCCGGGGGAAATCCGGCTTCGGCATGATGCATTCCCCGGTGGGCAGGTTTTTGGTGGCTTCCCGGTTCATGCGCGCCTTTTACGGACTGGCCAAGGCCCTGGTCTTTGGTTTTCTTTACCTCACCCATGCCCTGGCCTTGGAAAATCCAGAAATTTTGGTAACCTTGCATCCCCTGAACCAAACTCTTATCTTCCTGACTGTGGGGCTGTGCATCCTCCGGGGGATCCCCGTGGTGTTGGATGGCCGCATCTTTTTCACCGCCAGGGCCAGGCGGGGATGAAAGCGAGGCTGATCGTCCCTGAACCCGCGCCTCTGAGGAAATTTGCATGGGTCGCGTAGCCGCCGTCTTCGACGTGGACCAGACTCTGATTCAGGGAGCCACCGAGCGCCTCTTTTTCCGGTATCTGGTGCGGCAGGGATTGCTGCCCAAACCCAGGGCCTTGAGTTACCTGGGAGGTCTGGCCTTGAACCCCAAGGAACGGTTCCGGGATAAGACCTATCTTAAGGGCCTGCCGGTGGCCGAGACCCTGGAGCTGGCCCGGAGATGCTACCAGGAGGAAATCGCTCCCCGCCTGAGCGCGGCGGGGGTGGCCTGCCTCCGGGAGCACCAGGCCCAAGGGCACGATATCGTCCTGCTCACCGGTTCCCTGGCATTTCTCACCTTGCCACTGAAGGAAGAATTAGGTGCGGATTGGCTCATCGCCACGGAAATGGCGCATAATGGCAGCAGTTTCGCGGGGGAGATCACCGGCCTCCATCCCCGGGGGGAGAACAAACTGAAGCTGCTTTTGGAACTCGCCCGGGCCCAAAACCTGGACCTTAGCCGGTCATTTGCTTACGGGGATCACCCCCAGGATTTACACCTCTTCCGCCGCATCGGTTACCCGGTGGCGGTCAATCCCTCCTGGCGCTTGAAGCGCCAGGCCCGGAGACATCAATGGCCCATCCGCTCTTTTTGAGAAGAGAGCCGAAAGTCTGCAACTGATTGACAAAAACAGGTTTTTCGAGTAGCTAGATAACAGGGTGGCTTATGGATGAAGCTTTGGTAAAACAGTTGAAACAGCGGGTGGAAGAGGAACTGCGCCAGCGGGAGACGGCCATATTGGAGTTCTGGTTCAAGGAACTGAAAAGCATCGACGCCAAGCACC
>JAQTXE010000348.1 GCA_028688935.1 Syntrophales bacterium
TCCATGGGCTGGTCGGGTTCCTTCAGGAAGGCCCGATAGTTGCCAGCAGCGTTGGCTGCTCCCCCGACTATCTGGCCGGTGTCGTTGATGGCCCTGGCGCAGGCCTCATTGCCCCCCAGGCCTCCCAGGTCCTGCATTTTCTGGCCAGGTTTCTTCAAAAAAGCCCTCTGTATGCCGTAATCATCATCTGCGCTTCCCACCACCTGGCCGTCTTGGTTAAGGCCATAAGCGCAGCTGGAAAGTCCTCCCAGGTCTCCCAGATCCTGCATCTCCTGGCCGGGCTCTTTCAAGAAAGCCCGGTAAAATCCGTCTTGGTTCATCGCCTTCCCCGCCACCTGACCGCTGGCATTGATACCGAAAGCATAGCTGGAGTCTCCCCCCAGGTCTCCCAGGTCTTGCATGGGCTGGTCGAAGTCCTTCTGAAAAGCCCGGTCATTGTCAGCGGCATTGCCTGCATACCCCACCACCTGGCCGGAGAGGTTGAGGCCGTAAGCGTCGCTGTAATTACCACCCAGGGCGCCCAAGTCGTAATAATGATAACGGGGCGCGGCCGCCAGCGGTCCTGGCAATGCCAGGATGGCCGTCAGGGCAACAGCGGTTACCGTCAATGCCAGTTTCTGCATGCGAGCCTCCTTAAACGACTCCCACCTCTTTGACTTTTCCCTGATACCAAGTCGAGACCTCTACAAAAGTCTCGTGTGGAACAGCCACCCTCGGCTGTCCACCCTTCATTCAGTAGCAGGCGTGGGCGCCTGCTCCACTTTGATTAAAAAGAACAATGAATGAGAGTCAATTCCTTCGGTTCGAAACGGCCAGAATCTGGGACGAAACGGACGCGGAGCCTTTATACAATCCCAGGGCGGCAACAAGCGCATCGTGATCCTATCCAGTGGCTGCAACGAACAGGATGTTCCCCAGAGGTTAGTCGGCAAAAAGCTGGCGGGGTTCTTTCAGAAGCCAACACACCAAGGCAGATCTGCAGGTGACTATGAATCGCGCTCTTGTCTCGAAGGGCGGCTCACTTGCCATGGCCAAAACTTATCTGATTTATTGAGAAAATATATGATATGCTCTGACTATCCGCATCGGCATGATGCAATCAAACCAGGAGGTGGAGTATTAAGATTTCCAAGGCCATTAACCTGTTCATGGATTATCATCGGCTAAACTCCCAAAAAAAATACGATCATCCGTACTTATGGGTCATGGCTGGCGAAGTTTAATGAGCACTTTGCCGATCGTGGCCTGGAGTCAGTATCATCTGAGGAAGTTCTCTCGTTCCTGGTCGGTCTCAACGACGGCTGTAAACAGTTAACCAAGCACACCCGCTATTCCTACCTCAAAGCCTTCTTCAACTTCACCCGCAATAACCTGGATGAGCAACTGCGAAATCCTTGTGACTCCCCAGCTGAAGAAACTCTTCAAACCGGGTAAATTGGGGCGCTGGCAAATCCATGAGAAAGAGACCATTGATGAGATCATCTTCCGCACCACTAAGTAAGAAATCGTCTGATGCCGGAACTCATGGCCCGGGGCGGCATAAGGGTAGGCGAGGTTTTGAAGCTGGCTGCCATGGATGTGGAGGATCAAAAGCTTACCATCAGAAATCCCAAAAGTGGACGGTTATGGAAAGAATCAGGCCTACTTGGACGGGCTGGCTCCCCCATCAAATTCCCCATGGAGGTTATCCCTGAGTTATCCCAGGCAAAAAAGAGGGGTTGGCCGAAATGGCCAACCCCTTGATTTTTCTGGCTCCCCTTCCTGGACTCATTTCGCAACGAATTGATGATTTCTGGCAAGGAAATATTCCTTCTTTCGAGGCTATTCCACCAGGAAGGTTTGGTTGATAAAGCATAGGCAGGATGTTCGGAGAGGTTGAGGAAGGTGCTTGTCTATTCTTGCAAAAATGCATTCAAAATGCAAAATTGCAGGAATTGCCTCCATCTTGGCGTTTTTCTTGATAAACTCGACACAGCCGGACCCACCGATGTCGATCTGCTTGTGGAATTTTGAGGCGGGAAAGAAAACCTTGGAGGCATTTATGGAACTTTCCTTTTTGCCAGAGGAGATTTTGCAGCATAGAATTTCACTGGCAACAGTGGAATTCCTCAGCCCTTACATCGGGACGCACATTTTAAAAGAGGTGGATTGCCGCCCTCGGTGATAGAAGTTAGGCCGCGGGATTGCGGCCTTCCTGCTCCATGGCCTCCTGGGCTGCCCGGGTAAGAAAAGAAGATCGGCTCAGGCCTTGCCGTTTCGCCGCCGCGTCCACCCGGCGCAGGGTCTCCTCGGGCATGGTGATGCTAATTCTCTTGGCCTTTCCCTGGGCGTCGGGAGCTGAAACCACCAGGAAAGCTACTGCATCGGCGTTCTCGGGATCAGCAACAATGTCTTCCAGATTCGAGGGGGCAGGCAGCGGTTCGCCGTCTTCCCTCAGGCCCTCCAGATGGAGCAGCAGCGCCTCATAAGCCAGGTCCTTGGCTTCATCAATGGTCTTGCCGGCGGTGATGCAACCTGGGAAGTCGGGAATGACACCCCCATAATCGCTGGCAGGCTCCTTGTGGACCATGGCAATGTAATTGGGCATGATTTCCTCCTATCTGAACCTGACACCCGACTGCCGTTCAATACTTTTAAGCGTCTTGGCGGGAATATCATTGTCCATGTGTAACTATACACACTGGAAAAGGATGTATCAAGGAAGCATCCTTTAGTCACAGTTCGCTGGGATGGCGGATGGAAAGCTAAACCATCGAGCTAGGCTAAGTGGAAAAAGAAGTTGATAAAGGTATCACTAAGTGATATATCTAGAATAGATGCGAGTATTCAAAAACAAATGGTTCGCCCGCTGGGCGCGTACCGAGAACATTTCGGATTCCGCCCTGCTGCAAGCGGCTACTGAGGTTGTCGCTGGCCAGGTAGAAGCCGATCTAGGTGGTTGTTTATTTAAAAAGAGGTTAGCGCGGGAAGGAGGCGGAAAACGGAGCGGTTATCGGGTCGTTATAGGCTATAAAAAACCTAATTCGGATCGAATCATATTTCTTTATGCTTTCGCCAAAAACGCCAGAGCCAATATTTCAGATAAGGAAAAAGAAGCCCTTAGCTTGGTTGCCGAGGCTTTTGTATCGGCTAGAGATTCACAAGTGAGCCTGCTTTTGAAGGAAGGCTCTATCGTGGAGGTCCAAGACCATGAGTGAGATTTTAGATATTGCCAATGAGATGGCCCAAGACCTGTTCAAGGCCGGGGCCATGGACGAAATAACCATGCGCAAAATTAAGGCGCTCTCCCTGCCTCCGAAACGGGCCTTTCGACCGGAGGATATTCGGCGTATCCGCAAGGCGAATCATGTCAGTCAGGCCGTGTTTGCGGCAATCCTTGGTATCGGAAAAACCACGGTGCAGCAGTGGGAACGGGGAGAGAAAAAGCCAAGCGGCCCGGCGCAGCGGCTTCTCGATCTCATTGATCGGAAGGGATTGGCAGCGCTGGGCTAACCAAATTATACTTTTGCGCCAAAAAGTATAATTCTCCGGCGAATAATTATATT
>JAQTXE010000349.1 GCA_028688935.1 Syntrophales bacterium
ACCGGAGCAGAGCCATGGCTTCATCCGCTTTTTTGCCGGAAATCTCCCGAGCCACCAGACGCACTTTAAACGGAGAGATGCGGATAAACCGGGCGCGAGCTTTGATCTCCATTATTTCTTACCCACCTTCGACTTGCGATCCCCGGCATGGCCCCCGAAGTGACGGGTGGGGGCAAACTCTCCCAGCTTGTGACCCACCATGTTCTCGGTCACATACACCGGGATAAATTTCTTGCCGTTATGGACCGCCAGGGTCAGGCCGATGAAATCCGGAGTAATGGTGGAACGCCGGGACCAGGTCTTGATCACCCGGCGGTCCTGGGCCTCCTTGGCGGCCAATACCTTGGCCTGGAGGCTGTCCTGCACATAAGGTCCCTTTTTTAGTGAACGGGCCACGGTTTCTCCCTCTATTTCCGCGTCCGGTGTTTAATAATATAGCGGTCGCTGTCTTTGGGTTTCCGGGTCTTGTAACCCTTGGTGGGCACGCCCCAGGGTGTGACCGGGTGACGGCCTCCGGAACTTCTGCCTTCACCGCCCCCCATGGGATGGTCCACCGGGTTCATGGCCACGCCCCGCACATGGGGGCGTTTGCCCTGCCAGCGCCGGCGTCCGGCCTTGCCCAGGGAGACGTTCTCCTGGTCGGCGTTCCCCAACTGGCCGATGGTGGCCCGGCAATCCAGGGGGACGACGCGCACTTCACCGGAGGGCAGCTTCAAATGGGCCTGTTTGCCTTCTTTGGCCATCAACTGCACCGCGGCGCCCGCAGCCCGGGCCATTTGCCCGCCCTTCCCCGGCTTCAGCTCCACGTTGTGGACCAGGGAACCGGCCGGAATATTCCGCAAAGGCAGGGCATTACCCGGCTTGATGTCCGCTTCCACCGAAGAGACCACCATGTCCCCCACCTGTAAATCCTGGGGGGCCAGGATGTAGCGCTTCTCTCCGTCCAGGTAATGGAGCAGGGCGATGCGCACCGTGCGGTTGGGGTCGTATTCGATGGAGGCCACTTTAGCCGGCACTTCCAGCTTGTTGCGCTTGAAATCGATCACCCGGTAGCGCCGTTTGTGCCCTCCGCCCCGGTGGCGGGTGGTAACCCGGCCGTAATTGTTCCGCCCCCCCTTCTTCTTCAGGGGCTTGAGCAGACTCTTCTCCGGTTCGCTGCGGGTAATTTCCGCAAAATCCGAAGACGTCTGGAACCGTCGCCCCGGGGAGGTTGGTTTTCGGGATATAATTGCCATTTTTTAACCTTAAAGCTTTATTCTCTTGTTCCCAAACTCATTGAAAACTAGGAAAGCATTACTGGCCACTGACTACTGGTCACTGTCATTACATGCCCTCAAACCCGGAGATCTTTTCCCCCGGGGCCAGGGTGACGATGGCTTTCTTCCAATCCGGGCGCACCCCTTCGGTCCGGCCCAGGCGTTTCTTTTTGCCCTGCATGTTGATGGTGTTCACCGCCAGGACCTTGACCTTAAAAATATCTTCCACCGCCTTGCGGATCTCGATCTTGTTGGCCTTAGCCGCCACCTTAAAGGTCACCTTATTCCCCATCTCTTTCAACTGGTGGGTCTTTTCCGTGATGATGGAACCTTTAATCAGGTTATGGTACGCCTTCATGGGGCCAACCTCTCTTCGATCTGGGCCAGGGCCGGCTTCAGCATCACCAGGTGCTCATAACGCAGGATGTCATAGACGTTCAGCCCCGCGGGCAGCATCACCTGCACATAAGGCACGTTCCGGGCCGACAGCTCCAGAGCCTGGTGGGCCTCAGGCGCGATAATCAGGACCTTGGCGATCTCAAAATTGCGCAGGACCTGCACAAAATCTTTGGTCTTGGGAGTGGTGTGGGGGTATTCGTCCAGCACCAGCAGTTGCCCGGCCTGGAGCTTGCTGCTCAGGGCCATCTTCAGGGCCAGACGGCGCACCTTTTTGGGCAGGGTGTAGGCGTAGCTCCGGGGTTTGGGACCGAAGACGGTGCCGCCTCCCCGCCAGATAGGCGACCGGGTGCTGCCCACCCGGGCCCGGCCGGTGCCCTTCTGCCGCCAGGGCTTACGGCCGCCGCCCCGAACTTCTCCCCGGCTCTTGGTGGAGGCGTTGCCGCCGCGGCGGCAGGCCCGCTGCCAGGTCACTACTTCGTGGAGCACGTGGCCCCTAACCGGCACTCCGAAGATTTCCTCCTGGAGTTCCACCTCTCCCACTTTTTCGTTTTGAATATTAAGCACGTCTACTATCGGCATAGCATCACCCGGCCTTCCGGATCAGCACCAGGCCCTGCCTGGGACCGGGCACTGCGCCCCTGATCAGCAGCAGGTTTTCCTCCGGGCGCACATCCACCACTTCCAGGTTCTTGGTGGTCACCCGGACGTTGCCCATCTGTCCCGGCAGCTTTTTACCTTTGACGACCCGGGAGGGATAAGCGCTGCAGCCGATGGACCCCGGGGCCCGGTGGGACATGGAACCGTGGGTCCTGGGGCCCACCGCAAAGTTCCAGCGTTTCACCGTCCCGGTAAAACCATGACCCTTGCTGGTGCCGATGACGTCCACTTTGTCGCCGATGGCGAACTGTTCCACCGTGATTTCCTGTCCGGTCTCATATTCCCCGGGCGCGTCCAGACGGAACTCCCGGAGATAGCGAAAACTGCTCTTGGACCCGTGCTTCTCGAAATGGCCTCTGAGGGGCTTATTGACCTTGCCCAGGGTGCGGCGTTCAAAGCCCAATTGCAAGGCCTCGTAGCCTTCCTTGGCGCCGCTCTTCACCTGGGAGACAAAGCAGGGGCCGGCTTCGATCACCGTCACCGCCACCGCCAGCCCGTCCGGGTCGAAGATGCGGGTCATGCCCAATTTTTTCCCAATAATGCCGCCAGGCATTTTTTTCTCCGTTTTCGGTTTACCGTTTTCCGTTTTCCGTTGGGTTAAAATCAACGCAAAACCGAAAACGGAAGTTTCTGGTATCTACAAGCCTTTCCATCTTCCCGTAATCCGATTTCTTTTTTACGGGAAACGGGAAACGGAAAACTATACCTTTATCTCCACGTCCACCCCTGCGGCCAGGTCCAGCTTACTGATGGCGTCCATGGTCTGTTGGGTGGGTTCCAGAATATCCATAAGCCGCTTATAGGTGCGGATCTCGAACTGCTCCCGGGACTTCTTATCGATATGGGGGGAGCGCAGTACGCAGTACTTGTTGATCTCCGTGGGCAGCGGTATGGGACCGGCCACCCGGGCGCCTGTGCTCCGGGCGGTCTCCACGATCTCCACCACCGATTTATCCAGCAGCTTGTGGTCGTAAGATCGCAACCTGATGCGAATCTTGGGCGTAATCATTTATTTAAGTCCTATTCCACGATTTCACTCACCACGCCGGCGCCGACGGTGCGGCCGCCTTCCCGGATGGCGAAGCGCAGTTCCTTTTCCAAGGCTACGGGGGTGATCAGGTGCACCACCATGGAGACGTTGTCCCCGGGCATCACCATCTCCACTCCCTCCGGCAGCGTCACCACCCCGGTGACGTCCGTAGTCCGCAGATAAAACTGGGGCCGGTAGCCTG
>JAQTXE010000081.1 GCA_028688935.1 Syntrophales bacterium
TCTAGCAAAAGTCTAGAATTAATTAACTATTTCAAGAAGTTATTCGATTAAATCGCATCCCGGCCGACTGGACGAAAGTATTACCAGTGCAGCATATCCCATACCAAGGCTACTTGCGATTGCCCTGCCACCATATCCTGTTGATTTCCCCGCCGTGACCGCGGATAATAACCCTAGACATGTCTCTTCTGGTCTGCGAAACCTTCTACAGCCTGCTGGGGGAATCCACCGGGGCCGGACTGCCGGCGTTTTTCATCCGCCTTGCGGGCTGTAATCTGCGCTGCCGTTATTGCGACACCACCTATGCCTATGAAGGCGGCCAAGAGATGAGCGCCGGGGAGTTGGTGCAAGCCGCGGGGTCTCACCCGGCCCGGCGGGTCCTGGTCACCGGCGGCGAACCCCTGCTCCAGGCCGGGACCTTGCCCCTGCTGGCTTCCTTGGCGGACGCGGGCCTCACCGTGTGGCTGGAAACCAACGGCTCTTTGCCCATCCGGGAGGTGGACGAGCGGGTGCGCCGCATCCTGGACCTGAAGTGCCCGGGCTCCGGGATGGAGAACCATAATCTTTGGGAAAACTTGGAGCAATTACGCACCGGGGACGAAGTCAAGTTTGTCATCATGGATCAGAGCGATTTCGCCTGGGCGGTGGAGGTCATCAAGCGCCATGACCTGGCGGGGGGTGTGCCGCTGCTCATCTCCCCGGTCTTCGGCGCGGTGCCTCCCCAGGAAGCCGCGGCCTGGATTCTTAAAAGCGGCCTGCCCTTAAGGCTCAACCTGCAACTCCATAAATACATCTGGGGCCCGGAAACCAGGGGGGTGTGATAGATGTCTCACGCCAAGACGCCAAGACGCTAAGATGCCAAGAACCATTATTATAAAAAACTCTTGCGCCTTGGCGCCTTGGCGCGAGATAAGCAAGCGATGTGGGTATGAATGAACGGATAGAGAAGAGAGGCGGCGGAGGTGGCCCGGGCCCTCCTAAACCCCTGGCCGTGGTGATGCTCAGCGGCGGCTTGGACAGTTGCGTGGCCGCGGCCGCGGCTCGCCGGGAGTTCGAGCTGGCCCTGTTTCACGCCAATTACGGGCAGCGCACCCTGGCCCGGGAGTTGGCCGCGTTCCGGGCCCTGGCGGCTGTTTGGGGGGCGATCCGGATATTGGAGGCGGATCTGGGTTTTTTAGGAAGGCTGGGGGGCTCCAGTCTCACTGATGCCGGTATGCCGGTGCCCCTGGACGAGGAGGAACCCCCGGGTATTCCCCCCACCTACGTGCCTTTCCGCAACAGCATCTTTCTGGCCGCGGCTGTGGCCTGGGCCGAGGTGCTGGGGGCGCAGGCGGTCTTTATCGGCGCCAATGTCCTGGACAATCCCGGTTATCCCGATTGCCGGCCGGAGTATTTTGCCGCCTACAACCGGCTCATTGACTTGGGCACCCGCCCGGAAACCGAAATTACCATCCAGACGCCCTTGATCCACCTGGACAAGGCCGGCATCATCCGCTTAGGGATGGAACTGGGCGCGCCTTTGGAGCTTACCTGGTCCTGCTACCAAAACGAGGACGCGGCCTGCGGCCGGTGTTCTTCCTGCCTTTTGCGGCTGAAGGGTTTTGCCGCGGTGGGGGTTCCTGATCCCATCAGATACCAGGGAAAATAGTTCAAAGTTCAAGGCTCAAAGTCGATCCAGAGCGACTGCCCTTCTTTTTTGAATCCCCACAACTATTCCTTGCTTGGGAAAAAAGACACTTGCATCCCGGCTAATCGAACTTATGTTAAGGGAAACTCGGGGTTAGAAGTCCGCGGGCCTTCCCCCCGCGGCTCCCTTCCCCACCAAAACCAAGGAGGCGGAATATGTCAAACGGAACTAATGTGGCCAGAGTGACCCATATTATTGCCGAATCACCCAAGGGCTTCGATGATGCCGTGCAAGTGGGCTTCGCCCGGGCCGCCAGCACCTTGCGGGGCATCACCGGTCTGCGGATCGTGGAGCAGCGGGTATCCGTGAAAGACAACAAAATCGCCACCTACCGGGTGAAACTGGAAGTTATCTTTATCCTGGAATAAAACTCCAGGAGAAGGCAAGGAGGGGACCATCATGTCGGTTCAGGTTGCCAGAGTCACCCAGGCCATTGCCGAGTCACCCGTCAGTTTCGAAGACGCCTTGCAGGTTGGGTTTAAAAGGGCCACCGAAACCTTGCGGGGCATCACCGGGTTGCGGATCCTGGAAGAACGAGTGGCCGTTAAAGATAACAAAATCGCCACCTACCGCGTCCGCTTCGAGGTGATCTTTATCCTGGACTAGTAATGCTCCATCTGGACGGCTCACACGGAGAAGGGGGCGGGCAGATTTTGCGCACCGCCCTTTCTCTGGCCGCCACCCTGGAACAGCCGGTGAGGATTGTGAACATCCGGGCCGGCCGCAGTAAACCGGGGCTCAGGCCCCAACACCTGACCGCGGTGCTGGCCCTGGCCCGGATCACCCAAGCCGAAGTGGCCGGCGCGGTCTTGCACAGCCAGGAATTGACCTTCCGGCCCCGGCGGCCCCAGCCGGGGTCCTATCTTTTTGATGTGGCCGAAAAAACCGGCAGCGCCGGCTCCGTCACCCTTTTAGCCCAGGCCCTGCTGCCGCCGCTTTTGGCCGCGGGCCAACCTTCCAGCCTGATTCTTAAGGGCGGGACCCACGTGGCCTGGAGTCCTCCGGCCCATTACCTCCTCCAGGTTTTTCTCCCGGCCCTGGCCCAGTTGGGGGGCAAGGTAACCATGACCCTCAACCGCTGGGGCTGGTATCCCCGGGGTGGAGGGGAAGTGGGTATGGTGATTCATCCCGCCCCCAAATTGTCAGGAGTCCAGTGGCGCACGCCCCCGGACTACCGGGAATTCCGGGCCATCTCCGCGGCCTCGAAGCTCCCCGAGCACGTGCGCCGCCGCCAGGGGGAGCGCCTTCAGGCCCGGTTGGGCCGGGACCTGCCGGTGGACTTCATTGAGGCCGGGGGACTGGATGCCGGCAGCATGGTAATGGTCTATGGCCCCCGGGCCGGGTTCAATGCCCTGGGGGTCAAGGGCAAACCCGCGGAGAAGGTGGCAGACGAAGCCGCGGACGCCTTCCTTACCTTCCGGGACCGCCGGGCTGTGGTGGACCGGCATCTGGCGGACCAGATCGTCCTTTACCTGGCCTGGGCCCGGGGTGCCTCCACCTTCGTTACTCCGGAAGTCACCCTCCACCTCCTTACCAACCTCTGGGTCATCGAACAATTTTTGGGATCCAGGTTTGAGGTCAAAGGAGAATTAGGGGAGAGAGGGGAGATCAGGTGCCGGGGGAGAGGAGGCAAGTAAGGATCAGCGGTCAGCTATCAGCTTGCAGGTTTGGGCCCAAGATTTTGATTATGACCGCACAGATATATCTGCCAGCCGTAACCTTCTTGATAAATAAATTGGGGACCGCCTGGTCTTGACCGGGAGTCCCCATTTTTGTCCAAATCTGGGTATATGGCGTAAGAGTATTAACCCACGCCGGGAGTGGTGGAATAAATTTCCTTTAACAGAGGCGGTTTGATTTCAATCACTCTGAAGAGCAGCACCGGCACCGTGGCATGGGAAACCACTTTTTCTGCGGTGCTCCCCAGGACCCAGGCCACCTCGCCTTTACCGTGGGTGGCCATGGCAATGAGGTCCATGTTGTTTTTATCGGCATAATAGATGATTTCCCGGGCCGGCACTCCATCAGCGCACACCGTCTTAACGTCTACCCCTTGATCCTGCAAGCCTTTGGCAGCCTGCCCCAGGAAGGTGGCGCACCACTTATGTTCCGCGGGTTCCGCCGCTTTTATCACCCCCGGGGTTGCTTCACCCACCATGGGGGTATAGCAGGCGTGGATCAAAGTCACTTCGGCTTTGAAGGTCTTGGCCAGTTCCACTACTTCGGGGAGGACCTTAGCTGCCAGCTCAGAACCATCCAACGGCACCAAAATCTTCTTAAACATGTTGCCCTCCTGTGTGTAATATCTTGACGCTTGGTCAGGCCCTATCTGCTACTTGCAGCCTAGACTTTAGTCTTAATGAAAAAATTAGGAATGGACAAGGGAGATGTCAAGTGCACATTATCGGAATTCTTAGTTATTCTTCTAATTCCGGTTCAGGAGGGGATGGCTCGGCGGACCGGTTTCCGCCTTTATAGAGACCTCGTTGCAAGACGCGATGATAGCTGGTGAAATCCCCCGGAGTATTATCGCTCTCCAGGTGCTGGTCCATCATCTTCAGTTTGGCGTCCAGGTCGTCCAGATAATAGACCAAAATTGCTTCCCGGGTTTTGGGGGAGACCGGGGAGCCGAACTCCAGGCTGCCGTGATGGGACAGAATGATGTGCTCCAGTTCCAGGAGCAGGGCCGGGTCGGGGAAATCGAGGGCCCGGGCCTCTTCCCGCACCATGTCCCAACCCAGGACGATATGCCCCAGGAGCGCGCCGGCCACGGTAATGTCCGGGGTCTGGGGGCTGGTCAATTCCTTGACTTTACCCAGATCGTGGAGAATAGCCCCGGCCAACACCAGGTCCGGGTTCAGGTCTGGATAAACACTTAAGGATTTATAGGCATGGCGGGCCACAAAGCAGGTGTGCTCCAGCAGGCCCCCTAAATAAGGATGATGATAGACCCGGGCCGCAGGGCAAACCATAAGTTCTTCCTGATACTTCCCCAGCAGGGTCAGCACCAGCTCCTTTAAGGGCGGGTTAAGATTGGTCTCCGCCAGGTCCCATAAATCCCGCCACAATTCCTGGCGGTCATAGGCGGTGGCCCGGTGCAGGAGTTCCGGGTCGAACTCCTGTAATTCCCGGCCCATCCCCTTAAGGGCCTCCACCGTATTGATATATTGGACGGTGAGCTGGATTTCGCCCTGGTAACTGCTGACTTGGGCCTGCACCCCCACGTAATCGCCGGGTGTGAAGGGACCGGGGCACCTGGCCAGGACGTCGCTCCAGACCCGGGCCGGCAAATCTCCGGTCTTATCCCCCAATACCAGGGCGAGATAGGGCTTGCCGGATTTATCGGCGCGAGTCTCCACCCGGCGCACCAGCAGGAACTGGTGGACGGCTTCCCCTTCCTTCAGATCGGCCAGGAAACGATGGGGCACGTCTTTTCCCTCCCATGAGCGGTTGGGGCCATGATACTCGCAGCCGAGGACAAGGGTCAAGAGTTTGAGGTTGTCTTGACAAGGGCACAAAGCATAATTATCTTTAAATTATTAAAAAAATTGCCGATATATACTTCGCGGAGTCGGTGTCTGAGAAAAAATAAATTAACATTTTTTCTTGACATCAGTCTATAAAAAGATAGAATAAAAGTTTAATTTTAAAAGTGGCTAACAGCCACGGGGCTAAAATTCCATGGAAAAAGAATACTTTAAAAAGATCGTTAATATTGGCGGGGGGAGTGATCAAATCATTCCCTATGACCAGTTTAATCTCTTCGTTCCTGAAGCAGAGGGTGGAGCCCTGGGTTACCGGGAGAATTACGAGAACATCTCGGAAGAGGGCCTGGAAAACGAGTTAACCCCGGCCATGGGTGCCCTGGGGCTTGAGGAAGAAGTGGAAGAAGAACTGGACGAGGACCTGGCAGCCCAGGAAATTCCGGAACACGAGGGCCTGGTAGCCGCCTATTTCCGGGAGATGCTGCGTTATTCCATCCTGTCCCCGGAAGAAGAACGGAACCTGGGCCGCATCATCAAGGAAGGTCAAGAGACCATCTTTATGCTGGTCAGCCAGCTGGAGTCCGACCTGGAAGATATCCGCAACCTGCAAAAGAAGATTAACGACTGGTTCCAAATGCCGGAGAAGAGCGCCCAGGCCAAGGAAAAGCTCTTCAAGGATATCCATAAAAAATTACATTGGCTGGAGAAGCACTATCCCGACGCCGGGGACATCAAGGAACTGGCCCGCCATATCGAGGCCATGGAGTCCGAGGTTACCCGGGCCCGGGACCAGATGATCAAGGCCAACCTGCGGCTGGTGGTGTCCATCGCCAAGAAGTACCTGCACCGGGGCCTGAGCTTCTCCGACCTCATTCAGGAAGGTAACCTGGGACTCATGAAGGCCGTGACCCGGTACGACTATACCACCGGTTACCGCCTGAGCACCTTTGCTTCCTGGTGGATCCGGCAAACCATCACCCGGGCCATCTACGACAAGACCCGGACCATCCGCATCCCGGTGCATCTCCAGGAAATCCGGAACCGCTGCTACCGGGCCTTTTACGATCTGTTGAAAGAATTGGGCCGGGAGCCGAACTTGAAGGAGATCGCGGCCCGTTCCGGGGTGCCGGAGGAAAAGATCCTCATGGTCACCAACCTGTCCGATGAGTTGATCTCTTTAGAAACCCCGGTGGGGGACGAAGGGGACCGGTTGGGGGATTTCATCCGCAATGACAAGGCGGTTTCCCCCTACGAAGCCATCCTGGAGTCCCAGCTCACGGAAAAGACGGACACCATCCTCACCACCCTGACCCAGCGGGAAGAGAAGATCATGAAAATGCGCTTCGGCGTGGGAGAGGAAGTGGAACATACCCTGGAGGAAATCGGGCGGGCCTTCAAGGTCTCCCGGGAGCGCATCCGCCAGATTGAGAAAAAAGCGCTCAAGCGTCTCAAGCACCCCACCCGCAAAGCGGCGTTGGAGGATTTTCTGGAATAATATCCGCGCGAGCCCAGCCCTGTGGCCATGGCAACCGATTCAGGGGAGGATGAAGAATGGCTGGACTGAACCCCGAAAAACAGGCGGAAGTGAAAGAGCGGCTGCTGTCGCGCAAACAGCGGCTCTGGCAGGAAGTGAAGCAGCAGCTCAAAAGCAGCATCGGCGACGGTTATCAGGAGATGCTGGCTACCGCCCGGGACGAGGAAGATCAGGCCTCGGTCAGCCTCTTGGCGGAAACCCAACTCTCCCTGTTGGGTCCCAAGCGCCAGGAACTGGAGGCGATTGAAGAGGCCCTGCTGAGGCTGGAAAGCGGCACCTACGGCCAATGCGAAAATTGCGGCTTAAACATTGAACCCCGGCGCCTGGAAATCATGCCGGAAACCCCTTTGTGCCGCAATTGCCAGCAATTGCGGGAAAAACTGGCCAAAGCCACGGCGCGCTAAGGCAATCTGACACCGAAAGATCAAAGGCGGCAGGATTTTCCTGCCGCCTTTTTTATGGTCGCGACTCAAGGCAACTAAGTGCTGATTACCTCGTCATATCTTCATTTTTACCGGCCATTTGATAAGAGAGGGGGTGGCAAGATATACGGTGGTCCGACCTAAGCGGGAACTAAGGCAATCCTGACTTTGCACATAGGAGTTAACAGGCTGTGGAACTTGGAGAATATACTTTGCGGAATCTGGTTGACGAGTTGCGAAGATAAGTTTTAGTATGTGCTGAATGAAACTGATTCGAGTCCATAAACCTTGTAGTATCCAAGTGGTTTGCGCCATTCTTGTATCAGCATTATTTTTCGGCTACTTATGCCCATGTCATGAGTATATTAGCTCCAGCGGTGGCTCCGTCATCCTGGGTTACGATACCTGTGACGACTCCCCTTGCCTACCGGATACAGAGGGAAATAACAATCTGTTTCTGTTTGGGTTTTTTAATGTGCCTAAATCCACGGCAGCAGCACCCCGAATTTTCGCTTATTCCATCTTCCACCCTCCCAAGGCATTAAGGCCTTCCTAAAATTAGCCATTCCATAACCTTACAAACGCCAAAGTTTCTTCCCACATGTGCATAGCTGTTTGGGTGGAGAAAATCCATTATGAATGCAAACAAATCAGGCGTCAATGAACTGGAAGATATTTCCCGGGTGATCCATCTGGGACTTACCGTCTTTGGCATCTCGGCTTGGGCCACTGGGTTTTTGGCTGAGGATTACAAGCACGTAGAACACCTTGGATTTAGCATCCATAGCTGGCTTGGGATAAGTTTTGCCTTTTTCCTGCTCTTAAGGATCGGCTATGGATTCTGGGGGCCGGACGATTATCAGTTTGCCAAATGGGTCCCTTATACCATGGATAGGATGCGGGCGGTCCTGGAGGATCTGTGGACGTTGATAAAGTTCAAACTCCCAGAACGGCCGATGCACGTAGGACTTTCTGGGCTGGTGCAGACCTTTGGACTGGCGGCCTTTGCCTGGATGGCCGTAACCGGCAGCCTGATGTTTTTTTATCTGACGCCGGGCCACCATACCAGGGGTCTGCTCCATTTCATTAAAGAGATGCACGAGGCTGGCGTGTGGCTGATTCCCATCTATTTAGGCATACATATGGGCGCGGTCCTGCTCCATGCCCTGGCCGGAGACCATCGTTGGCGGCGAACCTTTTTTCTCAAAGAATAGGAACTTGGTTCGATGGTCAATCGTCACAAAATTCAAAACTAAAACTTCAACAACATAAGGAGGGCTAGCATGCGCAAAACGGCTGTTTTTATCCTAATCGGCATTTTGGTCTTCGTGGGAATTGCCTTCGGCCAACAAAAATTTTATGGGGTTGTCCAAACGATGCCCCAGCAAGGTTATGTGGGCCAGTGGAATATCGACGGTAAAACGGTCAATGTCACTAAAGACACCAAGATCGAAGAGAAACATGGAAAACTGGCGGTCGGCGCCTATGTGGAAGTGGAAGGCGTAACCTTCGAGGGAAAATTCATCGCCTCTGAACTTGAAACTGAAAAGAAAAAGTGAGACGACCGAAAGAAGGATTTCTATCCACAGGTTTTAGGGGAGGAGCCAGGGAAGGCCTTCCCCCAATGCTTGAACAACCTATCTTGTAGTAAAATTTGCAGCATGAGTAACAAATAAAGTTAATGGTTGAATAGATAGGTCAAGCATGTTAAGTTATCAAATAGACAAATGAATAGCATCAATAATACATATTAAAGGCGGATCGTTTGGACCTTGCCAATATACTGACCGTCATTGTCACAATTGTTGTTTTATATGAATTGATTGAGCATCTTATTTTCCCTTTAGCTTGGTCAATTATAATGCGCAATAGGAAACCTCTTAGTGGAATTGAAAGTATGGTAGGCAAAGAGATCGAAGTTAAAAACTGGCAGGACACCAAGGGAACGGTTTTTATAAAAGGAGAACTGTGGAAGGCTACCAGCGATCATCAATTATTGCCTGGTGATAAAGCTATCATTGAAAAGGTAGATGGTTTACTATTGAGAGTAACCCGCTGTAATGAGGACTGAAATAATTATTGCGTTGATATAGAAGAATGCGCAATTATGTTGAAGGAATATGGGATGTTTTGCTCACTGCTATATACGCGGGTTCAAGCGAAATAATCAATATTCTATATGGTTATCTTATCTTGATTTTAGGATGTGACGGTTTTTAATTTGTTTCCTTAATATCAGATTCCCTGGCCGGACGCCGTTCCTACCTATTCTCTCTCCTCAGGCAGCAGGAGAAGAGCAGATTTTTTCCATGGCCGCCTGGAGCTGGCAGGCCCGCCAACCGAACGCGGTGAGGCAGGCAACGCCTTCCTTGAGATATTCGACGTCATAGGGGTCCCGCAGCAGATCCACCACCAGCGCCGGCGCGGCGTCCTGGAGGGCGTCCAGGAGGTTTTTATTGGCAGGATAAAGATGGGCGTCATAGCAGAAGAAGATGGTCGCATCCGCATCTTTGGCCAGCTGCACCGCTTGTTGAATTTCGGTCTCGGTGGGCTCGGTGGAGACAATCTGCACCTCCGGATTTAGACCGAATTTCTGGAACTCCCGGAGAACGAAGTCCTTTTCCGGCAAGACTTCCGGTTCAATCATGATTAAGGCCGCGAGCCGGGAAAATTGGGGGAAGATCACGCCGATTCTCTTTTCTCCTGGTTTAAGCGGCAGTAATTTTCTTTCATCCTGGAGCACCCGGACGGCTTCCCGGCAGATGGCGGCGGCCAGGGGGGCTCCTTCTTTTGCCGCTAGAGGTTCTCCCAGGGCAAACCGGTTTTCTCTTTTATTTTTCAACCTCTCAATCCGGGCGACGCTCTCCTCCAGTTCCTGCCGCGGCAATTTCTTGCCTTTATAGGCTTCCAGCAGTTTAGAAAAAACTTCTTTTTGGGCCTTAAGGTCGTGACAGACCAGGAGCAGATCATGGCCCGCCGCGGCCGCGGCCACCCCGGCCTCGCCGATGGGGCAGATGGCTTTAATCGCGCCCATTTCCAGATCATCGCTGGCAATGACCCCCTGGAAGTTGAGTTTGCCCCTAAGATAATCGTAAATAATCTTCCGGGAAAAGGTGGCGATCATGTTTGGTGCAGGGTCAAGGTTGGGGTAATAAGGGTGGGAAGACATCACCAGGTCGACGCCGCTCTCAATCGCTTTTACGAAAGGCCGAAGATGCGACGCCTCCATCTCTTCCCAGGTGGAGTTAATGACCGGCAGCCCCAGATGGGCGTCCACCGGCGCGTGGCCCTTGCCGGGAAAATGCTTGGCGCAGGCGGACAGCCCGTTCTTTTGCATGCCCGCAATCCGGGCCGCGCCCATCCGGGCCACCAGGCGCCAGTCCCGGCCGTAAGAACGGATGCCGATATTGGGGCTGTAGGCCTCCGTCAAGACGTCGAGCACCGGGGCCAGGTTGATATCCAGACCCAGCTGCCGCAGTTCCTGGGCTTCGATCTCGCCCTGCTGCCGGGCATAGTCAATTTTCCCGGTAGTCCCCAGAGCCTGATTATCCGGGAAAACGGTGATGCCCTCCCGGAACATGATGACCCGCCCGCCTTCATGATCCGCCATCACCAGGAGCTTGCGGCCCAAGGCCTCTTCCAGGCCGGCGATCAATTTTTTCAGTTGCGCGGGATTCTCAAAATTGATGCGGTAGAGGATCAGCCCCCCCGCATGCAGTTCCTGAAAATGCCGGACAATCTCCGGGGTAACCCGGGTTCCGGGTATGCCGATGACCAAACGTTGGCCTATGAGTTCTTCAAGTTTCATGGTGATCTGCTTCGCAAAGATAGGTCTCACGCAAAGGCGCAAAGGCGCAAAGTAAGACGCAAATTGGTTTATGATTCACGAGTAAACCCCAGGATCATAAGGAACTACTTCTTGCTCCAGGATCATCAAACCTCGCCTTTCAAGTAAGCCTGCCTCCGGTCCTCGGGCAGCCTCTCGATGGCATAACGCAGCATGGTCCGGGGCATCTGCCGGTAATGGGCTTGCAAAAAAGCTTCCGCCACCGCGTTTTCCCGTTTTTCCACCTCCCGGAGCATCCAGCCCACGGCCTTGTGGATTAAGTCTTCCGGGTCGCCCAACAGGAGGCCGGCAATTTTCAAGGTTTCGTCATACTCTTGCTGCTTGATGAAGTACAAGGTGGCGATGATGGTCATGCGCCGCTCCCACAAGTTCTGGGAAGCGGCCAGCCGGGTCAGGGTGTCCCGGTCGCGATCTGCCAGGTAATGCCCCAGCAGGTGGGGCGCGGAGGCGTCCACCAGGTCCCAGTTATTGACCCAGCGGGTATTCCGCAAGTAAAGCCGGTGAATCTCATCCTTAACGGCCTGGCCGCCGCCATAATAATGGCGGATGAGGATAAACAGCGCCAGCAGCCGGTCTTCGTGCCAGGGCGATTTAAGCAAGACTTCAGCTTCAGCCACGGACAAGTCCTGATATTTTTTCGCCAGTTTCCTCAAAACCGGGACGCGCAGGCCCCGGAACCGGTCCCCCGCGGCATACTCCCCCGGCCCGGTCTTAAAAAACCGTTGGAGATTTTTTGCCCGGGAGGCATCTCCCAGGCTTTCCAACTCTTTCTGGACGGCAGCTAGCATCATGGCCCAGCCGATCTCATAATCATCTTCGTATCAATTGGTTCCGCCTCTTTCTGGCGATTTTCGCAGTAACCCCCAGTTTACCCATGCAATTAATTTTTGGATACGATAGTTTGGACCTTGATGGAAATCCACACCTTTTTTCCCGGCGGCAGCTCCCTCACCTGGCCGGATTACGCCGTGGTTTTATTGCTGCTGACCCTGCTGATCTTTGTCGGGATCTGGTTCGGCCGGGAAGAAAAATCCACCAACGACTTTTTCCTGGGGGGACGCCAAATCCCCTGGTGGGCGGCCTGCCTTTCCTTTGTGGCCACGGAAATCAGTGCGGTCACCCTGATCGCCGTACCCGCGGTGGCCTATATGGAAAACTGGGAATACGCCCAGTTTTTTATCGGCTCTTTTCTGGCCCGGATTGTTATCGCCTTTCTCTTTATCCCGGCCTTTTACCGTTTTAACTGCACCTCCATTTATGAATTTTTAGGACACCGGTTCGGACCGGAAACCCAAATCGCCGGCTCCATCCTCTTTTTCATCACCCGGCTGCTGGCCTCCGGGGTCCGGCTGATGGTGGCCTGCCTGGCGGTATCCATCCTCATCGGCATCTCCCTGATGCCCACCATCCTGCTGTTTTCCCTGGTCTGCATCCTTTATATCGCCTGGGGCGGCATCAAGGCGGTGGTCTGGACCAACGTGGTGCAGGCCCTGACCTTCACCCTGGCGGGGGTGGTGGCCATCGGTTTCTTGCTTACCCAAATTGACGGCGGGGCCGGGGCTGTCATGGCCATTGCCGGTGGGGCCGGGAAACTGAAAGTCTTCAACTGGGGGCCGGCTCCCGGCCTGGGAGGATATCTCCAGAGTCTGCTCACCGACCCCAATATCTTTGTGCTGGCCACTTTAAACGGCTTTTTCGGCTCCATGGCGGCCTTCGGCACCGACCAGGAACTCATGCAGCGGCTGCTCACCGTGGAAACCAGGAGGGAAAGTCAGAAAACCATGCTGCTCACCCCCATCGGCAGCTTTGTGGTGATGATGATCTTCCTCTTCATCGGCGCCTGCCTTTATACTTTCTATACCCAGCACCCCGGCCTGGCCTTGCCGGCCAAACTGGACAAGGTTTTTCCCCATTTCATCGAACAGACCATGCCTCCCTTGATGCGGGGGCTGATGCTGGCGGCCATTGTCATGGCCAGCATCGACTCCCCCTTAGGCTCCCTTACTTCTTCCTTTGTCACCGACATCTATCGTCCGGTGATCTTTCAGTCGGGGAGCGAACGCCACTATCTCTTCGTCTCCCGGATCTGCGTGGTGGTTTTCGGCGTTATCCTGGCGGCCATCGCCTATTTTTTCAGCCACCTGGAAAAATTCCTCTGGCTGGCCTTTAAGATCGGCGGCGTCACCTACGGCTCCCTACTGGGGGTCTTTCTCCTGGGCCTGCTCACCCATAGGCGGGGCAACCGCATCAATGTCGCGGCCATGACCCTTTCCGCCCTGGCTATGCTGGCGCTGTTGATATTGTCCGAAAAAGGGATATTGCCCCTGGGCTGGACCTGGCTCCTGCTCATCGGCACCTTCCTGACCTTCGCTACCGGCTGGCTTTTCGGCCAAAAAGCAGAGGACATCCCGGACTCGCTACATTAGGAGGATGCTCAACAAATTGCAGAACCCTAGGTTCTACCACTAGCATCTTCATCACCGGCCCAGGAGAAATTCCTCGCGGCACGGTGTTGCCCCGCCACACCAATCAACCCGGCAGTTTCATTCTCCACATTTAAGCCACGTTGTCTCCACAATATCTTCACAAGGGTTAGTTATATTTGTAAACCAGGTTTTAAGGCACCAGGGGTCAAACAAGTTTAACCTTGAGACCTCTGCGAAAGGCCCTCTTCTGTCATTCTGAACGGAGTGCAGCGGAGTGAAGAATCTCATCTTTGGCAGCCCAGTTTTTCCAGGTCATGCAGATGATACAGCCAGATATGAAATTCCGGGCGCTAAAATACGAGATCCTTCGCTCCGCTCAGGATGACAAAAAAAGCATTTCCGCAGAGGTCTCACCTTGGTAATCTGTGAAGTTTAATTCCGGGCCCAGAAACCATTGAGGATGAAAAAGATTTAATATCCCTGCGGAGGCGAAAAAATGCGACCCGGCATTACTTGTTTTTCCTTGGTCTTGGGCTTGTTTTTCCTGGGTCCACCCCTGGTGGCGCCGGCAGGCGCCTATACTTATCCTATCGTCGATACCGGCCAGAGCAAGTGTTACAACAACACTGCCGAGATAACCCGGCCGGCCGCGGGCCAGTCCTTTTATGGCCAGGACGCCCAGTGCCAGGGCAACCAACCCGGCTATACCTTGAGCAGTGATGGTCTAACTGTTTATGACCACAACACCGGGCTGACCTGGCAGCGCAGCCCGGATCTTAACAATGACGGGGCCATTAATGCTGATGACAAACTCACTTATACAGAGGCGCAAGAACGCCCCACGGACCTGAACTCCGTGGGATATGGCGGTTACCGCGACTGGCGCCTGCCCACGATTAAGGAACTCTATTCGCTCATCGATTTCCGGGGTACCGATCCCCCCCCGAACGCTGCTGACACCTCCGGGCTGACGCCCTTCATCGACAGCAATTATTTCGCCTTTGCCTATGGGGACACCAGTGCGGGGGAGCGCCTCATCGACTCCCAATACGCCTCCAGTACCATGTATGCTAACCAGACTGTGGACGGCTACTTCAAACTTTTCGGGGTCAATTTCGCTGATGGCAGGATCAAAGGGTACGACTTGATTACTATGAACGGCAGTGAGAAGACCTTCTTCGTGCTCTGCGTCCGGGGTAATACCAACTATGGCCTCAACAATTTGGTCGCCAACGGGGACGGCACCATCACGGACCAGGCCACCGGCCTCATGTGGGCCCAGACGGACAGCGG
>JAQTXE010000350.1 GCA_028688935.1 Syntrophales bacterium
CTTGGCCTGGGCCGAAACGCTGTAAAAAAAGATGGGTGAGGCCAGGGCCACCACGTCGGCTGCCAGCAGTTTGTCGTAAAGAGGCAGCATGTCGTCTTTAATGGGGCAGGTGCCGTCTTTGAAGCAATGATAGATTTCCAGGCAGGGGGAGATCTTCAGTTCCCGGAGGGAGAGCTTTTCCACCTCCGCGCCTCCCTGGGCCGCGCCTTTCAGGAAGGCGTCCAGCAGGACTTCGGAGTTGCCTCCCCGGCGGGGACTGCCCCAGATGCCTAAGACTTTCATGGTTAATCTCCCGGGTGGCGCCGGGGGCAGGGTCTAAGCAGCGATTTGCCGGCCCCCGGCGGGGTAGGATTGGCACTGATTAAGACTTATATTCATAGTTAATTTTGGGGTAATGTCAAGTCGGATAATCATCTTGAGGGGTTAGCGATTTCCCTGGGAGGTAAATCAAATTGCAGTGGGGGAAGGGTTTTGATATATTGATTCAGGTGAAATTACTCCAAATTTTTAAGGAGACCTTACATGCTGAGAAAAATCCTGCGCAGTTCCCGCCTCATGGGCCTGGGGCTGTTTCTGCTTATCTTCATCTTCGCCCTAACCACCGGCGTCGGCGCCGCGGGCAAAGCCGCTCCCGATTTTACCCTACCCGATATCCTCAGCGGCAAAGATTACAGCCTGAGCCAGTTCAAAGGCAAGGTAGTGCTGATCAACTTCATCACCTTCTTTTGCATGCCCTGCCGGGAGGAGATGCCGGATTTGAACGAGATTTATAAGGAATATAAGGGTCAGGGCCTGCAAGTCCTGGGGATCGGCCTGAGCTCCGATCCGGTGCAACTCCGTTTTCTGGTGAAGCAGATCGGCTTGGATTATCCGCTGCTGGCGGGTAACGATAAAGTGGGTAAGGCTTACGATAACGTGGAGTTGGTGCCTACTACTTTCATAATCGACAAACAGGGGAATATCGCCCACAAGATCCTGGGAGCCCGGAAAAAGGCGGACTTCATCAAGTTGATCCAGCCGCTCCTTTAAAACGCCGCGTGGGAGCGCCAGCGCGGCCCAAGAATCCGGGAACCGGGAATCGACGTCCCCAAAGTGAGGTGGAAAATATGGGGCCCGAGACTAACTTGCCGGAGTGGGCCCAGGAATTGGAGGAACATCTCCAGTCCGGGGAATCGGCCCTGTTCATCCTCCACGGCCAGGTGTTCGATTACGTGCGGGTAAACGGCGGCTACCAGCCCTGCCGCTCCTTTTTGGGGGATTGGCTGGGTGAGGAGCGCCACGTGGTCTTTTACAATCTGGGTTTGGGCCTGGAATTCGGGGACCCCCAGGTGGAGACCCTTTTCCGCCAGGCCCTGGCGCCGCCCCCGGCCGCAACTGACGAAGATGAAGACGACGTTTCCCGGGTCCGGGCCCGGGCCTTAAAGGCCCTGGGACAGCAACCCTCCCCCGAACCCCTCCCCCAAAGCCCCCGGGAAGTGCTGCAACTGGCGGAACGGGTGATGACCGCCGGCTGTCAGTTCCCGGGTCCCACCAAGCCCCTGGCCCTGATCCTGGAGTACGCCGAAACCATTGTTCCGGCCCTGGAATTGGGCTCCATGACCGAGCCCGACCGGGCCGCCCTGGTGACTCTGCTGCGCTGGGCCCGGCACCGGGACCTCATCGAAGCCGGGCACGTGGTGATTCTGACCACCGGCAATCTGGCGGATTTAAACCCCATGCTCCTCTTAAGCCGCTACGGGGCTCAGATCATCAGTGTCCCGGCTCCGGAGCTGGAGGACCGGGCCGAATTTATCAAGAACCTTCTGGCCCAGGGCAAATTCAATCTGGATTTGACTCCCCAGGAGATGGCCAATCTGGCCGCGGGCCTGAGCCTCAGGGTGGTGGCCCAACTCTTGCGCCAGTCCCGGCGCCAGCCTCTGACCATGGACCTGGTGCGCCGCAAAAAGAAAGACTTGCTGCGCCAGGAATTGGTGGGCCTCATCGAGGTCCTGGAGCCCCGCTACGGCTTGGCGGAGATCGGCGGGATGGAGCCCATCAAGGAATATTTCTCCCAGATCGTCAAAGCTATCCAGGCCGGAGAGGAAAAACTGGTGCCCCGGGGCATCACCATGATGGGACCGCCGGGGGTGGGTAAAACCGCACTGGCCGAGGCCCTGGCCCGGGATTGCGGCTTCAACTTCATCAAGCTCCTCAATCCCCGCACCAAGTGGGTGGGGGAATCGGAGCGCAACTTCTTCAAGACCCTCCAGACCCTGCGCTCTTTGACCCCGGTGGTGGTGGTGGAAGACGAAGCCGACCAGAGCGAACACGGCCGGGACGAATACTCCGGGGACACCGGGGTGAGCAACCGCCTGCGGCAGATGCGTTTTGAGTTCGTGGGCGACCCGGCCATCCAGGGGAAAGTCCTGTGGATCAGGATCACCAACCGCCCGGACCGCCTGGATAAGGCGGACCTGCGCTCCGGGCGCTCTTCCGAGCGCATCCCCTTCTTCATGCCGGATTTCACTGAAAAATGCCATATCCTGGAGGTGGTGGCCCGGCGCAGCAAGATCCCCTGCCACCCCGAAGATTTCCCGGAAGTGGTGCGCCACCTGGAAGAGCGCCATCCGGAAGTGATCACCGGCGGCGACCTGGAGGAACTGGTCTTTCGGGCCTATCGCCTGGCCCGCCTCCAGGGCCGGGAAGAGGTGAAACTGGCGGATTTCCAGACGGTCATCGACGACTTCCTGCCGCCGCACCAACTGGAAGTCCTGCGGCAGATGGAACGCCTGGCCCTGAACCAGTGCTCCTCCCGGCGCTTCATCCCGGAGCGGGTCTGGTCCTGGGCCGCAGTACAGGATGAGGCGGAATGAGGATCACCAATAGCCCGCATTAGGAAGGTATCCTGTGGAGCAGACCCCGGAAAAGGCCAAGAAAGGTCACCAAGAGATGGGCGCGACTGATGACCTGGTAGCCAAATTCAAGAGTGTAGCCCAAGGTCCGGATGGTGATCTCTTGCTAAATTTCCTGGATATTTTGTATGATCGGCTGACCGAGTTGGATTACAACGACCAGCATTTATCGGCAGAGGATTTAGAAGCCATCCACCAGGGTCAGGAAGACATCAAACAGGGTAGATGTCTCACCCTGGAGGAATATCGCGGCGGCAAGCGGTTATGAAATATGCCGTCTCCCTTGCCAAAGAGGCTATCAAATAAATTGAGTTCTTTATAGGGCGGGCGCAGCCCGCCATTTTTGACCGGTAGCACAGGCTTTCCAGCCTGTGCGGGCACAGGTGGCAACTTGCGACCACCCTCCCCCCTCACCCTACCCTCCCCCAACGGGGGAGAGGAAAAAAAGAGCCAGCAAGAAAAAGGCATTGCAGGGCTCTTACCACGGTGCGGTTAAAAAGTAACATTTTCATTCTGGGCCGGGCATAGATTCTCCAAGCAACGAGATTCTTCACTGCGCTGCGCTCCGTTCAGAATGACAGAAGGGGGACTTGCGCAGAGGTCTTATGGAATAACTCCCCCGCAGAATCCTTAACCG
>JAQTXE010000082.1 GCA_028688935.1 Syntrophales bacterium
CCGGCCGTCCGGGAATGGCTTTGATCACCCCTTCCACCACCACCAACTCCTGTCCTTCGAGACCTTCTGCAATGACCCGGAAGCCGTCCGCTTCCGCGCCCAAAGTAACGGCCCGGCGTTCCACCAGGTTTTTCTCATTAACCACCAGGACATAAGGGCCTTGCTGGTCAAACCCCAGGGCCGCGACGGGGACCAGCAGTGCGTCCTTTTTCTCCCCCACCGGCACCCGCACCCGGGCATACAATCCCGGCAGCACTATACCTTTGGGATTGGAGGCGATACCCCTCAAGAGCAGGGTGCCGGTGGTGCGGGTGACGCTGATGGCCGCGAAATCCAGGCGCCCTTGGTGAGGGTAGCCCTTTTCCGTGGCCAACCCGAAGTATACCGGCCATTTCATTTTGCTGGCCGCCGCGGGAGAAAGTTTGGTGCCGCCCATGAGGTGGAGCAAGTCCCGTTCGTTGATGGTGAAATAGACATAAATCGGGTCGATCTGGTTGACTTCGGCGAGGATGGTGCTTTCCCCGGAACCCACCAGGTTGCCGGGGTCCTTGAGACGCCGGTCGATGCGGCCGTTAAAGGGCGCGGTGACCCGGGTGTAGCTCACATCCAGCTTGGCCAGATCCCGTTGGGCCTGGGCCGCCAGGAGCGCGCCCCGGGCGGAGTCCCGTTCATATTGCCACTGATCCACGTCGGTTTGGGACGCGGCCTTCTGCTTCAACAGCTTGGTATATCTGACCAATTCCGTCTGGGCATGAACGAGGCGGGCCTTTTGGGAGATGATGGCGGCCTCCGCTTGCTGGAGTTTGGCCAGGTAGGTGTTCTGCTGAATCAAGAACAACAACTGCCCTTTCTTAATCGGGTCGCCGTCTTGGAAAAGAACCTTCTCTAAATAGCCCTCCACCCGGGCTCGAAGCTGCACGGTATTAATGGCCTGGGTATTGCCCGTAGATTCAAGGTAATCCGTGATGGTTTGCCTAAGGGGGTGGCTGACCGTTACCTGGGGAGGAGGCGGGGGCGTATACGCGGCCTTTTCGCCGCAGGCGGCGAGGATCAGCAAAGATATGAGAATCAAGCCCCAACCAGGGTAGCGGTAACTTGCATAAGAACTTTGTTTCTTTTGGCTCATGCTTGATAGCTCCAGGAGCGTAACATTTTGAGACTAAGAAAGCTTTGCCGGTCGCGGCCCAGGAGGAGAGGCCGGAGCGTCCGGCCCCCCTGCCCCGGAATCATTCTTGCCGGGGAGATGGGGGCGGAGCCATAGCCTCAGCCTTGGTCTCCTTCACGCCCAGAGGCCCGGCCGGGAGGTTATAGGCCGCCGAGGTGAGCAGGCGCCCCCAATTAGTGCGATCGGCCATTTCCGCCTGTACCGTCGCCGGGACAAAATTCTTTCCTTCCCGGAGCTGCCAGCCGCCTCCCAGAGCCCGGTAGACCCCCACCAGATTGCGGGAGATGTCCCCCAGACTGACGGCAAGGCTGTCCTGTTCGCTCAACAAGGCTTGCTGGGCTGTGAGCACGGTGGTGAAGTCGGTGCTGCCTTCCCGGTATTGCACCAAGGCCAGATCAAAAGAACGCCGGGCCGCGGCCGTGCTTTCCCCCAGCATCTTGGCCCGGATCTGGGACCGCAGGAACCCCGTCAGGGAATCATCCACCTCCTGTTGGGCTTTGAGGACCGTATTTTGATAGCTAATGACCAACTGCTGGAAACGGGCGTCCTGGACCCGCACCTGGTTGGTAAGCCGCCCGTAATTGAGGATATCCCACTGGAAGGAAGGGCCGCCGGAGGCGCTGCGGCTCCGCCAATCAAACATATTGCCCAGTTTGAAGTTGACCACGTCGCTGGCCTGAAAGCTAAAGGTGCCACTGATGGAAAAAGCCGGGAAAAGAGCAGCTTTAGCTATGCCGATATTGGCGCATTGGGCCGCGGCTCTGGCTTCCGCGGCGCGCACATCCGGGCGCCGGCGCAGAAGGTCCGCGGGGATGCCCACCGCCACCTGGGGCGGCGGCGCGGGAATGACGCCGGCCGTCCCTCCCAGCAGGCCGGCCAACTGGTTCGGCGGCAGGCCCAGTAAAACGCAAAGAGCGTTTTTGGCCTGGCGCAGCTGGATTTCCAGGGCCGGAATAGTCGCCTGGGTATTGAACAGCAGGGTCTTGGCCTGTTCCACATCCCGTTGGGTAGTGGTGCCGCCCTGAAACTTCGCTTCAGCGAGCTGCAGGCTTTCCGTCTGGCTGACCACGTTCTGCCGGGCAATATCCAGGCGTTTTTCCAGGGTGCGGATGAGGATATAGGAAGTGGCCACATCTCCGGTGAGGCTGACCAGAGTGCTGTCATAATCGGCGATGCTGGCCAGGAGGCTGGCGTCCGCGGCTTCAATGGCCCGGCGGAATTTCCCCCAGAAGTCCAGTTCCCAGGCGGCCTGGAGACCGACCTCGCTTTGATAGAATTTTAAAGTGTTACCGCCGAAGGCGGCCTGGGGCGAGCGTTGGCTAACATGGACTTTGTCCAAAGAGCCGAAGGCCTGCTGGGTTTGGGGAAACCACTCGCCGATGGCGATCCCCAGTTGGGCCCGGGCTTCCAGGACCCGCACCCCGGCAATACGCAGGGAGAGATTTTCCCGGTAAGCAGATTCAATCAGCCTATCCAGAGTGGGATCAGCGAAGGCCCGCCACCATTGACGGTAGGTGGCGGCCGCGGTCTTTACCCGGGGGTCCCCGGCATCCTGCCAGTCTTTAGCAACCGTGGCCTTAGGTGGGGTAAAATCCGGCCCCACTTTGAGACACCCGGCGGTCAGCAGGACGGCCATCAGCAATACCCGGCCCAGGTTGTTGCCCTTCATGAATTCCCCTATGCTTCATTCAGCTTGGTGGTCAGGCTCCGGCAGCCGCCGGGATATGGAGAGATTCCTCCCCCTGGATTTTTAACATACTTATCTTCCGGCCCTATTACAAGCCTCATTCATGCAGGCGGTCCGGAGGGAGACTAGAGTCAAGGGGGGCACCCCGCAGTTTGAGTAAAAAAAACGGGTTACGCCCGATGGCAGGCGTAACCCGTGGTTAATCCAGGGATATAAAGGAGAACCGCGGCTCCCCCCTACCCGTGACTTTTCTCCCTCAAATCTGTGCCCCTACTTCGGCCAGGGTCTGGAAGTAGATCCGGCGGATACGCCGCAGCCGTTTCTGGAAGCAGAGGCCCAGTTCCATGCAGGCGTTATAGAAGGATTCCCGGCTGAACTCCAGGGCCAGCAGACGGGCCACGGTTTCCTGGGAGATCTGCTGGTGCGCGTCTTTAATCTTCTGCCGGGCCTCCTCCAGTCCCTGCCAGAACGGCAGGAGGATGAGGTCGGCCTTCTCCTGGAGACTGGCAATTTCGGCCTGCATCTTGGGCAAGCAGCCGTTTTCCGGCTTATCGGCCACGGTCTCCTGGACCACTTCCACCCCCAGGCGCCTTAAGAAGCGCAGGAGAAATTCCCGGTGGCTGCTATCCCAGGGACCCAACTTCCAGATATCCGCCGGGATGCCCACCCGGGGGACGTAGGTGCCGCCCGGGAGCCATTGACGCAATTGCCGCACCCGGGAGAATAGCATTTCTTTCAGTTGCTGCACGTGATTGCTCTTGCCCCACCGGGATTGCCACATCTGGAGGCGGCCCCAGGCCTTCATTTTGACATAGAACCAATCCCTGGCGATCAGGCGTTGCAGGACCGAGGGCCAGGAATAGAACTTCTTCATGGCCCGGATGGTCTCACACTGGAGTTCGTAGGGGGTAAGCTTCCGGGGTTGGAAGACCGCATGGTGTCCGTCGTAGTGGCTCCAATCGTGGCAGAAGATGCGGTTTTGGGCCTCCAGTTCCTGATAGACCGGGGTACCCGGGATGGGGGTTAAAATAAGATATTGCAGGGAATCCAGGTCCAACTCCCGGGAAAATTTCACCGTGTCCCGGATGACCTGGTAGTGGTCCTCTTCGGAGCCGAAGACGAACATGCCGTGAACCCGGATACCGTGGCGGTGGAAATTAACGACGCAATCCTTGATGCCTTCCACGGTCTGGGATTTATTGTAGAGCTTCAGGGTGGCGGGATTGATGGATTCCAGGCCCACAAAGACACAGTAACAGCCGGCCCGGGCCATCAGGGCCATCAGTTCCTCGTCCTTGGCCGCTTCCACCCGCACTTGGGCGCTCCATTCGATTTTTATCTTCTCCAGGAGGATACGCTGGCATAATTCTTTGATCCGTTCCCGGTCGGCGGTGAAATTGTCGTCACAGAAAAAGATATGATGGGCCTTAGAGCCTATCTGCCGGATTTCTTGCATCACCCGGTCCACGGAATTATAGCGGTACTTGCGGCCGAAGAGCTTGATCACCGCGCAGAAGCGGCAGTTAAAGGGGCAGCCCCGGGAAGTGGCGATGGAGACGAAGCGCCGCCCCCGCCGGGCGTTCCAGCCGTGGACCACCTCGTAATTGGGGATGGGCAGGGAATCCAGATCTTCCAGGAAGGGACGCCAGGGGTTCTGCCGTAGCGTCTCCCCTTCCAGAAAGGCGAGGTTGCCTATCTCCCCCAGGTCACCACCGGAGTTAAGGGCGGCCACCAATTCCGGCAAGGCTTCATCCCCTTCTCCGCAGATGACGTAATCCGCATGATCCAGGGTCTCGCGCACCACGAAGCTGGGATGGGCTCCCCCCATCACCACCGGGATGCCTTGGCTGCGATAAAAGTCTCCCAACTCGTAGGCCCGCGGGGCGGTGGAAGTGATGCTGGAGATGCACACCAGGTCGGGTCCAAAATCCAGGCTGCGATAATCCGGTGCCGCAATCTCTTCAATAATGACTTTGACCTCTAAACCCTGGCGCTCCAAAATAGTGCCCAATAGCACCGGCCCTAGCCGGGGGATGGCTATCCGGCTGAAGATATGGGGCCGGGGCGCTCGAGGTTCGATGAATAAGACCTTTTTTATGGGGGGGGACATGGGGGCAACTCCTCTTTGCATTATGCATCCATTTTTCTGGGAGGGTGGTTTTAACTAACTGATCTGGTTATGGTCTGGCCGGATGCCTTAGGTTCCGGACCCGCACCAATAGATATTTATAGCAGTTTATCAGTATAAAGAGCTTAAGGGATGGCGGGGGGAATGTCAAATTTTTCTTGACATCCCTCAGGGGAAGGGACTTGCAGCCAAAACAATAAGCAGATTCCCCCTACATCAGGGGGAATCTGCTTGAAACCGCAAATCAGGGTATATGGATAATGGAGGATGCTTAGACGCAACCGGTGGGTTTGGCCAGCCCCGCCATCTTACAAGCGCCTTTGCCCGGTCCGGAGGGGAACAGCTCATAAATATGTTTCAGCTTGTAACCGGTCACTTTGGAGAGAATCCGTACCATGGGGGCAATGCCGTTCTTTTTGTAATAATCCTGGAGCATGTTGATGACTTTCCAATGCTCGTCGGTGAGTTCACTGATGCCCTCAGAATCCTTCACATAATCCACCCATTCCTGGCACCACTGATCCAGGTTCTCCAGGAAGCCGTCTTCGTCAACTGAAAAGGTTTTGCCTTTGTATTCGATAGTGGCCATGCCGACATATCCTCCTTATAAATTTATCGCCGGGTTTTTGACTTTCAAAGCTACGTCATTGTGAAAATTTTGTCAAGCATTAAAAAATCCAAAAAGATTAATTCCCTAAGGCCGGATTCTTAGAAGGTCAGGGAAAAAGGGCAAAAGGCAAAATGGGAAAAAAGGTGCAGTGATAGCTAATTACTTTAATGCCTTGCGCCCTTCTTTCTTTTCCCCGTCCCACTCTAAGTTGCGGGGAAGACCTTGCCGGGGTTCATAATGTTGTTAGGGTCAAAGGCTGCTTTAAGGCGTTTCTGCAAAGCTATGGCTCCGGGGGACAGCTCCAGGCCCAGGTAGGGAGCCTTGGTCAGGCCGATGCCGTGCTCTCCGGAGAGGGTGCCCTGGAGCCGCCGCACCAGGACAAAGATGTCCTCCACCGTTGCTCCCACCGCTTCCCGTTCCGCCGCCAGGTTGCGGTCATAAAGGATATTGACGTGGATATTCCCGTCTCCCGCGTGGCCGTAACAGGGGATAATCAGTCCCCGCCGCCGGGAGATTTTGGCCAGTGCGGCGATCAGCTCCGGAATGGCCCCCAGGGGCACCACCACGTCTTCGCTCACCTTCTGGGGTTTCACCTTTTTCAGGGACGGGGAGACCACCTTCCGGGCTTTCCACAATTCCTCGGCCTCCGCCGGGGTCTTAGCCCGAAGCACCGGGCGGGCGCATTGCTCCTCACAGAACCGGGCTATGCGTGCCGCCCGCTCCTCCACGTCCCGGGGGTGGCCGTCCACGGCGATGAGCAACAGGGCCCCGGCTCCAGCAGGGACTTTAAAGGGCAGCATCTCCCGGACGCACCCCAGGGTGACCTGGTCCAGGAACTCCAGGGCCGTGGGGGCCAGGCCCGAGGCCAGGATCAGGCTCACCGCCTCCCCCGCGGCCTGCAAAGTCTTAAAGGCCGCGGCCAGGGTTTGCCGGGCCACCGGTTTGGCCACCAGCCGGAGGGTGATGCGGGTGATCACCCCCAGGGTCCCTTCGGAGCCCAAAAAGAGGCGGGTGAGGTCGTAGCCCACCACCCCTTTCATGGTCCGGGTGCCGGCCTCGATGATCTCGCCGGTGGGCAGGACCACTTCCAACCCTAAGACGTAATCCCTAGTGACGCCGTACTGCACGGCCACCGCGCCTCCGGCGCATTCGGCCACGTTGCCGCCGATGGTGCAGAACTCGGCGCTGGCCGGGTCTGGAGGGTAGTAAAGCCCCTTTTCCTCCACCGCGGCCTTGAGCCTGCCCAGGATCACCCCCGGCTCCACCACCGCCACCAGGTCTTTGGTATTAATCTCCAGTATGCGGTTCAGGCGGGTCAAGACCAATACTACCCCGCCCTGGATGGGCACGGCCCCGCCGCTCCGGCCGGTGCCCGCGCCCCGGGGCACTACCGGGAAACGGTGAGCGTTCGCCAACACCAAGATCCGGGAAATCTCCGCTGCCGACCCCGGAAAAACCACAGCATCCGGCATATGGTCCAGGTCCGTGGCGTCGAAGGCGTAGGTCCAGCGGTCCTCCGCCGCGGTGAGGACCTGCTCCGGACCGGCGATGGCCTTAAGTTCCTGAATTAGCTTTTCGGGAATCATAATGGCAGAGCCAAATATAAGAAGGAGACATTAAAAAAATTATAAGATTTAAAATTAGACATACTGGCAGTAAACTGCGAAATCCGGTTGAGAATTTATTAATTTCCGCCAAGCATCCGATTATAGTTAACAGCTAAATTTAAGTACATTTACCTATATAAAATACGTATTTTTACCAGTTTTAAAAGAGGGATTAATCACTAAATTTAAAACCATAAAGAAATAGTATGAATTGCAGGAATGGAGGCCCAAGATGAGCCCTTTAGTGATTGCTTTCTCTGCTGGCGTGGTTGTGGGAACGATTTTGGGAGTTATTGTTATCTGCCTCCTGCAGGTGGCAAAAGAAGGCGGGCGTAGTTTGGAGTAAGTTCACTAGCTAAAATTGGCGCTATATCAGGCAAATAGGTCGAGGTTTGCTATCTGCCCAAGGTGGAGCCATGTAGGCGATATCGTAAGGGGGGGAATGCACCTTACTTCTCTCCCTCTGTCTGGGGCGGAAACAAGAACACGGCCGCCAGGCCTTCGGAAAAGCGCAGGGCGGTCCGGAACCGGCAGAGAATGACAATCTTCCCGGTTTTATCGATGAAGCCGAACCGGCCGGGTGTATTTCTATCCTTGATTTTCGCCAATCCTTCGGAAAAGCTCTCCGCCAGGTCGAATTGGGGCGGGATCACCCATTGGCCCCGGTGATCGATGAAGCCCTCTCCTTGTGACGTGGTGGCTACCCGGGCCAAACCTCCGTGAAAACCGTCGGCATTTTCGAATATGGCGGGCACAATGATCTTGCCGTTCCGGTCCATAAAGCCCTTTTTCGCCAAATTACGCCGCCCCGGGCCTAAAAATACGGCTCTTCCCTCGGAGAAGCCGCGGAACCGGGAGAAGCCCGGCCCCCGGGACTTGATGACCACCTGGCCTTTCTTGTTGATTATCGCCGTACCTTGAGCAGTTTCCACCACGGCCAATCCTTCCCGGAAACTATACGCGTCTTCAAACCGGGGCGGAATCACCACCGTCCCTTTTTGATCTAGATAGCCCCATTTCTCGCCGATCTGCACGGGAGCCAAACCTTCGGAAAAACCGCCGGCATAGGCGAACTTCGGCGGTATGACCCACTCCCCCCGGGGATTGATAAAGCCTTTCTTGCGAGTGTCCGGCACCTCCACCACGGCCAAACCCTGGGAAAAATCGCCGGCACTGGTAAATTTCGGCGGGATAACTTGCTGGCCCTGGCGGTCGATATAGCCGAAGAGACCGTTAACAGTGAGCTGGAACGCAGCCCGGCCCTGGGAAAAGTCCTCAATCCGGGCAAACTGGGGGGGAATGACCATGACCCCGGCTTTATCGATGTAGCCCCACTTGCCGTCGAGCTTCACCCCGGCCCGGCCCTGGGAAAAGCTTTGGGCGTCTTCAAACCGGGCCGGAATGACGAGTTTGCCGGTGCGGTCTATGAAGCCCTGCCTGGCCTCCTGGGCTTGGCCGCCCCAGGCCGATAGGAGCAGCGTCAGAAGCAAAAAAAGCACAACCTTTTTCATGGATTGGCCCCTGGGCAGATTTATTTTCCCGAATCCCCACTAATTCCCGGCGGTTTGGCCGCGGCTAGGCGGCCTTGGCCGGAAAGTCGCGGTCTCTAAACCATATTATGCTCCGCCATTGAAAAATACCCTTGCCTGCTGACGATGAGGTGGTCGTGGACCGTGATGTGCAAACTCTTGGCGGCTTTCACCAGGGCCCGGGTCAGTTCCCGGTCCGCGGCTGAGGGTTTGAGGCTGCCGCTGGGGTGGTTGTGCACCAGGATCAAAGCGGTGGCCTTGTGTTTTAGGGCCAGTTCCAAGACCTTCCGGGGATAGACCACGGTCTGGTCCACAGTGCCTTCCTGGACGATCTCCTCGGCCATGATCTCGTTCTGGCTGTTTAAGAAAAGCACCCGGAACTGCTCGTCTTTAAGGCCCCCCATGGCCGTGCGGCAGTAAGCCACCAGCGCGTCCAGGGAGTTGATGGCCTGGCGCTTCAAGACTTCTGCTTTTAAGTAATATTCGGCGCAGGCCTTGACCAGGTTGATGAGGACCGCGGAGTATTCCTTGAGGCCGGTGAATTCCATGAGGTCCTGGGGAGAGGCGTCCAGGACCTGGGTGAAGGAGCCGAAATGCCGGATCAGCCCTTTGGCCAGGGGCTTGACGTCGGAGTAGGGGATGGCGAAGGTGAGGAGCAACTCCAGGAGTTCGTAATCTTGAAGGGAGCCTCCCCCGCCTTGCAGGAAGCGGTTCCGGAGGCGCTGGCGATGGCCGTGGTAATGGGGTTTCTCCGGTTTGCCTTTTACTTGATCGCCCATGAGCACCACCCAAAACTCCAGGATTTTCATGTTTTTAATACTTATCCGCCGGGTTTGTCAATTTTTCTTAGAAGAAGCGGGGGGAGGGGCCAGGGACTAGAAGCAACAAACGGTGGGCAGTAAGCAACAAAGGCGGGGCCAGAGGCTCCGCCTTTGCTAAAAAACCTAAATGGTTGAGGAGGGGGTAAGGGCCTGTGACCCTTAGCCCCCTGCCCCAACCACAGATTGTTAATGTTCTTCAGCGCCCGCGGCGGCTTCCGCCATTTCCCGGCGCATATCCATATCGAAGAGCACCCGTTCCCGGGCCTTGTCGATCCCCAAAGCTTTGCGCTTCAGGTCGATGTGGGCGATCATCTTCTTGGCCATCATTTCCGGGTCGGCCTCGAAGTCCCACTTGCCGCCCAGCTCTTCTTCAATGCCCTTGAAGAGGTAGTCGGTCAAGATCTCGGAGCCGGTGGTGGGCCAGTTGACGCCAAAGAGGGTGTAGACCCCGGAAGCCACGAAGTACTGGCCGATGGCAATGGCCTTCTCGCTCATCCATTCGGGCGCCGCGCCCGCAGCCGGCAGATCGCTGATGTCCGTACCCAGGCCGCCGGCCTTGACGCAGGCCGTGGCAGCCATGAGGATCCGGGAGTTATCCACGCAGGCCCCCATGTGCAGCACCGGGGGGATGCCCACGGTTTCGCAGATTTCCGCCAGGCCCGGACCGCAGTACTTGGCCCCTTCCGGAGTGAGCAGGCCGTACTTGCCCGCGGCCATGGCCGCGCAGCCCGTGGAAAGGACGATGACGTCGTTTTTAATCAGCTCTTTAATGAGCACCATGTGGGAGGTGTCCTGGGCGGTGCGGCAGTTGTTGCAGCCCACCACTCCGGCCACGCCCCGGATGCGGCCGCCGATGACGTTGTCGTTCAGGGTGTAGTACGACCCCCGGATGGAGCCGCCCAACAGGTACTGGATGGTCTCATAGGAGAAGCCCACGACAGTGGGGCTGGATTCCTGGGGAATCATCACCGGCGCCTTGCGGTTGGGATAGTTGTCGATGGCCTCCCGGATGATCTTCCGGGCTACGTCCAGGGCATGGTGCTCGTCAAAGGGGATGTGTTCCGCCAGCGGCATCTTGGCCCGGTCGTCGGTGGTGATGATCTTGGTATGGTAGCATTGGGCCACGTTTTCCAGGGCCTGCATCTCGCATTGCACGTCCACTACCATGGCGTCCACCGCGCCGGTGATCACCGCCAGCTCCTGGTGCAGGTAGTTGCCCGCTACCGGTACGCCGTGGCGCATCAGGACTTCGTTGGCGGAGCAGCACATACCCGCCAGCTGGATACCTTTGGCGCCTTTGCTCTGGGCATACTGAATCAACTCCGGCTCCTGGGCCGCCACGTAGAGCATCTCCGGGAGCAACGGCTCATGGCCGTGCATCACGATGTTGACATGGTCTTCTTTAAGCACCCCTAAATTGATCTCCCCGGCCACCGGCACCGGACAGCCAAAAAGGATGTCCTGGAGGTCGGTGGAGATCATGGACCCGGCCCAGCCGTCCGCCAGGGCGCAGCGGGTGGATTGTTTGATGAGGTTCTTGTAATCCTGATCCACACCCATGTGAGTGCGGTGCATCAGCTCCACCACCTCGATATCCACACCCCGGGGCACCACGCCCAATTTGCGCCAGATCTCCTGGCGTTTCTTGGGGGCCCGGCGCACGTAATTGATTTCCCCATCCTGCTGGCCGAATTCCGCCAGGACCTTGGGGCCTAATTCCTTGGCGATCTCTTCGGCAGAGCGGGGTTTGGCGTCGTCGCCTTCACCTTCCATGACGGGCACGTCCCAATCCTTGGCCACCCGGCGCAGCTTGGTCACGTCCTTGATCTGGTAGCCCTGGGTGCGGCCGTGGGCCACTTCGATGAAGAGCTTGGCTACGCCCCGGGCGTGGTCGCTGTGCGCGGAAGTGCCCGCGGCCACCATGCGCGCGAAATTCCGGGCGACGATGGTTTCGGCGGTGGCGCCGCACAGACCCATGCGCTTTTTCTTCTCTTCGGGCATCTCTTCCCCGGGCTTCTTCTTGGGGGGCGGCACCCGGCAGGGTCCCTGGGCGCAGATACGGCAGCACGCGCCCTCAATGCCGATGGGGCAGGGCTTCATGGTCTTGGCCCGGTCAAAAATGGTTTCCACGCCCTCCGCCTGGGCCTTCTTGAGCAACTCCTGGGCCGCGGGGTCCATGGTTAGTTTGTCCAGGTCTAATTCAGCCATATTAAACTCCTTATTTCAACAGGTTATCGCCAAGGTAACTAAAAGTATCCTACTTATACTTATTATCATTTATACAAAATTATGACAAGCGAAATAGAAACCCTAAATATGCTGCGTCAGGGATTTTTCCGGCAGCAGCAGTCGTCCTAGCTCTGGTGGGGGTGGAGGTCCTGCACCGTCTGCTTGCCCCGGTCAATTTCTCCCCGTTTACTGGTTGCCAAAATTTTTTTCCGCCCCCCCCTCACCCCAACCCTCCGCTGGGGGGAGAGGGGATAAGAGGAAAAAAATTTTGGCAAGTCCTATAGATTCTCAGGATAATCGGAGTTGGACCACAGAGACATTGTGGTATTCTCTTGTCTTCCAGGACCCATAATGCCTCTGTGGTGCCTAAATGCTGCCCTGAAGATCAGGAACAGCAGCCGTAGAATTTATCCTGCAAGGCCGCGGCTATGCTTTGGGCGTTGGCGCTGATCTCCGCCTCCGGGACTTCGTCGATGCCGAAGGGGTTGCCGGCGTAGTTGCTCATCTTATCCGTGAAGACCACTTCGGGTTTTAACTCCGGGAAGGCCGCCTTGGTGAGGCGGTAGCAACAGGCCATGCCGCAGCCGTCCAGGATCAGCACCTTGGGGGCGCGCTTAATCAGATCCCGCATCCTCCCGCTTTTTTCTAGTAAGCCTCCGTGGCAGATGCGCACCGTTTTCTCCAGCAATAGCCGGTGACCCATAAAATTAGCGGCCCGCCGCGCGGTTTCTCCTTTGAGACACATGCCTTCGCAGCAGAGAATGGCATCTTTGGGAGGACCCGCGGACTGTCTTCGGGCATATTCCAGACCGGCTCCGCAAGACTGGTGCGATAACTCGATGTGAATGGTGTCAGTCATGATTTTTCTCCTTGAGTAGAAATTGTTTGAGGTGCGGAACCCGAAGCGCTTCGGTTTTGCCGGTTAAGACGAACCAGCCTTGGAGAGAGTTACAGGACCTGGGGGGAGAACCGGCAGAAAAAGAGATGGGAGAATCGGTATGGGGGTTGGGGGTAGATCAGGCAGGGTGATTAATTGGCGGCGGAGAGTGGTTCACCGATCAAGGCAAGGGCCTGCCTCTTTTCCCGGGTGGGCTTGTTCCTCCAGGATGGCCTTGAGCTGTTTCCGGGCCCGGTGCAGCCGGACTTTGACATTCTCCAGGGAAATCTCCAAAAGCTCGGCGGCCTCCTGATTGGTGTGCTGCTTGATGTCGCACAGGAAAATTATCTGGCGCATGGGGTCCGGTAGAAGTTTGAGCTGATCCTGTACCCAGAGGCTCAGCTGGTATTGCTCCAGCTGTTTTTCCAGGGAGGTTGCCTCCTGAGAGGCCCCGGCGGTGTCATCATCAAAGGGGATGAGATTTCTCTTGGCGCGGCGGAAATGATCCTGGCAGAGATTGGCGGCGATCCGGAAAATCCAGGAAGAAAGTTTCTCTTGGTCTAGCAGTGTCTCTAAATTAAGGAGAACGCGCAGGAAGGTCTCCTGCACCAGGTCGTCGGCGGCCCAACGGTTCTTCACCTTGGCCAGGATGAAATGGCGGACGCGATCGTAGTATTGATCATAGACCTCGTAAAAATCCACGCCCCGTTCTCCTCAGGGCTTTTCCCAACACGGCCGCCCGGTATTCTCCAGGGCGCCAAAGACGTCTTGTTCCTCTAATTCCATGGTTTTCCGGACATGATTGCCCATCAACATCCCCAGGCTGTTTTTGATTTTGTTGGCAATCTCCATGGCCTGGAGAATATCGCCGGGATCGAGGCCCAGCTTTTGGGCCTGCTGGTAATAATAGTTGAAGCAGGGCATGCAATTGGCGGCCATAGAGGCCCCCAGGCTCACCAGCAGTTCCGTCTTCTTATCCATGGTGTTCTCCTTGAAGCAGGTATTGGGTTAGGACGGTCAAATTACGTTAAAAGTTACAATAAATCTCGGTTGAGTAGCGAAAAAAGCAAATATGAGGGAATTCAGAGGAGGATAAACGAATTTCCGCTGACGGCCTTCCCAGGCTCAGGGCTGGGGCGGAGCCGGATGGGCCACCCGGAAACCGATGTAACCGTCGGCGTAATCGGGGGGCGCGGATTGACGGGCCGCACAGCGCAGGTCCCGGGCCGAGGAAAACCAGGAGCCGCCTTTAAGGATTCTCAGGATTTTGGGTTTAAAAGGCCCTCCGGAACCCGGGGGGCGGTACCGGTCCAGGCACCATTCGGCCACGTTCCCGGCCATATCGTAGAGCCCGAAGCCGTTGGGGGGAAAGGCACCCACCGTGGCGGTGAAGCGGAAGCGGTGTTGGGAGAGGTCATTGGTGCGGCAATTGGCTTTGAGCTTGCCCCCGGCCTCGGGAGCCGCGTCGCCCCAGGGAAAAGGTGCCCCCTCCCGTCCCCCCCGGGCCGCGGCTTCCCATTCCTGTTCCGTGGGCAGCCGGTAAGGCTGGCCGCTGACCTGTGTGAGCCACTGGCTGAAGGCCACTGCGTCTTGCCAGGTGACGCCCACCACGGGTTGTTTGGGAGCGTTGAGGTTTCTATCCTGCCAGTAAAGGGGCGGCCGATGGCCGGTGCCCTTGAGAAAGCGGGCATATTGGGCGTTGGTGACTTCCGTCACCCCCAGATAAAAGGGTTTCAGCTTCACCCGGTGGGGCAGGGCCTCGTCGGCATAACGGCCGGGTTCATTAGCGGGGGAACCCAGGAGATAAGTCCCTCCGGGAACGAGGCGCAGCTTGATGCCCTGGGTTTCCAGGGTTTCCTGGGAGAGGGCCGGGATGAGGCAAATAAGGGTTGCTCCCATCACCAGAAGCAACATGATTAGTAGCCGGGTTT
>JAQTXE010000351.1 GCA_028688935.1 Syntrophales bacterium
CGGCGGCCTGGTCTCCGGAGAAGAGGAGGTCGATATAATCCAGTGGCCCCACTCGGTCCAGCAGATCCTGGGCTCCGGCCATATCCATGAGCACCATGGAGCCTTCCAGGGGATAGAGACCGGCAGGGGCCCGGAAAATCCCCGCCACTTTTACAGTGTGCCGGGCCGAGCCCACCAGGAGGGGTAGAGAGTCGCCCTGCTTAAGGTGGTTTTTAGCTGCCAGGGGCGCGCTCACCAGCACCGCGTCCGGTTGGGTCAGGAACCGGAGCCAGGCTTCCCGGTCCGGTCCGTTGGTTCCCTTAAAGTCGTAATTACGGAAGGGCCGCTCCGAGAAAGGGTCAATCCCCAACAGTAGCACCGGTCCTTTAATGGGGGCGGAAAATTCCAGAACGCTGGCCACCACCGGGGCCGCGGCCTTGACTCCAGGGGTGCGGCTCACTTTCGCCAAGAGGGATTCGTTCAGGGGCGCGCCGGGACTCTGGAGCCGCCATTGGGCCTTACCGGCCACCGCAGTCACTCCGGCCTGGAAGCTTTTCAGGGCGCTGGCTGCGGCCAGGGAGATGCTTAAGTAGACCGCAGTGCCCAGGGCGATACCCAAGATACCCAGGAGAGTGCGCCCGGGGTATTCGGTTAAGTGGCTTAAAGATATGCGGAAGAGAAAGGGCTTCACGAGAGAATAACCCCGTCCTGCATAGACAACACCCGGTCCGCGAACGCGGCCACTTCCGCGGCGTGGCTCACCAGGACCACGGTCTGGCCCCAGTTCCGGTGCAGGCGGGCGAAGAGTTCCAGGATCTGGGCGGCGGTGGCTGAATCCAGGTTCCCCGTGGGTTCATCAGCCAGGAGTACCGCGGGCCGGTTAATCAAGGCCCGGGCGATGGCGGCGCGCTGCATCTCGCCGCCGGAGACCTGGTGGGGCTTGTGATCGCGGCGGTGGCTCAGCTCCACTTGCCTAAGCCACAGGGCCGCTTCTTCCCGGGCCTGGCTGTAGGAAATATCCTGGAGCACCCGGGGCAGGGCCACGTTTTCCTCCAGGGTCAATAAGGGCAGAAGGTTGAAAGACTGGAAGACCACCCCCACCCGGTCCCGGCGGAAGAGGGTGAGTTCCTGGTCCGAAAGCCTGGCCAGGTCCCGGCCGTCCACCACCACTTGGCCGGACGTGGGCGGCTCCAGCGCGCCGATGATGTGCAGGAGGGTGCTTTTGCCGCAGCCGCTCTTGCCGCTGATGGCCACGAATTCCCCGGCGGCGACGCTGAGGTTGATGCTTCTTAAGGCCTGGATTTCTTCAGGCCCCCGGCGGTAGATTTTGCTGACTTCGGTTAACTCGATCATCAATATTCCTGGCGATACCCCGGCAAAAATAATCGGTGATGATCAATTTTTAATTTTGGTTATTTTTTTTGCCAACAGCCATGATTCCTAAATTGATAACTGATTATTGATCACGGATTACTTATTACCGAGACTACAATTTTCCCTTTAGAGCTAATCCTCAAGCATTATAACCGGGAGATTCCGGAAGTTAAAGTTCGGGCCGGGGGCAGCCGATGCATTAGACAAATGTCAGGAACAACGGGAGGGGGGGGAGGGCAAAGAGAACTCTCCCTTGCCTGCTCCGGGGAGAGAAATGACCATCAACAACCTAAGCCCTGCCGAAGTAACTCGGTACGCCCGCCAAATGGCCCTGGATGGCTGGGGCCGGGAAGCCCAGGAAAAGCTGAAGTCCTCCCGGGTGCTCATTGCCGGCGCCGGGGGATTGGCATCCTCGGTAGCCCTCTATCTTTTGTCCACCGGGGTGGGCGCCATCCGCATGGTGGATCAATCCCGGGTAACTCTGTCCGACCTCAACCATCAAGTCCTTTACCGGGAACGGGATCTGGGCAAGTCCAAGGCCTCCGTGGCCGAACGCCGCCTCAAAGACCTGAACCCCTTTTCGCTGGTGGAAGGCCAGACCAAGACCATCTCGGAACACAATATCTCCCGGCTGGCCGGGAACTGCAACCTGATCATCGACGCCATGAACAACGCGCCCGCGGGCTATCTGTTGAACCAGGCGGCGGTGAAATTCCGTCTGCCTCTGATCCATGCCTGGGTGTGGGAAATGGACGGCCGCCTCACCACTTTCTGGCCGGGACAGGGTCCCTGCCTGGCCTGCGCCTTTCCGGAGGCCTCCAACGGCCACAAACCCGCGCTCCTGGGCCCTCTGCCCGGGATCATGGGGGCCCTGCAGGCCCTGGAGGCCTTGCGCATCCTGGGCGGCATAGGTCCGGCGCTCATGGGCCGGCTCTTGTATTTTAAAGGCGATCAATTTCTTTTCCACGAAAAGCAGATCAAGGCCAATCCCCAATGCCTGGTCTGCCGGCGTCTTTACCCTTAAAAAACTCAGGGGAGCAGCCGGTAAAGGGCGCCCTCTGCTCCCCTTAAGAAGGTTTCCCCCCAGAATTCTCCCCTCCCCGGCAGCCTAAGTTCAGGTCAAATATCTTCTAATCCTTTGCAAAAACATTTTCCCAGGTCACGCCCCTCTAAGAGATCCTAACCGTCCTGACAGCGGCCTCAAGCCGGTTAATCTGCATTTTATCTTAATTTCAGGGAAGAGAAGATTTCTCCATGATCTTAGAGATCATTGGGTAACACACTGAAATGCCAGCAATAATAAGTTACAGCAGGTTTTAAAGAGAATACCAAGAGGTTCGCCTTTCCCCATCCATGTCTTAGCTTGGCGACAACCGCTGAGAGGCATATTTAAGGGCACTTTAAGATTTCTTAAAAAAAATTCATCTTTTTTTAACTTTTCTTCTAAAGTTAATTCCCCCAATTTTCGAATAGAGATTTAAATGCTTCAAAAACCAGACAAGGATGTTGAGCTGGATTACAAGGAGGTAAGGGGTCATGTCTCTAGTTATCAACCACAATTTAATGGCAATGAATGCGGCCAGGAGCTTGAATGTCAGCTATAACCGCCTGGCCACCTCGGTGCAGCGTCTGTCTTCGGGCCTCAGGGTCAACAGCGCCCAGGATGACGCCGCCGGTCTGGCTGTCCGGGAAATTATGCGCACTGACATCCGGGTTCTGAACCAGGGGGTCCGGAACGCCAATGACGCCATCTCCCTGATCCAGACTGCTGACGGCGCGTTTTCGGTGATCGACGAAAAACTCACCCGGATGAAAGAGCTGGCCGAACAGGCCGCCACCGGCACTTACACCACGGCCCAGCGTCTGATCATGGACAGTGAGTATCAGGCCATGGCCTCGGAAATCACCCGGATCGCCAAAGCCACGGACTTCAACGGCGTGAAGCTGCTGGACGGCAGCCTCTCCGGCACCGCCGTGGACGGCACGGAGCAGATGAAGATCCACTTCGGCACCGGCAACAGCTCCGCGGAAGATTACTATTACATCAAAATCGGCGAAGCCACTGCCTCTGCTTTGGGTGTTGGGGCCGCGGCCGGTTCCAGCCACGCAGGCTCCACCATCAGCACCCAATCCGCGGCGCAAGCGGCCCTGGAC
>JAQTXE010000083.1 GCA_028688935.1 Syntrophales bacterium
TAGCCATCTTGCAAGAAGTAAGGTTGCCCCCGCCAGATGATTTCTGTGCGGGGTTTTTTCTTGTCCATAATTTCTGGTTGAACCGGTGTTGGGTTTCCGGGGTTGATTTCTTGTAGGGTGTCTTTTCGAAATTCTCGGCCATCCTGGACATACCTGTCGCTCCACACTTCGAAGGGCCGGTTGCGATCCAGAAAAATTGGCTCATTTGCGGCCAGCACCATCAAGCTGAACTTATTTTTGGCCCCTTTGGGCCGGCCTGCCGGGTTGCCCGATTGTCCGGGTTTAAAGGGACGACCTCTCGGCCGCCCTTTCTTTATCTTTTGCTGTTTCTTCATTGAATCCTCCGGGGCCTTATTTTATCCAACGCCATCTATCCGTTATTTTATGAATTTTTAGTGGGATATTAGCCTCTATTATTATTGAAACTTATCGTTTTGTGGTAACGGTAAAAACTGTGCGTGGGATACGAAATTTTGCTTAAAAATATATTGAAATAATTATTATGCTAACAAATATATAGAAATTACGATTAGTTAACTAATTACCGGATCATTATTGAGCCTTGGAATTTGGTGCCGAATAAATTAATGGCATACCTCTAACGTGGCAGGATATCTAATAATTAAAGCATAGTGCTCAGACAATTCCGGAACTAAAATGAGCGCCATTTTGAGGGCATTCAACACAAGATTAAATCATGTCTGTCTCCCCATTCTCTCCTTAAGGTCAGCGTCCCACGCATAAGTGAGAAAAACGACAGTTAGCAATTTATCTACTGTAATTTCAACAAGATATTCGTGCTATCGCAGGAGTGCAGGAGTTGATCCCTATAATCGTTCATATGGTTCCCCACCGCCTATAGATATCGCTTCTTCCCGCTCTTGTTGAGGTCCAATGGGGATACACTTATGCACTTATGCGGTGTCTCCATAAGATATCTGAATGATAGGATATAATCCGGCATAAGTGAGAACCTCGTTCTTATGCGACTCCTGCAAGCATTCCCCCTTATGGTTCAATAGGTCAGCACTCTCCAGCCGTTTGCTCCGGATTTTTTATCCGCATTCGGGACCCTGACCAGGTGAAGTCCAAGGTCGCCGAAATGCACGCCATCCTTGATTTGCAGCGCACGACCGAGTGATCTTACGAAACCGCTTCCTTTCTTGTTCATGGCCTCCTGCAAGCGGCTGGGCAAGGCATCTCGGATTACCGTCCCCTCCTCCTCTTGGGTGATCTCCACCAGTTCCTTGACCAGGACCACGGCGTCCCCGTAATGATCCCGCCAGGCACGCAGGAAAGCCTCCCATTCCTGCCCCTCCAGGTCCGCTCTCTCGTGCATCGCCTCCAGGTTCCCCAGGAAACCCTCCACCCCGGCAAACTTGAGGATCCCGCCCACGGTCCGGCACCAGGCCTGGTAACTCCCCAGGATAGGGGAATCGGACCCGGGTTGTCCGGCGACAAACCATGCTTGCGCCAAGGTTAACAGGGCCGCGCTCAGTTTGCTCCGGGTCTCCGTGACCCATCCCTCCAGGTCCTGGTGTCTGAAGTTATCCCGCTTCCAGGGCCGGGACATCTTGGCGTCCAAGCGAATCCAGTAGCAGCGCCGGGGCAGGTCTCCGCCCAGCTGGATATTGTTGCCGGTGGCGAACCAGGAGCAGTTCACCGGTATCTCCGGTTGCTGGTTTGTGCCCAGGATGCGGTCACTGTAGACTTTGACGGTCAGGGCCAAGGCCAGGGCGGGAGACCGCAATACCCCGTCGACGTTATCGAAGCAGACGACGGTTGAGCCTTTGAGGAGGGCGGAGGTGATGACTTTGGACCACTCCGCATCGTCATCACGCCTCATGGGGGGAGAATGCATGGGGGTCCAGCGCCCCGTGGATATCATGCCAATAATCTCCACCAGTTTAGTCTTGCCGGTCCCGGCCTGGGGGGCGTCAAACAGGCCCAGGGGCACGGGGCCGGGGATGGCATGGCGGACAATGGGGGTCAGGAGGGCCGCCAGGGTGTTGGCCCGGGAAGAGTCGTCCGCAAAGGGGAAGTCCGCCAGCTGTTCACCCAGGATAAAATCGATGCAATTAACGGCATCCTGCTGGTTAGGACTTGATGGAAGGATCGGGGCAATGGGCGGTCCCGGCAGGGGGCAGTAAAAAAGTTTGGTGGCCGGGTCATATCCCGGCGCCGCCAAAATGGAGCCGTCGGGACGGAGCACCGGGACCTCCACGATCCCCCGCAGCGGGGGGAAGGGCCACTCCGGAGCCGCCAGGATGTTCTGCACCAGGTCCTTCGGGGGGCTGACCTTAACGACTTCGTTTCCGACCCTGACGAAATCCGCAGCCTGGGAGAGATAATACCTGAGCCCATTCTCTTTCAGAATGTCAATGGCAGGGCGCCCCTCTTCATCGGTTTTAACCCTGCCAAGCTGGCCCATACGCACAAAGATTTCCGGGGGGTTGTTGGCGGCCAGCAGGGCGTCGATGGCCAGCGCGGTGGTGTCCCGCAGCTGCCGGTCGTTGATTTGAATCATGGGCAGGCCCGTTCCCTCGGCGTCCGCAGTTCTGACTTTTTTACTTGTCTGCCGCTTTCTCCCGCCGCCTTTCCAGACCTCCGTGGTGTTGGCGATGGCGGTGGCGATGGTAATTTCGCCATACGTCCTGTCGCCCCTCAGTGCATCCCATTTGCCCCGCCAGAGATTGGTACGCCGGAAAATCCGGTCCATCTGTGCGGCATCTTTCCGGGTCCAAAAAGCCAGAATCCAACAGAGGGCGAGGCATAACCATACTGATATTTCAGGTACTTAACATCTCCCCGCCAAAGATCGCCAAACTTGTTCCCGATTTTTGATTTGGTGATTTTATCAATCAGCTCGTCGTCTGAAAGGGCCTGAGAGGTTTTGGAGTGGGAAAGGGCGCATTCCTTGGCTTTCCCGAAGATTTCGGTATGAATGGTGTTCAGGGGTCGGAGGTTCAAATCCTCCCGAACCGACCAGATAAGGGAAAAGATCAAGGCAAGTTACTGGCCCAAGGCCGAACTTGCCTTTTCCATTTTTAGGTCCCGGTGCACATGCTGTACGCGGAGGCAAAGGCATAGGCCCAAATCTTGGTGCACCAATGCCACCGGCCCGGAGGGGGGGGTCAGATAGGCCTTATTTTCAGTCCTCCTCCACTGCCCTAAAAATCGCAGCCACGTAATCCGCATCCACCAGATCAACACCCCGGCCCACATAAAAGATCTCCCCATCGAACTCCTTGAGGCCGGGGTCGTTTCTATCCACCCCTTCAAGGTCTTGATCCAGGACAAGAACATCGGTCAACCAGGAGTCCGCCAAAATTCCCTGGAGGGCTCCGTCTCCCATAAAAATAACCACTTTTGCCATCAAATACCTCCTGCTAAAGGCATGCTCGCGTTTATGCCTCTGGCCGGCCTCAACACCCGCGCCTAGCTGGCGGCAAGGTTTCTTCCCGACATCTTCTGCGGAAGCAGATTTCTCCATCTCAGGCTGGGGAGTTGCTGAAAGCCCGTCCCTGGGCTGTGAGCCGGAGTTCCTTTCCCTTGGAGCCGGTGGCCAAGATGGCAGTCTCTCCCAGTCAGGCTTAAATAGCCTAAGCCGCTTTCCTGGCCGGGCACCGGGGGCTGAGTTTCGCGCACCGCCCCAATCCTTCCTGACTTATCCCTTCCCCCGCCTCGCCAATCGGCCGAGTGATTTTTCCCCCGAGTTCTGTTGAGCGGCCCGTGCGGTTGACCCTAGCCCTGGCCCGGTCCGGAGCCTCGTCCCTTTGGGCCTGCCAGTCGGTCTGCCAGGCAGACCAGGCGTCCGGCCTGAAGTTTTCCTCAAAGCCCAAGAGCGTCCCCCCGATGCCGCCCCGCAGGCGGCGCTGGCGCTCAATGAAGCTCTTCATGGCGTTTAACGCCAAATAAAACTGAAATCCCCGCTCTTGAAACCGGGGATGCCCGGCCATTTCCAACAGCCGCATAACCCCTTCCTGGACCAAGTCCTCCGGGGCCACATACCAGGGGAGCCGGTCCAGGTATTTCCGGTGGTAAATGGACCAAACCAGGCCGTAGGCCGCATCCGGCTCCAGGACCCCGGGATAGACGCTCCGCCGGTGGTATCCCACGATGTAAAACCCGCGCTCTAAAGTAGCCTTGGCAGTTCTCCGGTCGCACTGAAAGAAATGCATCACCTCCTTAACCTCTGTCATACCTTCGGGAACCGGAACTACTTCCCGTTCCCGGCCGTTTCTGCCTGAGGCGCCAACAAACTTGGTGGTCATTGTTGATCTCCCCTAAGTAAAAGAAATTTACTTAAGGGAGATGCACTCAATATGCCTAATTAGCAGATATTACAGATAATAAATATCTATAAGAAGTAGTAAGGTAAAGGTGTTATGGTTTTTAAAAGGCTTGGATAATAATTCTAAATGAAGTCAAGTTGTCTAACATACAATATTTTGTACAAAAATTACGTCTATTATCTCTTACAATCTATTACGTAATGCGTAGTAAAAGTTGCGAAGTACAATTTACTTGACCTTGTTAGAGATAAATTACAAGTAATTGCACCATATAAGGATTACAAACAGTCAAGAATAGATGTCGCGGAGTTAAACTTGAGGGGGAGCAGACAACCTCCGGGTAAGTCTACTTAACCAAGTATTCCGGTGAGACTGGAGAAAGACTCTTCTGGCGGCTGGTTCTTCCGGTTCTTGGAGCTCCCGATTGGAAATGGCTGGGGTGAGGTGTCAGGAAGGGAAGGTTACGTTAAGCTGAGGCAGGGGCAGGGAATTAAATAGACTGAGGCGTCCTAAGAACCCCAGTCCAGCACCGCCCGGTAGTGGTGTGTTAGGGAAAAGGCCAAGGCATTACGCACATACCACCGACGGGCGCGGTAAAAAACCCTGGCTCCCACTTTGGACAGACGCTTGATCAACCAATCCGCGTCTCGTTCTACAATGACAGTATAGGCTTTTCATGATAAGCTCCCCGCTCGCACATATAAAACCTTGCCTTCCCGTAGGTCCCGGCCAATGATAGGGTTTATATTTCTACGCCATTCTTCCACTTCCTGGGGAGTATAGACCCAGATGTCTTGGGAAACAGGGAAGTGGACAAACAAACGCCAAAGTTTGGTAATCTGCTGACGGCGGGTTTGACCGGGACCGAATGCACACTCCTGGACAATGAGGAAATCTAGATCGGATTCTTTTCGGGGGTTCCCCTAGCCTAAGAGCCAAAAAGAATTACTTGCTTGGGGTCTACAGCCTGGATAATGATTTCTGTAATTGCTTGGATCAGCTTTTCGGTGTCCGGTTCATCACCCGGTCCCATTCTAATGGTGGCCCACCCCACCCAGTCGCTGATTGGCGGTAGCCAAACCTGCCTTCAACTCCGCCAATTCCGGCAACACCAGTTCCTTGATGGCGGCCACGATGGCATCCTTGAACCATATATCGTCCCCCATACCTTTGAGAATGGCCCAAGGGGAGAGTTCCGCCTCATCATTCCCCGAACAGCTGCACGCCGGCATTTGCTGCCACTTGGCGCAGCCTCTTTTCCATGGTCGCCAGTAGGCCGGGTAGCCGCATTGCCAGGCGCAGGTAGGAGGCGTCGTAAACGGACAACTGCTGCTGACGTGCCAGTTCCAGCAATTCAGGCAGAAACCGATGATTTTGCTCCATCTCCACCACAATAGGCAATACCTGAAAAAATGAGAGGAACACGCCAGCTTTAATCCATGCCAGGCGCTGGCGGCGCTCTGCCATTACCAGGTCATTGCCCACCTCCAGGGGCCATACTGCAGGGGCAATAGGGCGGTATTGCGGCAAGGATTGCAGCACACTCTGACTATAGGGCTCATTTTCATCTGCTGAAACCCAAGAGATGGCCACTGAGGCATCTATTACCAGAAAAGGAGAGGTCATTCGCGGCCTTCCTCAATCAGTTGGCGAATTTCTGCCTGGCTTAGTCCTGGTCCCTGGCGGAGCCTCATAATCCCTTCAATAGCCGCCTGGATCTCTGTTTCGTTGCGTTTTTTTACCGGGACCAAAACCGCCACCGGCACTCCTCGCCTGGTAATGGTAATTTCTTCCCCGGCCATCACCCGGTCCAACAACCGGGGAAGATGGGTCTTGGCCTCGTAAGCTCCAATCTCTATCACGGCCTTCCCCTTTTCAAACCAGTCTTTAGACCAGTTTATCCTCGATATCAATTTAAACGTGCTCTGGGGTTGCGCGCAAACGCAGACCGAGCGCCCGCATAACTTTCAGCACGGTGGCAAACTCTGGGTTGCCTTCCGGTGACAATGCCTTGTAAAGGCTTTCCCGACCCAAGCCTGTTTCCCGGGCGATTTGTGCCATGCCCTTGGCCCGGGCGATGTCCCCCAAGGCGGCTGTCACCAGGGCCGGGTCGCCTTCTTCCAAGGCGGCTTCCAAATAGGCGGCCATGTCTTCAGCGGTTTCCAGATGTTCGGCTGCGTCCCAAGGCCGGGTTTTAATCTTTGCCATAACCGTCTCCTAGAGTTTCCGAGCCAATTCCTGTGCGGTCTTGATATCCTTATCTTGCGTGTGTTTGTCACCGCCGGCGAGTAGGATCACTAAAGTCTGCCCCCGCTGCACGAAATAAACCCGGTATCCGGGACCGTAATCGATCCGCAGTTCCGAGACGCCCCCTCCCACCGGCTTTACATCCCCTGGATTGCCCAGCGACAGGCGGCGGATGCGCACATCGATGCGCGCCCGTGCCTGCCGGTCACGCAAGCCGTTGAACCATTGGGAATATACCTCGGTCTGGCGAATTTCCAACACGAGTTAAATGTATTCTATGGGATACATTAATGCAAGAAGTATATTAAGGCTTAAGGCAAGCACAGCCTCATTTTTGCTCAACCTGGTCAATCCCAAGATGGCGCAGCCTTAGACAGAAATTATCATTATGTCGCCGAAAGACCCCTTCCTTCAGGTAGGGGATGAGAGGCGACTAAACTTGGGGTTTTTTGCTGTTCAATGTACTGCCGGATGATGGAAATTGGCGCTCCCCTGCAAGAACCGGCAAAGTAGCTGGTGACCAGAGCATGCCCTTAAAGTACCATTTTTCGAGTTCCGGGAAAGGTCTTCGCAAATGCCGGGAAGATACTCCCTTGAGGCTGTTCACGGACTTGGAGACCGCCATTTTGAGTGGGTGATGCACCGAGAGATGAACATGATCTCCCTCACCTCGCGGTCGAATTCCACGAGTTCGGCCTTTCCTTTAGGGAGGGGAGGATGTCAAGGAAGGAAAGTGTCACAAGAAAACCTTATAAGAAGTATTCAGGGCCTTTGCAAAGCGCCGGGCCATTTCTTTGCCGATGGGACGTTTGCCCCGCTCCATTTCGGAAATGGTTGAAGCCTTCACTCCCCCCTTGGCCGCCAATTCTGCTTGGGTCATCTCCTCCCGGGCCCGAAAGCCACGGAGAATGTCCCCTGCATGGAAATTGGGGAATACCTCTTCAACCGAATAAAGCCGGTCATTCTCTTCTTCGCCTCCAATGGAAAGCGTCCCCTCGAATAGGGCCAAAATATCCGCTAAAACCGCTTTCACTTTTTCGGCGTGGGCTGCGGGCACTCGGATGCAGATTTCAGCATACGCCGCCGTAGTCAACTCCTTCGTGGGTTCCAACATACCTTACCTCGATAACTCTGACTGTTTGATCTTCCACTCTCCAAACATCCACATAAGTGGGTCGCCCCTTTTTCAGGTGACAATGAAAGCAATCCGCTGAACCGGAAATTTTTCCGAAATTTGGCCAGCCCGGGCAATACGCCCCCCCTGTCCGCAATTCTTCCACCAGAGCCCTGAGACGTCGCATGAGAGGTAGGGGAGCTTGGCTGATACTGAAGGATTTCTAGTTGTAGTTATCAGCCTGCGCTCTTTACTATGAACGCTTTAGGATCGGGCATTTGCCTCTTCTCGATCAAACTTGAAGTCTGCCGGCAACTTTCCCCAGAACTACCGCAATCGCGCCAGGATCGCTTCTTTGCCGGGTTTCTTCCTTACTTAAAAACTTAAGGAAGCTTATTTATTTACCCTACCAGGGGGTTTCTCACTGTCAGGGAGGGGAAACGGCCGAAGTCCCGGTCGGCAGTCCACAATTCCCGGACCCCGTGGCTTTGGCAGAGTGCGGCGATGCGGGCGTCATGCACCTGGGGGCCGAGCACCCGTCCTGAATGGAGGACCGCGCGCAACTCCGGCCAATACCCTGGAGATTCCGCCAGCAATGCCAGGCTGGGCGATTCCAGCCAGGCCTCCACCTGGGTCAGGGCCAGGTCCAGTGGGGTCGGAGGTTCGAAAATCCGGGGATGGGTGACGATGGCCAGAAATTCATACAAGCAGGGCCAGGGAATTGCCCAGGGTCCGCGGCCCTCGGCCAATTCCGCCAGCCGGGCATAGGCGGCTTCATGCCAGGAGCTGTCTTCCCGATGGGCATAGACCAGCAAATTGGTGTCAACCGCGATCATGCGCCCCGACCCTGATAGATCAGTTCCCGCAATTGTTCCCAAGAGGCATCGGACACCTGGGGTTTGAGACCTTGCCCCCTGAAGGTGGCCCGGCGCAGTCTGAAGCCGTGACCCTGCTGTCGTTCCTCGATGACTTTTCTCAAACCTTCCTCCACCAAAGTCCTTAACGTACTCTTTTCTTGGCTGGCTACCTGCCGGGCCGCTTCTAAAAGAGGGTCTGATATCTCTATAGTTGTTTTCATATGGGTATATGTATCAGAGAATATAGCTAACTGTCAATGACTATTGCCCCTTCCAACAGTGATCGTTCCACCTCCATTTTAATGCCTTAGGAGACTGTTATAAGACCCTGGTCACCAAGGTTTCAGAGGTCTTCAAGTTTCTTGAAAGAGCCTCTATAAGCTCGGACTCCAAACACCAAAAGGGATAAGCAACGCATAAGGCTTATGAGCACATAATTACTGTCTCTCTTTTCCCGGGCCATCTTTTGCAGCGGCAAGGGGAAATTTTTCCTGTCAGGCCCTTTAGGCTCCGGGGTCCAAAGGGAAGGGATCCGACACCACGTGCACACTGATGTCAAACTCTTTATAGATCAAGCCTTCCTGGCTGGGCATAAGGCATAGGGCCTCCGCGTCCCAGGCCGCCTTCGAGGCCAGGCGTTTCTTGGTGATGGCATCTTCGATCTTAAAGAAACCGTCGGCGTTTTTGGCCTTGCCCCCGCAATCCTCCCACAAAGGACAGATGGCGCAATCCCGGCCTTCACACTTCTCCATGACATCAAAGATACACCACTTGAAGATGCGGTAACCGTTCTCTGCGGCGTCGGTGATCACCCGGTGCATCAAGCCGTAAGATTTGTGCATGGTGGAATAAATCTGGATGGCGGCCTTAATGCCTTTGGCCGTCTGGGGTACGAAGAGGGCGGCCTCGTAAATCTCCGGGTGCATCTCGTCGATCTCGTCCAGGCGGACCTTCATGGGGTGCGGCCCCCGGACACTCTTACTGGACGCGGTTAGAATCTGGATGCTGCCGCCCCCTTGCATCCTGGTCAAGGTCTTGAGCATCTCCCCTTTAACCAGGTGGGTAAAGGGCGGGGTGGCGAAGCGCTCCTTGATGTGGCTATACATTTTTTGGCTTTGCTCAAAGGACCCTCCCAGAATCTTGGTCTCGCAGCCCGGCTTGAACACCGCGTCCAGCCAGGTGGCCAAGGCGCCGTTCAGGGTTTTGCCACTGCCCCGGGAGGCCCAGCAGACACAGTTCTGGACCTCTTCGAAAAACGCCGCGGTTAAATATTCCGCGGGCGGGGTGTGTTCCGGGCAGACCCTGGCCCTAGGAATTCTTAGCCCCCAGAAGGCCTCCACGAAATCCAGGAGTTCCTCCTTATCTCCAATGCCTTCGTTGCGATAGTGCTCGATGAGCCTTCTCAGCTCCCGGGCATCCCACCCGGCTCCGGGATTAAATGTTTCCATGGCCTTTCCTCCATTCCCCGGGCTCCCTTTTAAAGGGAAGGCCCGAAAATAATAGATAGGGTAGGAAGTAAACCGCGATCGTATGCCGCAGCAACTAACCAAATAACATTACGGAAAACGGAAAACGCTCCCATCACAATCCCGGCATTTTCACCCCCCGGCGCCGGGCCTTCTTGAGCAGCTCCAGGTAATCCCTGCGGATCTCCGCATCGCCAAAGGGGAGACCCTCCTCCAGGACCAAATGATCGGGGGCCTTGGCCAGCACGCCCACCCCCTGATAAAGCTGGATGATCTTCTCTAAGGCTTTCAGGCTAGTATTCAAATATCCCACCTTTATCGCGCTTTCTTCCGGACACAGGTGAAAATGCCGCCAGGCCTGGGTATGGATTTCCTTCAGGTTAGCGGCAGCCTCCCCGAGAATTTCCTCGTGCTGCAAGTTTCTGGCGCCGCGGCGGAAAAGCTCCTTGGCCTTTTTCAGATAATTCCAGACGGTGCGCTCGGTAACCCCGTACACCAGGGCGATCTCCCCCACTTTCATCCCCGAGCTTTTAAGGGCCTGCACTTCCAGGCACCGTTCCTCAATTTCCTGGCGGGTGGTCATTTATCTCCCTTATTTCCGGAAAAATGGGGTGCCGGGCGATATCCTGAGGCCACCCAAGACCCCGGAAGGTTATTTCCGCAGATCACCGGGCTTAAGGTCCATCTCGGCCATAAATTTGCCCGCGGCCTCCTTTTTAAGCAAGGCCGCGGCCAGATGACTCACCGTGCCATCCGGAAAAATTATCTGGCTGCCTTTTAATACCTTGAACCCTGCCAGCACGGCCACCAGGTGGAGCCCAGTCATCTCTCCCCAGCCAACAAAATCGATCCTGGTCTTTTCCCAGAGCCTCTCCAAATCCACCTCTTCTCCCGGACCAGGGGGATCGGGCAAGGTGCGCTGCACCCGGGGCCAAGCCGCACCCAGGCGCAGGAGATTTTTACTCTGGGCCAGCAGCGCCGCGGCCTCAAAGTTGTCCTGGGCCCGAAAAGGCAACAAGGCTTCCAACCAGGTCATGGAGCTACTCCTTTTGGGGACGCTTTGATAAGCGGATTTAGGCCAATCACGCCTGCGGCAGTCCCGCCGGCCGCCGACAAGAGGAGCCCTGGAGAAGTTATCCGGGTGCAACCCCGGGCCGGTACCCGGACTTTGACGCCGCGGACCCTCAAATAAAAGATTTAAGGACTATTATCCGGAGGGCAAAAAATTTTAACAAGGTGGCAAAATGGGGGCAAAAAAGGGGCATTTGGGACCAGAGCGAATTTTGGGGAGCCAAGACTCAACCACTATCCAGGTTATTACAACCTGGCATAAGCTCTTTCCATCCTCCTCTACCTGCACCTCCTTTGTCAAACCTTAGGCCTTCATACCCAAGTTAGGGAGAGATCTAGGCTTTCCCATAGTCCACCGATACCTCCTCATTCCCAGGACAGAAAAATGTCTTGTAAATAGTAAATTGACATTTTACAATAATTGGTGATGATAAGAACCTTCCGACACAAGGGATTACGGCGGTTCTTTGAGGATGACGACGGCAGCAAATTGCCACCGGATATGCTGATCCGAATTCGGGTCATTCTCTCGCCTCTTAACGCCGCGCAGGAGATCGAAGGCATGAACTTACCGACTTTTCGCTTGCATCTCCTCAAGGGAAAAAGAAAAGGATTTTACTCGGTAACTGTCCGCGCGAATTGGTGGATCATTTTTCGGTTCGAAGATGGTGACGCTTTCGACGTGGATTTTGTCGATTATCATTGAAGGAGACGAAACCATGGAGATGAAAAACCCTGTGCATCCCGGCCAGCTCATCAAGGAGTGTCTTGAAGACTTGGGCTTAAGTGTGGCGGAAGCCGCTAAGGGACTTGGTATTACGCGCCAGCAGCTTCACAACATCATTGCCGGGCGCAGCCATGTTACGCCGGAAATGGCGATCCGTTTTGAAAAGGCATTCGGTAGTACGGCGGACACCTGGCTGAGGATGCAGATGAATTATGATCTTGCCCAGGTACGCAAGCGAGCTTCCAAAATTGCCGTTGAGCGACTGGCCCCAAAGGTAGCCTAATCCTTAATGACCGGGAAGAATCCCCGATCACCACCCCTGGAACCTTGCCCGCCTTAAGCCAGACCACCAGGTCGCGCAAAACTGCAAGCAGCGGGCTCATCTCAAACGGCTCAGGCATGACACACCCTGCGCAGCCGGGCCCATCGCTCCCGGACCCGGTCTTCTTCTACCCTTTGAGCCTCAGTCCACCCAAGCTTCCTGGACGACAACATGAGGGCAGCTACTTGGTGAAATTTGTGGACCACCGGCGTAGAAGCCAATTCCTCCCTTTCGGCGGCATTGACGGCCTCCCACCTAGTCTTGTAGGCTTTAGCCTCTTCCTTGCTCTCCCTTGGTCAGGCGGCCAGCCGAGCCTTGGCCCGAGGCGGCCCGCATTTCCAGAAGCCGTTTTAAAAGAAAGGGCTGGGGCCGCCACCGGCCGTTTTCCCATTGATTTACGGTACTGAAGGTCACCCCCACTTCGTGGGCTTGACTACATTTTGTAGTAGGTTTCTTACGGCTTCTTTTTCACTCTCAAATTCCAGGCCGAAGTTGAGCGCTGATCTTTAGCAGGCGCGCCTTCGTCGGTTCAGGGTGGGGATTTAATATAGGCTTTGTGATTTTTTACGCCAGTAACCGTTGTTGTAATAGAGTCTGCATATCTCGCCGTCCGTCGGCAATCAGTAAGACATAGACTTCCTCGTCCCTCACCCGGTAAATTATGCGGTAGGGCTTGAAGAAAATCTCACGATACTCCCTAATCCCCAAAGACAACAATTCCTTGGGGTAAGCTCCGCGGTGGGGATTTTCCGATAGGCTATCAAATGTCTTGGTAAGCTGATCAAGAACATAATCCCTTTTGCCCGGAAGATCATGGCGGTTAAGGTAATCGCATATCTCCTCCAGGTCGCGGGCTGCGTCATCGGTCAAGAATACGAAAGCCATCAATCAGCTTCCTGCCGCTCTCTCAGTCCCTTGATGACTTCGTCTGCAGGTTGAATCTTGCCTTCTTCGATTTGCCGGACTCCAAGCGCCAATATTTTCAGCAGCGCCATGGTCTCCTGCGCCTGCTCATAACTTTCGATGTCCTGAATCACCACCTTGGCTTCGCCATTCTGAGTGATGACCATATGTCCCCCCTGTTTTCCCAGGTTACGAACGATCTCTGCAGCATGCGCCTTGAGATAACTTATCGGCCTAATTTGGGTGGATAGTTTCATGACATGGCTCCTTTAAGACCGATTATAGTCTTTAAACGGGTCAATAATCAAGTCAATCCTGAAAATGCTGCCGGGTTTTGGAATATATAATTCCTCAGAATGCGCCAGCCTACCCACCTGGTATTTTAGCTACCGGCAAGCCCTTGAGCCTCCTCTTGACGTCCTGATTACTCCTGGCGTCAGACCTCAGGTGGACAAAACATCTGCAAAGGTCAACGTGGAGCTTAGAAGGAAGCTTGTCATAGAGATTTTGGGCAGGTGACCAAGACGTTTCCAACCTGGCCGGGGCCCTCTATCTTGCCGATCTAACCATCGGACTCATTAAACAAAGAGGGGCATGAGTCTGACTGCGGCCGCGGTCTTAGCGCTCATTTCCTGTTTGTTTAGGGAGGCCTGACGGGGGTGTGTCGAAGGGAATGAAAATGTCTTATGTTAGGCTAAGTTCGCCTATAAGTTCAAGAAATTCTCCGGGCATGACAACTTTGGTTTGGTGAAACTCTTTGAATGGAATGTGTTTAGTATTTCCGGTAATCAGAAAATCCGCCTGGCAAGCTAAAGCGCACTCCAGAAACTTATTGTCCGCCGGGTCCATCTTAACCACATTCACCGGGACCTTTGGATCAACCCACACGGCGGCTTTCTTTAGTTTTCTCAAAACATCTTTAACCCTAGATTGATTGAAATAGCTGAATTTATTGCGGGATAACACCTCTTTGTATTCTTCGAAAATTTCTTTTGACAAACAAAGAAGAGCAATCTTGGCCTCTTTATCCAAAACCAGGGAAAGAATTATGTCAGGATCGCTTTCGGCTCTATGGAGGGCGGATATGACGATGTTGGTGTCTAAAACCAATTTATGCATTGGTCAAAGGTTAGCTCTTTTTAGATTTGCGATAAGCCCTAATCTCAGCATCTATTTCCTTGTCGGAAATAGTATCTTTACCCGCCTTTTTCGCATCCATTTGAAGCTGTACCAAAACATCCGGCTTTTTCACGATATTCTGCAGATAATCCCGGATGCTCATTAGTACTATCTTGGCTTTGCCTCTCCGGCTTACCACATACCGCACCTGTTCTTTCTCCACAGTTTCCATAATTTCCCCAAATTTGGTGCGAACCGTCAGGGCGTCAATTAATTTTGTCGTAGGTTTGGTGTCCATCTTCCCCTCACAACCGAACTAATTAGTTAAATGTTTAGTTCATTCTAAGCAGGGCAAGCGTTTTTGTCAAATCCAAAGAG
>JAQTXE010000084.1 GCA_028688935.1 Syntrophales bacterium
TCCGCATGCCGGAGATCGACGGTTTGGAACTCCTGGAGGCCCTGCGCAAAGAGGACCCCTGGCTGACCGCGATTATGATGACCGCTTACGGCAGCATCGAATTGGCGGTGGCGGCCATGAAGCTGGGGGCCTATGATTTCATCACCAAACCCTTTGATAAGGAGCCCCTGCTCCGGGTGGTGCGCAAGGCCCTGGAGCGCAACCGCCTCATCCGGGAGAACCGCCACCTGCGCCTGCGGGTGGGCGATGGCACCGGTTTCGAGGGCCTGGTGGGCCAATCCTTGCGCATGCGCCGTCTCTATGAACGCATCCAGGCCATTGCCCATACCGGCTATACCGTGCTCATCCGGGGCGAAAGCGGCACCGGCAAGGAACTGGTGGCCCGGGCCATCCATGCCCTCAGTAAACGGAACCACCACCCCCTGGTCTCCGTCAGTTGCCCGGCCGTGCCCGAAAACTTGCTGGAAAGCGAGTTCTTCGGGCATAAAAAGGGGGCCTTTACCGGCGCCGACCGGGATCACACCGGGCTTTTCGAGGAAGCCCACGGCGGCTCTCTCTTCCTGGACGAAATCGGTGACATCCCGGTCTCCATCCAGACCAAGCTGCTCCGGGCTTTACAGGAGCAGGAAATCAAACCCCTGGGCGCGGCCAAGGCCCACAAAGTGGACGTCCGCATCCTGGCTTCCACCAATCAAAATATCGAAGAGAAAATCCAGGACCGGACCTTCCGGGAAGACCTTTATTACCGCCTGAACGTGGTGACCCTCAAGACCCCTGCCCTCCAGGAAATTTCCGAAGATATCCCTCTGCTGGTGAACCATTTCTCCAGAATCGCCTGTTCCGAGTTGGGGCTTTCTCCCAAACGCTTCACCGCTGAAGCCCTGGAAGAGCTCAGGCGGCGTCCCTGGCCGGGCAATGTCCGGGAATTGCAGAATCTGGTGCGCCGGGTAGTCATGTTTTCCCCCCACAGCGTCATCCGCTCCCTGGAGCTCCGGACCCTGGAAGGCTCGGGCAGTGCCGCCGAGCCCCCTCTGTATCTCCCGGTAGAAGAGCCTGACGAGGGGATCGAGCAGTATGCCCAGGCCAAAGAGAGGATCGTCAACCGCTTCACCCATGACTACGTGGCCGAGCTTTTGGTCCAGACCGGGGGCAACGTCACCCGGGCCGCCGAACTGAGCGGCCTGGGCCGGGCCTCCCTGCAAAAGATCATGCGCCGCCTGGGTATCAGGTCCAACGGCTTCCGGAAAGAGGACTAGCGAAATAAACAAGGAGGGCAGGCTGCGCCTGTCCTCCTTAGTTTATTTACAGTGCGACTTGGGGTTTTCTGTTGCGCCGGGGCTAACTAATTATCTCCCCGCACCATCTGCCGGGGTCCCATGGCCCCGCCGGGCCGCCAGTCTTTGGGCGGACAATAATCCGTGAGGCGGTCTAATTCTCCCATTTCCTGCAAACGGTCGTAGATCATGGCCCAGACGCAGGGAACGTCGCACTTGAGCGTCGCCGACACCTCGCAGAGGCCGTTCTGGGAGCCGCCGCAGGGACCGTTAAGCAAGGCCTTGGCGCAACGGGTCACCGGGCACAGTCCCGCAGTGGAGCCCAACAGACAATCGCCGCACCCCCGGCAGCGCTCCTGCCACACGCCCATGGACGCGGTCTCGCCGATGAAGGTGGTATTTATCCCCGGGAAGATGGGTTTACCCGGCAGCCTCTCCGCCAGACTCTGGACCCCGGCGCCGCAAGCGATGGACACAATAGCTTCGACGTTTTCGGCCTGGTCGATGACATCCAGGAGAAACTCATGGATGCATTGCCGGTCCACACTGGTCTCCTGGACTTCCATCTCTTTCCCTTCCAGACGGAAGGCCATGTCCAGGGCTGCGGCCAGCTCCGCCACCTGTTTGCGCCCGCCGGCCAGACATTCCGCGGTGCAGGTGTCGCACCCGGCTACTAAAATTTTGCCATAAGGACGGACCATGTCCTTGATTTCGGCGAGACTCTTTCTTTCCCCAACAATCATAATGTCATCCTTGCCAAAAAATTCCGGGAGGCCGCCAGCCCTCCCGGTGGAAAAAACCCTAGCTGATTGCTCTTATATAAATATAAGAGAACAGAGGTAGATAAGCAAGCATTTTCCCCGGCTGCGATCCCTTCTCTAAGGTTTCACAACAATTCAAAACGTTCTTTAGGAATAGGTAACCCATCTTCCTCCAGGGCCTTGATATAACCCGCGATGGCCTCTTTGATGCTGGAAATTGCCTCTTCTTTAGTCTTGCCCTGGCTGATGCAGCCCGGCAAGCTGGGACATTCAGCCACCCAATAGCCATCCTCCCCGGGGTAAATGAGCGCCTGTCTCATAATTCCTCCTCCAGGCCGGGAATACTAGAAATAAATTATAAACTATTCTGCGTCTTGCTTTGCGCCTTTGCGCCTTTGCGTGAGGTTTATCTTTTCAGGACACTTCCAAAAAAGCTTTTATCTTTTCCAGCACTTCCTCTCTGGTCTCCGGCGCGAACTCCCACATCGTCGTCTGCTGAGGCGCATCCTTGTCGTCATCCTGGCAGTCCCCGAAGCCGCAGACTGTCGGACAGCCCCGGGGAGGCCCCAGGACTCCGGACAGACTGGCGGAAATCTGGCCCATTTTTTCCTTGACCGGCCAGATGCTCAGGATCACGTGGTCCCGGGCCACACGCACATGCAAGTTAAGGGCCCCTTCCGGGTTGTTGGGGCCCGCTTCCAGACCCTCAAAATTAATCCCCCTCCGGTCTTCTTTCACCGTGAAATCAAATTTTACCGGTAGCGTCATTCTCACATCCTTTATCCTGATTCTTCATCCGCCAGCATCACTGGAATAGGGAAATTTACTTGTCGGTCATTATAGCAAACCTCCCCATAAATGCCAGAGAAGCCCGGACCCTCCTCCCTGACGAAATGAGAGATAAATGACAATTTTGCATTTTCTTTTTGAAATTTTTCCCTTTCCACGCTATTAAAGGGAGATGCTAAAAATCTAGACCTGGGAAAACAGCCTGGAAAAATAGAGAAGATCTAGGGAAGGAGATGAGCCTATGGCGAAGCAAACAGCAAAAGAGGCAACCAAACGTTACTGCTATGCCTTTGAGGAAGGCGACGGCACCAACAAAAAACTCCTGGGAGGCAAAGGGGCCGGCCTGTGCACCATGACCCAGATCGGACTGCCGGTGCCCCCCGGTTTTGTCCTCACCACCGAAGCCAACATTGAGTATCTCGAGGGAGGGGATAAATTCCCCGCCGGCCTCATGGACGAAGTCCATGAATACATGGAGGCCCTGGAAAAGAAAACCGGCAAAGGTTTCGGCGACCCCGCCAAACCCTTATTAGTTTCTGTGCGCTCCGGTTCCGCCCTCTCCATGCCGGGAATGATGGACACCATTCTCAACCTGGGACTCAATGACGAAACCGCCAAAGGCATGATCGCCCTCACCAAGAACGAACGCTTCGTCCAGGACGCTTACCGGCGCTTTCTCCAGCTCTTCGGCAAAATCGGCCTGGGAGTCCCCGACGCCGAATTCGACAAGATTTTTGAAGAGACCAAAGAAAAATATAAGGCCCACGTGGACACCGAACTCTCCGCCGAGGCCCTGGCCGAAGTGGTCCAGAAATTTAAAGATGTCATCAAAAAGGTTACTGGCAAACCCTTCCCCCAGGACCCCTGGGCCCAGCTCTTCCTCTCCATCGAAGGCGTCTTCAAATCCTGGACCGGCAAGCGGGCCGTGGACTACCGCCGCCAGTTCAACATTACCAAGGAGATGGCTTACGGCACTGCGGTGAACATCTGCACCATGGTCTTCGGCAACATGGGCAATGATTCCGCCACCGGCGTGGGCTTCACCCGGGACCCGGGCACCGGGGAGAACAAGCTCTACGGCGATTACCTCATCAACGCCCAGGGGGAAGACGTGGTCGCGGGTATCCGCACCCCCCGCCCCTTGAAAGAGCTGCGCACGGACATGCCCGCCATCTTTAAAGAACTGGAAGTAATGCACAACACCCTGGAAAAGCACTACCGGGAAGTCCAGGACTTCGAGTTCACCATCGAGCAGAACAAGCTCTACATGCTCCAGACCCGGAACGGCAAAATGAACGCCTGGGCCCTGGTCAAGACCTCGGTGGATATGGTCAAGGAAGGTCTGATCACCGAGGAAGAGGCCCTGCTGAGGATCGAGCCGGACATGTTGGAGCAGTTCCTGCACCGCCGCATCGACCCGGCCTTTGATAAAGAGCCCCTGGCCGTGGGCATCTCCGCCTCCCCGGGCGCGGCCATCGGCAAGGTGGTCTTCGACGCCGACCGGGCCGAACGTATGGGCAATGAAGGCGAAAAGATCATTCTCACCCGCATCGAGACCAAGCCGGAAGATATTCACGGCTTCTTTGCGGCCCAGGGCATCCTCACCAGCCGGGGGGGCAAGACCTCCCACGCGGCGGTGGTGGCCCGGGGCATGGGCAAGCCCTGCGTCTCCGGGGCCGAAGGTCTGGACATCAATTATGACCTGAAGGAAGCCCGGGTAGGCGGGGTGGTCATCAAGGAAGGGGACATCGTCACCATCGACGGCACCAATGGCGCGCTCTTCCTGGGCACGGTGCCTATGTTGGACCCGGAACTCCCCAAGGACCTGGCCGTTTTAATGGAATGGGCCGACAAGATGGCCAAAATCGAAGTGTGGGCCAACGCCGACACCCCGGATATGGCCGCCAAGGCCAGGCATCACGGCGCCAAAGGCATTGGCTTGTGCCGCACTGAGCGCATGTTCAACGAAGCGGACCGCCTACCCCAGATGCGCAACCTGATCCTGGCGGATTCCCCGGAAGAGCGGAAAAAATGGGCCGACAAGCTCATGCCCATGCAGCGTGATGATTTCGTGGAGATCTTCCGGGCCATGGACGGGCTGCCGGTCACCATCAGGCTGTTGGACCCGCCGCTCCATGAGTTTTTGCCCAGCATCGAAGAGCTGCTCACGGAAACCAACCGTTTGAAGGAATTCAGCCAGATACTCAATGCCCTGGAACAACTCCCCGGCACCGTGAGCCTCATCGGCCCCGATCTGTACACCCACGTGCCTTCCATTGAGGCGGTGACCCGGGAACTCAGCGAGTTCAAGGCCAAGGGCCTGGATCAGAAGCTCCTGAAGGACAAAGAAAAGGTGCTGCGCCGGGTGCGGGTACTCACTGAATACAACCCCATGCTGGGGAACCGGGGGGTGCGCTGCGGCATCTCCTTCCCGGAAATTTACGACATGCAGATCCAGGCCATCTTCGAGGCCACGGCTATTGCCCTGCGGGAGAAAATCGACGCCCGGCCGGAGATCATGATCCCCAACGTCTGCACCCGCCAGGAACTGGTTTGGGTGCACCCCCGGGTGGAGAAACTCCATAAAGAAGTGGAAAAGCGCTATAACGTCAAAATCAAGTACAAGTTCGGCACCATGGTGGAAATCGCCCGGGCCTGTGTCCGGGCCGCCCGCATCGCCGAAATGGCGGAGTTCTTCTCCTTCGGCACCAACGACCTCACCCAGGGCACCTTTTCCTTCTCCCGGGAGGACGCGGAGAACAAGTTCCTGCCCATTTACAACACCGAGGGCATCCTCCGGCACAATCCCTTTGAGATTCTGGACGAGTTAGGGGTGGGCTGGCTCATGCAGCACGCGGTCAACGAAGGCCGCAAGACCCGTCCGGACCTGAAGATCGGCATCTGCGGCGAACACGGCGGCCAGCCCCAGGCCGTCGAGTTCTGCCACCGCATCGGCTTAAACTACGTGTCCTGCTCCCCCATGCGCATCCCCATCGCCCGCATGGCCGCCGCCCACGCCCAGATCAAAGAAAAACGCGGCGAGGCCGTGCGCTCCAAAGCACTGTAAAAGAACAATAGGTGCGGAGGGGCAGGGACCTGAGGTTCCTGCCCTCTCTCTCAACCCCTTAAAAAAATGCGGGGAATTCGGGCTTGGCCCGACTTCCCCGGCTTTTTTGCCGTTCCCATACTCCCCTCAAAATTCCGAATTCAAGCTTCCAAACTAAGAATCCGGAGATTTAAATACTTCTCTGACCGTATCCATAAAAGCCTGCAAAGTCGGAGAAAGCCACTTATCCTTGTGCCAGATCATTAATATCGCCGTCTCCAAATTTTCTTCCGACCATCGTAAAATTGTCAACTTATTCTGCGATATCTCATGCACGACAGACATCCTAGGAATCATAGTCATCCCGATTCCTTTTATAACGCATTGCTTAATAGCCTCAATACTATTGAGTTCTATGATAGTTGCAGAATCAACTTTTTCCTCTGTTAATATCTGCTCAAAAATCATTTTATAACTGCAATCGTGTTTCGGCAAAAAAATAGCCTGGCCTGTCAGATCGCCTAGATGTATGGCAGCTTGTTTGGCAAGAGGATGATTCGGACTGGCAACTATAACTATGGGTACAATGCTCAAAACTTCCGCTTTTAATTCAGCGAAGGGAATTGAATCTGCTAACAGAAAAGCCGCATCGATGAGGCCGGTTTTAAGTTCCTGGGACAAGGAGTGGTAGGCGCAGGAGCTGATATCAAGGCCGACCTTAGGGAACCTCGAATGAAATTCACTCAAAACGGATGGCAACAAGTAGGTAGCGATGCTCTGGGGAATCCGAATGGATATTGATCCCTGAGGTTCCTCCCCGCCCGATACTTTAGCCAAGGTCTCTTTCTCAATATCCAGCATTTTCTGGGAATACTGCACTAATAAATGTCCCGCCTCAGTCAGGCGCACACTCTTACCCAGTCGATCAAAGAGAGGCACTCTTAACTCTTCTTCCAGAAGTTTGATCTGGGCGGAAACCGCAGATTGAGAATAATTTAAGATTTCTGCGGCGCGATTAAAATTCAACAATTTGGCAACGGTTTGAAAAGTCTTAAGCTGGCGTAATTCCATCGGTTCCACCTTCATTCAATGTTTTCGATTATTACTATAAAAAACTTTCATTGGACATAATAATAGATATTCTTTTAACTTATCCCAAAAAGGATCGCCAATCAATAGGTTTGTTTTCATGACAAAATCATACAACTTCACTGCAATTTAACATAACAATCAAACAATAATGGATGGATATAAGATTATGATACCACGACAGATAGGATAAACAAAAAACGAGCATTAAAAGGAGAGAAAAATGGAATTCAGAGTTGATCAAATACCTGCAGAAACAAAATGGTCCATTGCCACCAAGGGGTTAACCGGCGCGTTAGCAGCCCATCTACACTTATTATACAACCTTACCGGGAAAGAGAAGTACTCAGAAATGCTGCGGCAAATATGGACGCAAATCGGCCAGGCTTCGGGGGAGTTGGCAAAATCGTTGGGTTTGGCCGGGGATGATGCCAAATCAGCGGCAGAAGCAGGCGCCGCTATTTGTATCTGCGCCATGGGCCCGGAGTATGCCATCGAGGAGATGGTGGTCTCTCCGGATAAGACCGTGATGAAGATCAGCGAGTGTCCCTGGTGGAATAGAATGAAGGAACTCGAGATATCCCTTGATCTATTATCTGCTTGCGACCTGGCTTTTTGGGATAGCTTTATGAAAACCCTCAATCCCGGCGTTACCATGAAACACGGCAAGCAGATGCATCGCGGCGATCCCTACTGTGAATGGATCTTTGTAACCAAAAAATGACTTCCCTCTTCTTCTCCTATCCCGACCCGGCTCTCCAAGGGAAATGCCTTTCGGGGCCGCGGCTTTGGCTGCGGCCCCAAAATTAATCCTGCTTTGGGGCTACGCAGTGCTCACAAAGGCAAAATACGTCTCAAAAGGATAGAGCTTTTTGGCGGTTACTGCCTTGAAGCCGGCCTGATGTAATTGCGCCTGCATCTCGGTGGGCAGGGGTAAGGGGCCGCAGCCGACTGTGGCTGCGCCCCAAAGGTTCAGCAGGCCATTGACAATGCTGTTCCCCCGGCAGCTCGTGGTCAGGAGCAGCCGCCCCCCGGGCTTTAAAAAGCCCTTAAGGTGTGCCAGGACGGCCACCCGTTCGGCGGTGGGAAAGTAGTAGATGTTGTTATGGAGGGTGGCCACATCGTAAATAGGGTCCGGAGAAAAATCCCGCAGGTCCCCGGTTTCCACGTTTGCTCGGGAGGCAAGACCCCAGGCCTCCAAATTGCGCCGGGCCATTTCCGCCACCTCCAGTTGGAGTTCGATGCCCCTAGCCTCAAGTTCAGGATTGCGTTGCGCGGCATAGTGGATATAGGTCCCGGAGCCGCAGCCCACCTCCAGGAGCCGCAACTGACCCTGGGAAGGCACCACCCCGTCGATGGCCTCAAACACCAGGGGCTCCAACAGCCGGGAGGAACGGGCAATCAATTCCCCGTCCTGATCCGCCAAGGTGAAGGGCCGGTGCTCCCGCAGCCTCTCCGGCAGCTCCCGGAGCAGGTTAAAATGGAGGCTCACTCCCTCTTCCAGAAACGCGACCCAGGCGTCGTTTTGCTCCAGGGCCAGGTCCCGGGCCAGCTTGCCCCGCAGGGAATAGCCCTGACGGTCGAGTTGCAATTCCCCGGTTTTTACCCCCACCTGGAGCCAGGCCTCCAAAGCCTCCACACTCTGCGGATCAGAGGCGAAATCTTCGGCCAGTTGCGCTAAGGTCACCGGCCCGGCCGCCAGCCGGCGCAAAATCCCTTGTTTCGCGGCCGCCGCCAGGAAAGCGGCCTGATAGACGGGCTGCATCAACCGCATCAGGCGCATGGGCAGCTTCAATTGGCCGGATTTCCAGAGTTTAAAAAAGGTGCTCCACATTATCTGACCTCCAATATTTAGAAGAGCTTAATATCCTTAGAATACTTTTAGCCCGACGCTTACCGGATTCTTTTCCCTCTCCACCGGGGAGACGCCGGGCATTGATGCCCCTGGTCGGCTGTAATCGACTCCGGAGACATGATACCCACATGCTTTAAGAAAGGGCAAGGAAACAGAGCAAAATATGGGACCTCTGCGAAAATCCTTTTCTGTCATTCTGAACGGAGCAAAGCGTAGTGAATCTCGTATTTATTGATGTTTATTTGTATTTACGAGATTCTTCGGTCGCTCCGCTCCCTCAGAATGACAAGCTTATCATTACCCACAAGTTTTTATCTTGTGGATATTCCAGAATTAATTCCCTCTCCCCTCGGGGGAGAGGGTAAGGTGAGGGGTGCGGAAAGTAAATGTCCATCCTGATGATAAGAGTCGAAGGGGGCAAAAGACGCCACCCCCACCCCGGCCCTCCCCCCTCGAAGGGGGAGGGGGAAAAGCCGTCAAGACTTTATGTGGATCATGATTAGATATTCATCCGTCAGCAACATGAGACTGCTTTAATGTCCGATTTACTCCATCCCTCCATTTGTGGGTAATGATGAGGAATGACAAGTGAGAGGATTTTCGCAGAGGTCTCAATTTGGGGAAAAACTTGGCTTCCGGGGGCCAAGGCCATCCGGATTTCCGGGTGGTCCCGGAATACCAAGTGCCGGCGGTACTACAGCCTCCATTTGCCGGACATAAAAACGTCCCTGACACTCCGGGCCTTGTTTTTCGCCCAGGCTTCCAGACCCATTTTCTTGATCAGACAGAGATTAAAAACCTTGGTGTTATGCCAGACCACCGCGCAGCGGTCCATGTAAGGATGCAGCAAATCGCAGGGAAAATCAGGACAATCGCTGCAAAAATCCACGCCTTTGGCGGCGGCGCAGGGATAAACCCGGCAGGGCATGGGGAGATGGGGAATCCGGCCGTCGTAGTTACGGCAACCCTGACAGAGAGCCTGTTCCAGGGGAATGCCTAAATGTTTGGCAGCCATAGCCTGGATTTCCTGGTCCTCATTGGCCAGGTAGAGGTAGCACTCGAAACAGGGTAAACCGCAGGGTGCGGTCATCTGCCGGTAATCCATGGGGGTCTCCTCTTCGCGTTCTCCGGCTCCGCCTGGGGAAAGCCATTACCGGCCGCAGCGCCCGCGGCGGCGCGCCGGTATCTTTGGTGGTTACCAGAGCCGGAGGAAAATCTTGCCCTCCCGCCTTTCCCCCCGGACTTTCTCCATGTGTCTGAGGGTGGCGAACTCCCGCTCCAGTTGGGGCATGGTCAGTTTTCCTTGAAGCTCCTGGAGCAACCCCGGAGGTTCTACCCCACCCGTGCGTTCCAGTATCCCCAAGATTTCGGACTGCAACGGCGTCAAGGTGATACTGCCGCCGGTCTGTTGTTCCAGGTTTTTGGCGCTGTAAACCGCCCAGGGGTCGCAGCCTTTCGCCGGTGACAGGGTGTCCATAAAGCAATCCTCACACAGGAGCCGGCCCAGATGCTCCTTTTCCTCTCCCGGGTCGATTTCCGTCTGGCAACGTTGGCATATCATCTTAAAAATCTCCTTCTCCAGGCCTGCCTGCTGGCCGTTCTTGCCCTTAACTATGGGCCGCTGCGGCTAAAAAAAAATCCCCCATTTGGGGGATAGGCCCGTCTTTTTTCATTTTATTTTTTTTGCGTATTTCTTTGCGCCTTTGCGTCTTGGCGTGAGGCCTATCTTTTTAGATAAGATGGTGCCGCGCGGCCCAGACCGCGGCCTGGGTCCGGTCATCCACCCCCAGCTTGTTAAAGATGTGGATGACATGGCTCTTGACGGTATGGGGGCTGATCTGCAATGCGCCGGCGATCTCCTGATTGGTGGCGCCCCGGCTCATCAGGCGCAGCACCTCCAGTTCCCTGGGTGAGAGCAAACCGTCTGGGGGATCCTCGCGCTCTCCCTCCCTGGTCTCTCCGGTGTTGATATTGATGGTCACGGTGGACCGCAAATTCCCCTGTTTATCCACCACGGGATAGACCGCCTGCTGGGCCATGGGCCGGGCCAGGCCGGGGCAGCCATCCGCCCCGGTTTTCTCCTGGCTCAAGGCCGCGGCAAAGGCCAGGCAGGTGGCATAGCCGCATTGCCGGCAATTAGTTTGGGGCAGGATGCGAAAAATATCCAGCACCGGGACCGGCTTCCAGGTCTTGTAATCGGGTTTCAAGGAATTTCGGCGCTGGTCAAGATCGTTGAGGAAGACGAGCAGCCGCTCCAAAAACTCCAGGGCCTGATCCCGGTCCTCGAAAATCGCCGCCACCCCATGGTCGGGATGTAGCCCGCAGAGAAAGCCGTCCAACATAAAGCGGATATAAGGCGGCTTTTCCAGATAGGTCGCCGACGGCTCCAGACCGTTAATGTAAGGGAATAGAGACGAAACGTCATTATCCAGGTGGAAATGGGCGCAGATATACCTGTCCACCCCCAGGTTGTGTTGATTAAAGGGGCTGTCGGTCCTCAGGGACACATCGGTGTAGGTCGTGAGCAGCATGGGATCTTCCTGCCTGCTTCCAGGCAGCCGCTTTGCCTATCAGTAGGGTAGTATTTGACTACCAATAGGATACTTAAATAACCGATCTGGTCAAATTATACCCGCCTCCGGCACTTGAGGAAAAAACTTTTTATAGCCAGCATAAATTTATGGTGGGTTTCACACAAGTATAATTCAGCCTTTCCCACCTCCCCCGGCCCCCTTGACTTTCACCGGACGATATTTATTTAAATAGGCATTCATGAGCCTTGGACCAAGTTGATGTCTATTTTACCTCCCTGGAACCGGGAACTTTTAGATGTATTTGCTCCTGACTTTGAACCTTGAACTTGATTAAAAAAAGATGAAACGTCCCGAAAACCTCATCTATGCGGTAGATGAACTGCCCCCCTTAGCCAAGCTCCCGATTCTCGGCCTGCAACAGGTCGCCCTGATTTCCATCTATTTGATTCTTTTAGTCATTGTCTTGCGTCATGCCGATACTCCGCCGGAGCTGGCCCGCCAGACCATCAGCCTGGGGATGATCGCTTTGGGCTTGGGCGCCCTTCTCCAAGCCTTGTGGAAGGGTCCCATCGGCTCCGGATATTTGGCTCCTCCGGTTTGCTCCGCCATTTACCTGCAAGCTTCTCTCACCGCTCTCAAGGTTGGCGGTTTACCCCTGGTTTTCGGCATGACCATGGTGGCCGGCGCCCTGGAATCATTGCTGGCCTGGGTCCTGCCCCGGCTGCGTAAGATTTTCCCCCCGGTGGTCTCCGGGGTGATCATCATGGCCGTGGGTTTTGAGATAGGTCTCATCGGCATCAAGGATGTCTTAAATGTCGGCGGCCATCTGGGCCATGCTTCTTTTGCCAACCACTTTCTGGTGGCCAACCTGACCCTGGCGGCCATGGTGGGGTTAAGTATCTGGGGCCGCGGCTTTTCCCGCCTTTTCTGCATCATTTTGGGCGTTTTAATCGGGGTCGTCACCGCCATCCCCTTGGGGCTCTTTTCCCCCGGAGACTGGGCGGATTTAGCCCATGCCCCCCTATTCGCTCTGCCCCGGTTGCATTACCCGGCCTCTAGCTTCGATCTTTCCGTGTTTTTGCCCTTTTTCGTGGCCGCCATCGCCGCGGGCCTGCGCACGGTGGGAATTGTCACCACCGCCCAGCAGATCAACGACACGGACTGGGTGAAACCGGAGATGAAGTCGATCCGGGGCGGCATCCTGGCGGACGGCTTGGGATGCCTGATCGCCGGGGCTCTGGGCAGTACCGGGCTCAGTTCCTCTCCCAGTTCGGTGGGTATCTCCCAGGCCACCGGGGCTACCAGCCGTTACATTGCCCTGGCCATAGCCGCCTGGTTCGGCTTCCTGGCCTTCTTTCCCAAACTGGCCATGGCTTTCCTGGTGCTGCCGGTGGCGGTGACCGGCGCGGCCCTGATCTTTACCGGGAGCATCTTGCTGGGGAGCGGGGTCAAATTGATCACCTCCAGACCGTTAGATACCCGCAGGACTTTTATCTTCGGCACTTCCCTCCTTTTGGGCCTCAGCCACGAGGTCTTCCCTGCGTATTACGGGACTCTGGCCCCCTGGTTGCAGCCCCTCACCGGGTCGTGCCTGGCCATTGCCACCCTGGTCGCCATCCTCCTCAACCTGATTTTCCGCCTCGGCAACCGCCGCACTGGGTCTCTCTCCGTAGCCGGGAACGAGAAGGCGTGGACTCAGATTGAAGGCTTTTTGCAAAAGCAGGGGGAAACCTGGGAGCTACGGCCGGAAATGCTGGCCTTGGCCTCCCGCATCGCCAAGGAGGCCTGGGACTTGATTATGGCTCACCGGCTCAGTCAGGGGCCGGTAGCCCTGGAGTTATCCTTCGACGAACCGGAGTTCCGGCTGGAAATTTCTTATCATGGCGCGCCGCTGAATCCTCCCGCCATGGGACCGATGCCCGCAGAGGTCAGCGAAACCATCCCTTTCTCAGAGGGGCTGTCCGGCTCCTGGCGCTGCTTCTGCCATGACTCATCTTGTGACGAACAAGGAGGGGATTGCCGCATAACCCTGGTCTTTTAAGTATGGTTTCCAGTTTTCGGTTTTCGGTTTTTGGCCTTTGGCCTTTGGTCTTCAGTAAGAAACGAATTATTTCCCAAAAGCAAAAAAGGGCGAACACCGGGTTCGCCCTCACTTTTTGTTCCTCTTATTTTTTAAATAAATAATCCTACAAAATGACCTTCAGCCCATCCTCGGCTTTAATTATCTCTCCGGAAAATTCCGCCCCTGCTAAGGCCGCCACGTCCACCTCATCGCAGGGCGGATAAAAGTGGCTCAGGACCAGGCGCGGCACCCCGGCCTGGGCCGCCAGGCGGCCTGCTTCCGGCGGAGTCAGATGCCCCGGCACTTTGAAGGGATTGGCGCACTCCAGGACCAGCAAATCCGCGCCCTGAGCCAGCTTCACCAGGGAGTCGCTGGCATCCGTATCTCCGGAGTAAACCAGGGCCTTGCCCTCGGTCTCCACCCGAAAGGCCAGGCTGCCTGCCGTGTGGTTGGTGGGTGCGCTTTTAATCGTCACTTCCCCCAAGACCACTGCATCGTTTCCGGCCGGGTCCAGCTCCTGAAGCTGCATCAGCCCCGGACGCGGCTCCACCCATTCGCCGAAGGCTTTTTGCAAATGCCCGTAGAATTCCTGGAAGCCCCGGGCCGCCAGGAGGTGAAAAGGTTCTTTCCGGGTATATCCCAGAGCATAGCGGGTGGCAAAAAAAAAGGGGACCAGGTCCCCCACGTGGTCCGGATGGAGATGGGACAGGCACAAGACATCGATCTCCGAGAAGTTGAGGCCGTAGCGCAGCATGGCCCTTAAGACCCCGGGCCCCAGGTCCAGAAAGACCAGCCGGCCTCCGGCCCGCACCCCGTACCCCGGAGAGCCCCGTTTGAGGGAAGGCACTCCAGTGCCCGAACCCACGACGATCAATTCCATGTTCTCTCCCCCCCCAAAAAAAAGGGACCAGAGGCCAGATTCAGTGATCAGTAATAAGTAATAAGTTTTTTCTCTGACCACTGACCACTAACCGCTGATTACTTATTACTTATTACTGATTTACTTCTCCCTGACCCCTGACCCCTGACCCCTGCCCCCTGCCTTACTGTCCGTCCACG
>JAQTXE010000085.1 GCA_028688935.1 Syntrophales bacterium
GCACCGGCGTGGGACTGTGATAGGTATGGTCGTAGGCAATGGTCATAATGGGAATGTCGTCCAGCAGGGCCAGAATGATGATCATCATGGCGGTGAGGGGGAAGACGTTATAGCTGAGCATGGCCGCCACCACGAAGACCATGATACTGATGGTCATGGCGATGCGGTAGACGGTGTAGCTCATCATGCGCTCGAAGATGCAGCGGGCTTCCTCCACCGCCCGGGTGATGACCTTGAGGCCGGGCTCGGTGAGAACCAGGGCCGCAGCGGATTGGGCCGCGTTGGTGGCGCCGGAGACCGCGATGCCCACCTCGGCCTGCTTCAGGGCCGGGGCATCGTTGACCCCGTCACCGGTCATGGCCACCAGATGGCCCCGCCCCTGGAGGGCCTTGACGATATTGTACTTATGCTCGGGGAAGACCTCGGCAAAGCCGTCGGCCTGCTCAATTCTGTCCACCATGGCGCCGCCCAGTTCGCATTCCCCTTCCTTGGGAAAGATGTCGCTGGCGGGCTGGATATTGGTGCCCAGCCCCAATTGCTTGGCGATCTCCCGGCCAATGGCCACGTTGTCCCCGGTGATCATCTTCACCTTGATGCCACGGTTCTGGGCCTCGGCAATGGTCTCGGCGGCATCGGGCCGCGGCGGATCATAAAGGGGGACAAGCCCCAGGAAACGCCAGGCGTCCCCATCGTCGGCCCGGGCCACCCCCAGGGTGCGATAGCCCTTGGCAGCCAGCTCGTCCACGGACTTTTTGGCTTGGGACTGGATATCGCCCTCCAGATGGCAGAGATCCATAATGACCTGGGGCGCTCCTTTGGTCACCTTGAAGGTTTTATCGCCCTCCTGCACGGTAGACTCGGTGCGTTTGTTGACGGGGTCGAAGGGCATGAATTTCGTTAAAGAATAGGCCTTCAAGAGGCTTTTATCCTGCAAACCATCCATCACCGCATCATCGATGGCGTCCCGGTTCTCTTCCCGGGAGGCCAGACAGGCCGCCAGAATGACTTCCTGGGGCTGGGCCTGGCCGAAGATTACCGGGTCCCCCAGGGTCAAACGGTTCAAGGTCAGGGTGCCCGTCTTGTCGGAGCAGAGCACGTCGATCCCCGCCATCTCCTCAATGGATTGCAAACGGGAGACGATGGCCTTCATTTTGGACAGCACGAGGGCTCCCAGGGCCATGGTCACGGAGAGCACCGCGGGCATGGCCACGGGGATGGAGGCCACCACCAGGATGAGGACGAATTCCAACAGGTCCATGACCGGCAGGCCCCGGTGCAGTTCCACCACCACCAGGATAAGGCTGAGGCCCACGGCAATAATGATCAGGAAGTCGCCCACCCGCATCACCGCCTTCTGGAAGTGGGAGACCGCGCCCGCGGTCTCCACCAGTTGGGCGGTGCGGGCGAAGAAGGTGTTGCCGCCGGTGCCGGTCACCAGGGCCACCATCTCTCCCTGTTTGGCGATGGAACCCGAATACGCCACTTCACCGGCAGCCTTGTTTACCGGCAGGGATTCCCCGGTGAGGGCCGACTGGTCCACACTCAGGTATTCCCCTTCCACCAACTTGATATCGGCAGGGATAATATCCCCCGGCCGCACCCGAATGACGTCGCCCGGGACCAGGTCCCGGGCCTCGATTTCCTGCCACTTCCCGTCCCTAAGGACCCGGGCCTTCAACGCGAGCTGTTCTTTTAAGGCCTCCAGGGCATCGGCGGCTTCATGCTCTTCCCAGAAACCGATGACCGCATTGAACACCAGCAAAAAGACGATAATGGTCAGATCGCCCCAGTGTTCCACCAGAGCGGAGAGGATGGCCGCCACCTCGATCATCCAGGGAATGGGACCCCAGAAGTAGCCCAGGAATTTGAGGAGGGGATGTTCCTTTTTTTCCTCCAGGGCATTGGGGCCGAATTGGGCCAGGCGGTTCCGGGCCTCCTCACTGGAGAGTCCCTGGGAGGAAGTGGCGAGGGTGGTCCAAAGTTCTTCCACGCTTTGTTGCTGGGCTGCGTCACTGGAGACTTGCTCAATGGTCATGGGCACGATCCTCTTGGTTCAACAATGAGATAGCGACTCTTCCGGGAAAAGCTGCCAGTGGTTGCCGGGGAATTAGAAGGGCCATTGCCATTCCGTGATGTCCAGAGGATCTATACCGAACTCATAGGCGTAGTTCTTACAATAGATCTGCCGGTCGAGCAGGGCCTCGCGCACGCCGGAGCCGCTGACCGCGAACCGGGGCATCCGGTCGATGGCGTCCATAGCCAGACTGAAGCGGTCGGTCTGGTTGCGGATGGCCAGCTCCAGGGGCGTGTTGATATTGCCCTTCTCCTTATAGCCGCGCACATGAATGAAATGCTGGCCGGGCCGCCGATAGGTCAACTGATGGATCAGCCACGGGTAGGAGTGGAAGTTGAAGACCACCGGCTTGGTGGAAGTGAAGATGGCCTCGAACTCCCGGTCCGTCATCCCGTGGGGGTGATCGATGTGGGAAATCAGCTTGAACAGGTCCACCACATTCACGAAGCGGATTTTAATGTCGGGCAGGTGCTGGCGCAGCAGGGCGGTGGCGGCCAGGGTCTCCATGGTGGGCACGTCCCCGCAACTGGCCATGACCACGTCGGGTTCGCCGCCCTGGTCATTACTGGCCCAGTCCCAGATGCCCACGCCCTTGGTACAGTGGATAATGGCATCATCCATATTCAGATACTGGAGGTGGACCTGTTTGTCCGCGACGATGACGTTGACATAGTTGAGGCTGCGCAGGCAGTGGTCGGCCACGGACAGCAGGCTGTTGGCGTCGGGGGGCAGGTAGATGCGCACCACGTCGGGGCTCTTGTTGACCACCACGTTGAGAAAACCGGGGTCCTGGTGGGTGAACCCGTTGTGGTCCTGCCGCCAGACCAGGGCGGTGATCAGCAGGTTGAGGGATGCCACCTTGGCCCGCCAGGGCAGTTCGTTGCACTTTTCCAGCCACTTGGCGTGCTGGTTGAACATGGAGTCGATGACATGAATGAAGGGTTCGTAGCTGTTGATCAGACCGTGGCGGCCGCTCAGCAGGTAACCCTCCAGCCACCCTTCCACCGTGTGCTCGCTGAGCATTTCCATGACCCGGCCCTGCAGGGCCAGGTTGCCGCCGTCCGCGTCTTCGGGGAAGTAGTCTCCCAGCCAGACTTTTTGCGTGACCTCGTAGAGGGCTTCGAGCTTGTTGGACTGGGTTTCGTCCGGCCCGAAGACCCGGAAGTTTTCCATATTCTGGCGCATGACTTCCCGGAGAAAGTTGCCCAGGGTGGGGACGTTTCCCGCCAGGGTGGCGCCGGGTTTTTTGACCTCCACCGCGGACTTGCGGAAATCGGGCAGGTCCAGAGGCCGGCGCAGCAGACCGCCGTTGGCCACCGGGTTGGCGCTCATGCGCCGGGTTCCTTTGGGGGGCAGTTCCTTTAATGCTGGGATCAGCCGCCCCTGCTCGTTAAAAAGCTCCTCGGGTTTGTAGCCGCGCATCCAGGATTCCAGCAATTTCAGATGAGCCGGGTTGGTGGCGATGTCGGTGATGGGGATCTGGTGCGCCCGCCAAAAACCTTCCAGGTATTGGCCGTCCACCTGCCGGGGCGCGGTCCAGCCCTTGGGGCTGCGCAGCACGATCATGGGCCAGCGGGGACGGGTGGCTTTGCCGCTCTGCCGGGCCTCCTCCTGGTATTGGCGGATTTCCAGAACGCAGTGTTCCAGGGTGGCGGCCATGGCCTGATGCATGCTCTCCGGATCGCTGCCCTCCACAAAGTAAGGAGTGTACCCGTAACCGATGAAGAGAGCCTCCAATTCCTCGTGGCTGATGCGGGCCAAGAGGGTGGGGTTGTTGATCTTGTAGCCGTTGAGATGCAGGACCGGCAACACCGCCCCATCGGTGATGGGGTTGAGGAATTTGTTGCTGTGCCAGCTGGTGGCCAAAGGCCCGGTTTCGGACTCCCCGTCGCCCACCATCACCAGGGTGATCAGGTCCGGATTATCGAAGACCGTGCCGTAAGCGTGGGAGATGCTATAGCCTAACTCGCCGCCCTCGTGGATACTGCCGGGGGTCTCCGGGGTGGCGTGGCTGCCGATGCCCCCGGGAAAGGAGAACTGTTTGAAGAAGCGCTGCATCCCGGCCAGATCTTCACTCTTATCCGGGTAGATTTCCGAATACGTCCCCTCCAGATAAGCCTGGGACAAGATGGCCGGCGCGCCGTGACCCGGGCCGGAAATATAGATGGCGTTGAGGTCGTATTTGTTGATCAGCCGGTTGAAATGGATGTAAGTGAAGCACTGGCCGGCGTCTGAACCCCAGTGGCCCAGCAAGCGCGGCTTGGTGTGCTCCAGGGTCAGCGGCTCCCTAAGCAGGGGGTTTTCCCTTAGGTAGAGCATGCCCAGGCACAGGTAAAGGCTGGCACGCCAGTAGGCGTTGATTTTTCGCAGTTCCTCGGGACTTAAAGGGGTCTCCTTGATAGTCGAACGGGCCTGGCCGTAGGCGCTGATGGTTTCGTCAAAGGGAATTGCCGTCGCTTGCTTGGCGGGAGGTGTCATAAATATTCTCCTTTTCCTCACTGGTTCTTCCCTGCCGGAATACCTGCTTTCTCCCTAGGGCGCTCCGAGCCTGCCGTTTCCTGGCGGCCGCGGTCCCACCACTAAATTATCATAAGTCCCCGATGGGGATATCCCTGATTGCCAGCATTGAACCTTGAACTTTTCAAGGCAGATAGATCGCCGCCATCATGATTCTCGGCGCGACCCTCGAAAGGTGGAGGCTGTCCCCTTCCTGCCCGCAGGTTGCGGGGTCAGGAAGCTTTCCAGCCTCGGATTAGATAGAAGGTCCAGGTATGAAGGTTCGCTCTAAGGGGATACACGTAATTCCTATGTTAATAACCGGAATTTGTTGATGCAAGAAGAAAAATACTTGAAAAACTTATCTAACGACATTCAGAAGTCTAGAGGAAATTTACTCCGTGTTTCTCCTAGAGCAGCCATTAACCTTACTGATCGATCTTCTGTAACAGAATGATAAATGCTAAATGCATGCTCCAGGAAAATAATTACAAAGAAAAAAACCGCTGTGGTTAGCCATACCTCCGCTAACCGGGCGCGCGGTTTTACTACTCGACGCCAGCCGGAAATTATTCCAAAGCCCTTTCCCGGCTCCGGAGCCTTGCCTTTAGCCCTGGCAGTCCGGCCGCCAGAGACAATCGAATTCCCAACAGTCGTAAATGTTCTGATAGCAGGGAGAATTGCCCTCTTTTTCCTGGACGGCCCGGATCAGTTCATCCTTTTTCATTCTGGAATAATTCTTTACCCCCAGCCCCTGGGCTTTGACTTTAATTTCCTTTAAAAGCATGGTCTTGCCTCCCATTATTATTTAACCTAATGTCAACCTGCCTCACTTTTTCCCAGGCTGCAAAGCTCCCTCCCCTTGAGAGAGGTATCTGTACTTACCGATTGAAGGTATCAGCCTCTTCCCAGCCCTTTCCCGGGCCGGTATGATTTGGCTCTGGCTCCGCTAAGCGTAGCGGCCAGGAAGCGCCGGGTCGCGGGGGGAATAGCGGGAGCGGGTAGGCTAGATGGACATCATTTTCGCCAAATAGGCCGCAGTTCAATCCTTAAATAAGCATGTCTTTTCTCTTTGTCAAATGACTCCCGGCCTGATTTTCACTTTCGCATAAACCGGCAGGCAGAGCCACTCTTCATTAATGCGCCGGTGGGTTCCTCGCCAGGAATCTCGCGGGCGGGGCTGTTTCCGTAACCGCTTTTGCCCGGTTAAATATCAGCCATTTTGTTTCCGGAGCAGAACTGTAAACCCGGCGCCGGTGTCTTGGCTAATTCACACCTTGTCATTAGTCAAACTCATAATTAACTTTGGATAAATATTCGCCCAACCCTTCTCCAGGATAAGCTGTTAAAACGGGCTTGATCCCTGGAGGGAAAAGCCGGGAAAGGAAAGCCTCTTATGGATACATGGTTTGGAATCGGGGCCATCCTCGTGGGCCTGGCCAGTTGTTTTTACGGCTACCCGCTCTTTCGCATTTTTTTGATCCTGTCCGGCTTGATTTACGGCTACGGGCTCGGCCATGCCTGGATACCGGCCAGCCACCCCGGGTTCTCCCTGGTGATCGCCCTGGCGGCCGCGGTGATTATGGCAGTGCTGGCCTATCCTCTCTGGAGCATTGGGGTCATCATCGTCGGGGTGGTCTTGGGCTTCACCATTATGGTTTCCTTAGGGCTTGCCCTGAATCTCTCCCAGACGGTCCTGATCCTGCTGGGGGTCGGCGGGGGGGTGGCTGTGGGGTTGCTCTTTTATCAGGTCCGGGACCTGTTTGTCATGCTGACCACCGCTTTTAACGGTGCGGCCCTGGTGGTCCTGGGCCTGGGCTGGCACTTCCCGGTCCTGGCTTTTGGGGGCGGGCGGGCCAACTTGCCGAACCTCGTGATTATGGTGGTGTTGGGCGCTTTCGGCTTTGCGGTCCAGTACGGGATGTTTAAAGAGCGGCGTACTTATTCGAACTAGCTCTTTGAGTTTCCTCAATTTGTCAATTATTCACCCCCTGTTCCGGCCTTTACCGGGATTAAGGAGCACATGAGGTTTCCATGACCACACCAGCCGTCCTCCACCAGGAGATCCAGGTTAAATTTCGCTATGGGGTTTACTTCACTAAAGACCTCTTGACACCCCATAATCCTTTATTGGCGGAGATAGTGACCCAGGGTGGAGGGGATTTCCCCCGCAAACTCCTGTTTGTGGTGGATCGCGGCCTTTATCGGCACCACCCCCATCTCCTGGCGCACATTAATGATTACCTGGGGCGATATCCCGGTCACCTGCAACTCGCCGCGGCCCCGTTGCTGGTCCCGGGGGGGGAAAGAGTGAAGAATGAGGCCGCTCCGCTGTCCCAGGTCCTCCGGGCCATTCATCAGGCCGGCTTGTGCCGTCACTCCTATGTGGTGGCGGTGGGAGGCGGCGCCCTCATTGATATGGCCGGTTATGCCGCGGCCATCGCCCATCGGGGGGTACGCCTCCTACGCGTACCTACCACGGTGATGGCCCAGGCCGATGCCTCCATCGGTGTGAAAAACAGCATCAATGCCTTTGGCAAGAAGAATTTTCTGGGGACCTTCGCACCTCCTTGCGCGGTCCTCAATGATAGCTCCTTCCTCACCACTCTGTCCCGGCGGGATTGGCTGAGCGGCGTGGCCGAGGCCCTGAAGGTGGCCCTCATCAAGGATGCGGCCTTCTTCGCCTTTCTGGAAAAGTCGGCTGCGGCCTTGAAGAACCGGGATCTGGAAGTGATGCAGCGGGTTATCCGGCGCAGCGCCGCCCTCCATCTGGATCATATCGCCCACGGCGGCGATCCCTTCGAATTCGGGTCCTCCCGCCCCCTGGATTTCGGCCATTGGGCCGCCCACAAGCTGGAGCAGCTCAGCTCCTTTGAACTGCGCCACGGGGAAGCGGTGGCCCTCGGCATGGCCCTGGACGCCACCTATTCCCATCTGGCCGGGTTGCTGCCTGAAGCCCCCTGGCGGCGTATCCTGGCGGTCCTGGCTAAGTTGGGGCTCCCCCGGTGGACCCCGCCCCTGGCGGATGTCCGGGCCGTCCTCCAAGGGCTCCGGGAATTCCGGGAACACCTGGGCGGGCCCCTGACCATTATGTTATTGAGCGGCATCGGCCAGCCCCTGGAAGTGCACGAGATAAAGGGGGAAGTCGTGGCCCGGGCCCTGGCTCTCTTGGGACGCCGGGCGGCCGGGGAGATCAGACCACCGGCCACGGCCACTCTGGCCGCGGGCCCGGCTTAGCCGCCCCTTTTCGCCGATTTAAGCAGATAAGGTCACCAACATGCAGCTCGCCTCCCCGGCCCAGGCGCATCTCACTTATTGCAGCAAGGTCCATCCCGGCCATGGCTGGGATCAGGTCCGGCCGCAACTCGAGGCCTATCTCCCCCGGCTGAAGGCCCGCCTTTCCCCCCAGGCCCCTTTCGGGTTGGGCCTGCGGCTTTCCGCGGCCGAATGCGAGGAAATTTTGGCTGGAGACCGTCTCCCGGCCTTCCAGGATTTTTGCGCGGCCCACGATATCTATGTGTTTACCTTGAATGGCTTTCCTTACGGCGCTTTTCACGGCCCCCGGGTGAAGGCCGAGGTCTTTGCCCCGGACTGGCGGGAGCAGGCGCGGGTCGATTATACTTTGCGTCTCATCCAGGTCCTGCAAAAAATCCTGCCTCCCGGCCTGGAAGGGAGTATCTCCACCGCGCCCTTGTCCTACAAGCCCTGGATCACCGCACCGGCTGCGGCCCTGGGCCGCATCAGCCGCAATCTGGCGGTCATCGCCCACCGGCTTCTGGAGGTTAAGTCCCACTCCGGTCTGTTCATCCACCTGGACCTGGAACCAGAACCTGACGGCCTGGTGGAGACTTGCGCCGAACTGGCGGAATTTTTTGAGCAATGGCTTTTACCCTCGGGCGGCAGGTGGCTGGCGGAGAAGACCGGCCTATCCCCGGACGCAGCCCGGGAGGCGCTCTTGTCCCATATCCAGGTGTGCCAGGACACCTGCCACCTGGCCGTGGCCTATGAGGACCCGGGGGCGGCTTTAAAAAGACTGGCGGCCACCGGCATCCGGGTAGGCAAGGTGCAGGTCACCTCCGGCTGGCAAGCGGCGCTGCCCCGGGAGCAGATCCGCCGGGCCGAGCTGGGCCGGGAACTGGCGCGCTTCAGCCGCTCTCCCTATCTGCATCAGGTGCGGGGCCGGAAAAGCGATGGCGGTTTGAGCCGTTATGGGGACCTCTCCCAGGCCCTGGCGCAGCTGGCAACCGCTCCGGAGGGGCAGTGGCGGATTCATTACCACGTGCCGCTCTTTATTGAGCACTATGGGCGCCTGGCCTCCACTCAGGCCCAAACCCGGGCCGTGCTGCGGCTTTTGGCGCAACACCATTTTGCCCGGCACCTGGAAATCGAAACCTATACCTGGGACCAGCTTCCCGGGGACCTCAAGCTTAATCCCGTGGACTTCCTGGAACGGGAATACCGCTGGACCCTGGAAGCCCTGATTCCGGCATCTTCCCAGGAGGCAGAACCTAAAATCGCATCTAGGTAAAAACGGCAAGACGACTTGCCTAAACCGAAAAATAATTAAACATTACTGAATCTTGCATATGTGGTCCGTCTGTTCTAACCTAGTGGTAGCTATTTTCTCCTGAGGAGGTTTTTCATGTTCCTGTACCTGGTCCAGCATGCTGAGGCCCACAGCAAAGAAGAAGACCCGGCCAGGGATCTGTCCGAAAAAGGCCGGGAGGATATTGAAGAGGTAGCCCACCATTTGAAAAGGCTTAATATCCAAGTGAGGCAGATATTTCATAGCGGCAAGACCAGAGCTGCAAGCACTGCCAAGGTACTGGCAAATCATTTACAGCCGCCCGTGGGAATCTCCGAGGCCCCGGGGCTGGCCCCCCTGGATGACCCGGAGATCTGGGCGGACCGGCTCGCCCACATGGATGAAGATATCCTCCTGGTGGGGCATCTCCCCCATCTGGGTAAGTTAGCCGCTCTGCTCCTGAGCGGGGATCAAGAGAAGCAGGTAATTAATTTCCAGATGGGCGGCGCCCTCCGCCTGCGGCGCATGCAAGGGGACCAATGGGCGGTGGACTGGATGATCCCCCCGGAAATTATTCTCTAGTGTGGGAGGTTTTGGTAAAAAGAACCCGGCGCGGCAATTGTCAGCCTGGAGGTGTCAAGCGACCGAGGAATCCATAGCCTGCGCGGCCCTCAGGATAACGGCAGAGAATTTTGCCGGGGCTGCCCCGTATCCGGAAGGATTTAAGATTCAACCAAGCTAAAGACGATACGCTAGGAATTCCCTAGGAAATCTTGGAGGTGAAAGATGTTTGGCCGCAGTATGAAATTGTTCAGTCTCTTCGGGTTTGAAGTAAAAATTGATGCGAGTTGGATAATCATCGCCGTCCTGGTGTCCTGGTCCCTGGCCGCCGGCTTCTTTCCCTATTTCTACCCGCATCTCACCCCCAAGGCCTATTGGGTGATGGGCGTAATCGGGGCCGTGGGCCTTTTTCTCTCGGTGATTTTCCATGAGTTCTGCCATTCCCTCGTCGCCCGCCGTATGGGCTTGCCCATGAAAGGTATCACCCTCTTCATTTTCGGGGGTGTGGCCGAGATGGGTGACGAACCGCCCAGCGCCAAGGTCGAATTTTCCATGGCCATTGCCGGCCCCATATCCAGTCTGATCCTGGCCGCCGTCTTTTATGGCATCTATCTCCAGGGCAAGGCAATCGGGTGGTCTCTGCCGGTCAATGGCGTCCTCCGGTACCTGGCCTACCTCAACGTCGTGCTGGCCGTCTTTAACCTGGTCCCGGCCTTCCCCCTGGACGGCGGCCGGGTCCTCAGGTCCATCCTCTGGGGAGTCTGGAATGATCTCCGCCGGGCCACCCGGGTCTCCGCGGCGGTGGGCTCCGCCTTCGGTTTCGGCCTGGTAGCCTTAGGTATCTTTCAGTTCATCGGCGGCAATTTCATTGCCGGTTTGTGGTGGTTTTTGATCGGCATGTTCATCAGGGGCGCGGCCCAGACCTCGTACCAGCAGTTGCTGGTGCGCAACGCCCTGACCGGGGAACCGGTGCGGAACTTCATGAACCCCCACCCCGTAAGCGTTCCTGGCTCCATTACCGTGGAGCAGTTGGTGAAGGAGTACGTCTATAAATATCATTATAAAATGTTTCCCGTCCTGGATAATGGCGATCTCGTGGGTTGTATCACCACCCGCCAGATTAAGGAGGTGCCCCGGGAGCAGTGGAGCCAGGAAACCATCGGCAAGCTAGCCGATCAATGTTCTTTGGACAATACCATCTCTCCCGATACCGATGCCGTCCAGGCCCTGGCCCTGATGAATAAAACCGGTAATAGCCGTCTTCTGGTGGTGGAGGGCCATCGCTTAGTGGGAATCCTATCCTTAAAAGATATGATGGAATTTTTATCCCTGAAAGTGGAACTGGAGCAATAATATACCTCACGCAAAGACGCCAAGACGCAAAGCCGCAAGAGTTTCCCCTAGCATTAATCCTTGGCGACTTTGCGACTTGGCGACTTTGCGTGATATAAAGATGACTGCTCCAGTTGAATTGTATTGCTCCATGAATAGCAGGGAACCAGTTTAATGCGTATTCTCGTAGTGGAAGACGAGAAAAAGCTGGCCGGATTTATTAAGAAGGGTCTGGAGGAAGAGGGCTATGCCCTGGATGTGGCCCATGACGGCCAGGAAGGCCTGATGCTGGCCCTGGATGGGGTCCACGACCTGATTATCCTGGATATCAATCTCCCGAAAATGGACGGCTTGAGCCTTCTGAAGGAGTTCCGCCGCCAGAAAGGCAAAACCCCCGTGCTGCTCCTCACCGTCAGGGCCGCCATCGAAGATAAGGTTCTGGGTCTCGATACCGGCGCGGATGACTACCTTACCAAGCCCTTTTCCTTTCAAGAACTCCTGGCCCGGATCAGGGCCTTGCTCCGGCGGCGCGCTGACGTATCGCCGCCGCTGCTCCAGGTGGCGGACCTCACCCTGGATCCGGCCCGGCGGCTAGTCTCCCGGGGCAACGACAGGCTGGATCTCTCCACCAAGGAGTTCGCCCTCCTGGACTACTTCATGCGCAACCCCGGGCGGGTGCTCACCAGAACCATGATCGCCGAGCATGTCTGGGATTATGATTTCGACCCCATGAGTAATATCATCGACGTCTACGTCAACTACCTGCGCAAAAAGATCGACGCCGGACGTTCGCCGAAATTGCTGCGGACGGTGCGGGGCGCCGGTTACGTGCTGCAGGTGGACTGAACCATGATTCTTAAGTCCATCGGCGCGCGGCTCACTTTCTGGTACGCCGCCATTCTCAGTGTCACTCTCCTGGTTTTGGGAGGCACCGCCTATGGCCTCTTGGCCTACAGCCTCTCCCATGACCTGGACGCCTCTTTGCAGGGGGTGGCCAAAATGTCGGCGGAGCAGGCCGGGGCCGCAAATGGCGCTTTCCTTCCCCCGGACGTGGATGAGCTCTTCCGCCACTTTTTCGGCTTCTCGCCCCTGAACCGTTCCTTCGAGATGTTTGATACCCGGGGCCGACGTAACCTGCCCCAGCCCGGTTCCCGGGCCGGTAAGCTGCCCTTAAGCCCCCAAGCCTTTAAGAATGCTTTGCGGGGGTTATCCACCTTCGAGACCCTGGAGAGGTCCGGCCCTTATCCTTTCCGGGTCTTGACCATGCCGGTCATCAAAGCCGGACGCGTGGTCAATCTGGTGCAGGTGGGGATCTCCCTGGAAAATGTCATCGAAACCCGGCGCCGCTTTCTCTTGATTATGGCTGGGGTGCTGCCTCTGGGCCTGCTCCTGGCTACAGCCGGGGGCTGGGTTTTGGCCCGGCGGGCCCTAAAACCCGTAGATCAAATGACCCGGGCGGCTCGCCGCATCAGTGGGGAAGACCTGACGGAGCGTCTCCAGGAGACGGGGACCGACGATGAACTGGACCGGTTGGCCAAAACGCTGAACGAGATGCTAGGAAGGCTGGATGACTTCCTGGGCCAGATTCGCCAGTTCAGCGCCGACGCGGCCCACGAACTGCAAACGCCCCTTACCATCTTGAAGGGCGAAATCGAAGTGGCCCTGCGCTCCCCCCGCACTCCGGTAGAGTACCAACAGGTGCTGAACAGCAGTCTGGAAGAAATCGAGAGAATCAGTTCCCTGGTGGCGGGTCTGTTGTTGCTGGCCCGGGCGGACCGGGGGGTTCTGCGGCTGGACCTCAGGCCCCTGGATTTGCCGGAACTCTTGCAGGAAGTGGGGGAACAGCTGCGCCTGGTGGCGGAGAATCGGGAGGTGAGCCTTAATTATGGGGTGCTGGAACCTTCTGTCATCCAGGGAGACCGGGAGCACTTCCAGAGGCTGCTGCTGAACCTCATCGACAACGCCATCAAGTACACCCCGGCGGGAGGAAGTGTCACTTTATCCCTGCGTTGTCTCGGCCAAGAGGCCCAGGTGGCCATCACGGACACGGGGCTGGGCTTGACTGAAGAGGAGCAGGCCCAGATTTTCCACCGGTTTTACCGGGCGGAGGCCGCCAGGTCCCAAAGCGGCGGCGGGGCCGGTCTGGGACTGAGCATCGCCCAATCCATCGCCGCCGCTCATGGGGGGAAGATCGAGGTGGAGAGCCTCCCGGGCCGGGGCAGCACCTTCACGGTTTCCCTCCCCGGAGACTGCCAGACCACTCCCAATCCTGCTTCCTAGTCATACATCACCTGAATATCTTCCCCGCGAAAAAAAAGCCCCAAGTCCGCAGACTCGGGGCTTTTAAAGACGACAGCCGGTTGCGATTTTAAGCCGGGGCCCGGCGCCAGAAGCTCGACCAGGAACCGGACGCGGCTGCTCCTTGATCCTGGTCCACTGCCTCCTGGAGGGACTGAGCAGGAGCATACTTCTCGATGATGACCTGGGCTATGTCTTTTAATTCCCCCGCGGCCCGGCTCTTGTCCGCGTTCAGGGGGAAGGGCACCATCTGGTTGACCGCCTGTTCGATGGCCTGGTCATAATGGAGGTAACCCAGGATCTGGGGCGATAGTTCCAGAAACCGGTGGCAGACGTTCTGGATAATCTGGGCCGCCTGGAAATCCCGGTCGGTCTTGACCATGTTCACCACCAGCAAGACTTGGAAATCCCGGAGCAACTGGCGCAACTCTTCGTGTCTTTCCTCGTTTTTTTTCTCCACCAGGGCCAGCAGGTCGCTGATGGATTCCACGGTGACTTCCGGGTTCTTGCTGCCGGATTGGTGCAGGAGCCAGATCAGGTATTCTTCCTTGGAGAATTCCCGGGAAATCTTGCGGAAGAGGGCGTTTTTCAGGAAACCGTAGACGTTTTGCAGAGAAGTGGCCTGGCTGGTGAACAAGGCGATCTTCCCGGCGGAATAATTAAAGAAATCCAAGGTGTTGTATGAAGTGCCGGCGCCCAAATCCAGGAGCACAAAATCTGCCGGGAGGCTTTCTATCTGGTTGAGGACCCGGATCTTTTGGGAAAAGGTGGGATTGGCTGCGCCCAGGATGTCGTCGGCCCCGCAGATCAGGCCGATACCCTCGATTTGGGTGTCCAGGACCGTGTCTTCTAAATTTTCCACCCTTTTGAGGAGAAAATCCTCCAGGGTATGGGTGGGGTAGCGGACGCCCATCAGGGTATGGAGGTTGGCGCCCCCCAGGTCCGCGTCCATGAGGATCACTTTCTTGCCTAAACGGGCCAGGGAGATGCCGAGTCCCAGGGTGAAGATGCTTTTGCCGATACCGCCCTTGCCGCCGCCGATGGCCCACAATTTTTTGCCGTTCGTTGTCTGTATCATTATTTCTCTTCCCTGAGCTCCTCTGCCTGTGATTATCTCTCAGTGGCCACCGGTGACTGGCTCTTGGCAACCCCCCTTTGACGCCAGAGGCTCCAGATGCTCTT
>JAQTXE010000352.1 GCA_028688935.1 Syntrophales bacterium
AGAGCAGGCCTTAAGCAAATGGCAATCTTTGCAAAGCCAGGGGATGGAGTCCGGCCTCCTGGAAAACCAGGGGCAAGAGTCCGGCCTCCCCGCGGTTTCCGACCCCCGGGTGGACCCCCTGGTCGCGACCCGCTGGTCCCAGGACCGGGTAGCCGACTCGCCCACGGGTAAGGCTTGTTACAATTACTATACTCCACCGTATGCCGCGGGCAGCGCCAGTAATTACCCTTGCGGCTGTGTGGCCACGGCCATGTCCCAGCTTATCCGGTATCACCAGTTTCCCCTGGCCGGGGTGGGGACCGCGAAATTCACCATCAAGGTGGATGGCCGTGAGAAGCTGGAAGCCCTATGGGGCGGAGATGGGGCAGGGGGGGCGTATAATTGGGACAAAATGGTAGCGGTTCCAAACGCTTCCTCCACGGACGACCAACTTCAGGCCATCGGCGCCCTGGCCCATGACGCCGGGGCCGCCATCAAGATGGAATATACCAGCAGTGAGTCGAGCGCTTATACTTCGGATGTCGGTCCGGCCTTAATCAACACTTTTAAGTATAGTAGTGCCATCGTGGCAGGGGCCAAGGATAGTATCCCCATCGCCAGCCTCCTGGCGATGATCAATGCCAATCTGGATGCCACCTGGCCGGTGGAATTGGGTGTTTCCAAAACAGGCTCCGAGGGGGGACACGACGTGCTGGCCGACGGCTATGGCTACAATTTATCCACCCTATACCATCATCTCAACATGGGCTGGAGCGGCGCCTATGATGCCTGGTACAATCTGCCCAATGTCGATCTCCCCTCCCCCGATAACTACGACCTGGTGCAAGATTGTGTTTATAATGTTTATACCAGCGGCAGCGGGGAGATTATCAGCGGGCGGGTGACGGCCGGGGGCCAGCCCGTCAGCGGGGCCGCGGTCCAGGCCACCCGGAACGGCGGGGGGACGTACGCCGCCACCACCAATGCCCGGGGCATTTATGCCCTGGCCAAGGTACCGTCCGCGTCCACGTATACCATTCAGGTCACCAAGGCCGGCTATGGATTCCGGCCCCGGGTGGTGAACACCGGCACCTCGACTAACCTCACCAGCATCACCGGCAATCTCTGGGGGGTTAACTTTACGGCAGTATCTAAAACCCTGTCCGGTGTTCTGGAGTTGCTCATTATGAATTAAGGTATGGAATTTCTAACGATTTTAGGTGGCAAATTGACCTATCTCCCTAACAATTAAAGTATCTCCGATGAAACAGGATACGAAGTTATGATACAGTTCCGCTGGTTTTCAGGGAGAGGGTATCTGGGCATTTTGTGGGCGCTCTTGATTCTGGCCGTGGTATTCTCCGGCACCGCCATGGCGGCGCAGAATTTCATAAATATTATTGACATTACACCATAATGGTGTATTATTGTATGCGCCCAAGGAGCCAGCGAAATGGATAAAAAATGACCAAAAAGAGAAAACCGGCGTATGATCTCAAGGCTTTTAAAGTTGCATTTAATAGTGTAGAAAAACTGGCCGTCACCAGCACCGCCCTTAAGAGTGCTGTTGCTTTGGGGTTTGGCCGCCAAGAGATCGTGGAAACCATTCAGAGCATACAATCCAAGCATTTTTACCAATCGATGACGGCCTATGCCAATCAGCGGGAATGGCAGGATGTATATCATGTACCTTCGGCGGTGGGAGTGCTTTATATCAAATTTACCGCCGATGCTTTAACTGAATTTTTATTGCTTTCATTCAAAGAAAAAGAAGATGACAGCTAATCCTGTATGTCCAAAAACAGGTGCATTGATGCACCGCGGCGAACGTCCTATGACGTTGACCTATAAAGGGGAGTCGGTCACCTTCAATATGCCCGGCTGGTATTGCGACGAGTGCGATGAAGGCATTCATACCGGCAAAGATATGAAGATATCTGACCGCATGTTAAATCGCCTCAAGGCCCGGAAAGAGGGTTTACTCGAAGCGAAGGAAATCCGCCGTATCCGCAAGAAACTGGGCCTTTCTCAAGAGATTGCCGGGCGGTTGATCGGCGGCGGCCGCCGCGCTTTTCAAAAATACGAAAGCGAAGATTTACTACCGAGCCGGGCGGTGATCAGCACTTTAATTTTACTTGATCGTGATCCTGCAGGATTGAAGGAGCTTAAGAAGCGGCAACAATCTGCCAATACCGAAGAGGCGGCATAAATCCCACCTTTGGTTGAACTATCCCAAGGGGCCTTTGGGCCCCTTCTTTTTTGGGACAAAATTTTTCTTTATTAGCGAAACCCTTTTAGTGGAGGCGGTAGCTGGGCTGGAAAGCCTAAACTAACGCCCCTATGGCAAAGGAGTTGTGGTGTAGGCGATATCGGCTTCGGCTGAATGATAGGGACGCAGGGGCTTGCCCTGGCGCACGTCTTCCACCCAATCGGGGTTTAAGAGGATGGACTTGGCGCTGAGGGCGATATCCGCGTCTTTAAGGGCCATCTCCGCGGTGGCCCGGTCATAGATCTTGCCGCAAATCATGATCGGCAGGGAAGTGGCCTCCCGGGTGAGTTGGGCGATATTGCGATCCGTGCCGAAGGCCTTAGTTTGAAAATCGTAGGCGGACACGGATATGGCGTCCAGGGGTTCCTGGGACAAGGAGGTGATGATCTGTTGGTATTCCTCTTTAGTCCGGAAGAGGGAGACGTCCATATCCACCACCCCCCAATCGGAAATCCTGAAGGTTAATAATTTGTCCGCCGGGATGACCGGGGCCACCGCCTGGATGATTTCCTGGGCGAAGCGGTAGCGGTTGGCCACTGTCCCCCCGTAGGCATCGTGACGCTGATTGGTGTAGGCCGAGAGAAACTCGTTGATGAGATAGCCGTGGGCTCCGTGAATTTCCACGCCGTCGAAGCCGGCATTGATAGCGCCTTTGGCCGTCTCCACAAACCCGAGGATGACGTGCCCGATATCGAAGAGGCTCATCTCGTCGGGCACCGGGTAGGGTTTGCCGGTGAGCGGGTTGAGATCCCGGGGGATGAGGGGGCTGGGGGCGATGATCCGGCCCGCGGGATTGATTTCCGGCCAGGCCACCCGGCCGCAATGGAACATCTGCATGATGGAGACCGCGCCCGCGTCCCGGATGGCTCGCACCACCGGTTTCCAGGCCTCGATCTGCCTCTGGGTCACCAGGCGGGCCTGGCCCGGGTACCCTTGAGCGCTTTCGTAATCGGTGACAATGGCCTCGGTAAAAATAAGGGCTGCGCCGTTTCGGGCCCGGCGCACCAGGAATTCCAGGACGTCTTCCCGGGGGATGCTGTCCTTCACCGAGGACATGCGGGTCATGGGGGCCACCCCCAAACGGTTTTTCAGCCGGAAGTTTTCCAAGGTAAAGGGGGAAAAGAGGGGGTCGGTATTCAAGTTAAACCTCCTCTGGCTTGCGTTGGCGGTGGGGGCAGCGCTATAATCAGTTTAAAAATTTATGCATTTTAATC
>JAQTXE010000353.1 GCA_028688935.1 Syntrophales bacterium
CTTCCAGGCGCACCAACCTCCAAGTCAAGATGATGCTGCTATTTGTAGTTGAATCCTTTCAAATCATTGAGCGCCATCCTAATAGAATAACTCGGATCAAATCATTCTTGCCTGTTAAAAGAATCCCTGTTAAAATTAATCACTGGGGGAGCAGGTGAATTTTTTTCGATATTTTGCCTTAGAGCCTGGGAAAACTAATTTTGTATAGCGAAAACCGAATGCATTGATAACCGCTGGGCCGAAAATGAAAAGGCTGATCTTGTTTCTCTGGGTGCTTATCTTGCTGTTTTACGCAGCCGGTGATGGATTTGTCGGCAATTATAAATCCGTCGCGCCCGATTACAGCTTGACTTCCGTTGCAGTCAACCACAGAAGCCATATACAACCCAGTAAGAGTGAATATGGTCGGCACTTTTTAACAGTTGCCCTGCTGGTCACCTACTCATTGCAGCTGTCCAGGCACTCCCTCCGCCAGTCAATGGCAGTTGAGGTGCCGCATCCCGGTCAAATAACACTTTTCAGCCATCTGTGCAGTTCCGGCGGCCTACCCTTGTAACTCTCCTTTTATCCTCCCCATTTTTGGATTTGTCCTTAAAGTTTTCCTTTAACCAAAAGCCGAGGGTCAGCGACTTCGTCCCTATTCCGCGGCTTGGTTAAATAATCGCCGAAAATTTCGGCTCCACCGGACATCTTGACGTCCATCGTCAGCATGTCAGGGTTTCTTGTAACATCTTTACGGCCGTTTTTCCCGAGCCTTAAAGGAGATAGGTCTATGTTGCGAGCAGTGCGCCTGAAGTTCCTCTTTTTATTCCTACTTACCGTCCTGGCCATTATTTTCGTGCTGCCGTCCCTAACAGGAGGGCTGCCTGCCTGGTGGGAGAGGCATGTCAGCCGTGGCCTCATTCTGGGTCTGGACCTGAAGGGCGGCATGCATCTCATTCTTCAGGTGGACATGGACCAAGCCGGCGGCAATTATTTGGGCCGCACCGCCTCCGAACTGAAAGAACTGGCCGCAAAACGGGGCCTTGATCTGAAGTTGAGCGATGTCTCCAAACAAACCCTTCCCATCACTCTGACCAACAAGGACGAACAGGCTGCCTTCCAGCGGTTGATGAAGGAAGAGTTTCCGCTTCTGGAAGTCGCCGGACCCCAGCGCCAGGACCGGGGCCTGGTCTTCGATCTCAAACTCAAGCCCGAGGAAGTCAAGCAGCTTCAGGAGCGCACCCTTAGCCAGACCCTGGAGGTGCTGCGCAACCGTATCGACCAGTTTGGGGTGACCGAGCCGGTCCTGGTGCGCCAGGGCGCAGAAAACATCGTGGTGCAGCTTCCCGGCATCCAGGACCCCCTGCGGGCTCTGGACCTCATCGGCCAGACGGCCCAGTTGGAATTCAAGCTGGTGGACGATAAGGCCGGCGTCGATCTGCCGGAGCTGATTGGACAGGCCCTCAAGACCGGCAGGCTGAAACCCGGCTATTCCGGGGAGGAGCTCAATCAGGCTCTGGCCAGCCAGATTCCGGCGGACGACGAAGTCCATATTGAGAAGAGGGTTAACCGGGATACCGGCCGAGTTGAGAAGACCCCCTTGCTGCTAAAAAAGAAGGTTCTGTTGACTGGGGCCGATATCAAGGACGCCAAGTCACGGCCCGATGAGTATGGGCAATATGCCGTTCACTTTGAATGGAATAGCCGGGGAGCCAAGGAATTCTCCGAAATCACCGGGGCCAACATTGGCCGTCGCCTGGCCATCATCCTGGACAACGTGGTGCAATCGGCCCCGGTGATCCAATCCCGCATCGGCGCCCAAGGTGTCATTACGGGCTCTTTCACCCCGCAAGAGGCCGCTGACCTGGCCATTGTCCTCCGGGCCGGGGCTTTGCCGGCCGCTGTCAAGATTGTCCAGAACGTCACCGTAGGTCCCACCCTGGGCGCAGACTCCATCCACAAAGGGGTTGTCTCAGGCCTCGTGGGCACCTTCCTGGTGGTGTTCTTTATGATCTTCTATTACCGTTTCTCTGGAGTGGTGGCCAACTATGCCTTGGTCCTGAATACCATCATGCTACTTGGAGTCCTGTCTCTGTTAAACGCCACACTGACGCTGCCGGGCATCGCCGGCATCATCCTCTCCATAGGCATGGCCGTTGACTCCAATGTCCTGGTCTACGAGCGCATGCGGGAGGAGTTTCAGAGCGGCAAACCTTTGAAGGCCGGCATAGATGGCGGCTACGGCAAAGCTTTCTTGACCATCATCGACTCCCACGTCACCACGCTGATCACCGCCTGCGCCCTATTCCTCTTCGGTACCGGACCTATCAAGGGCTTCGCAGTGACTCTGAGTCTGGGCGTAGTCCTCAACCTTTTCACCGCCCTTTTCGGCACCCGGGTGGTCTATGACTGGCTGATCCTCAAGCGCTGGTTGAAAAAGCTCAGTTTCTTCGAGCTCTTTGAAAAACCCAAGATAGACTTCATCAGCGTCCGGCATTACGCCTTCATCTTCTCCGGGATTCTCAGCATCCTGGGCCTAGTGGCTTTTGTCCAGTTGAGCCGGGGCCATGGCAACCTGGGCGTAGAATTCGGTGGCGGCGCCATGGTGCATCTCAGCGCTAAAGAGAGCTTCACTTTGGATCAGGTGCGCCGGCCCTTGAACCAGGAAGGTTGGGGCCACGCCGAAATTCAGCTCCTGGAAGGGGGCCGGGGCCTGATGGTCAAGGTCAAAAAGTCCGAAGAATCCGTGGGGCAGATGGCGGAAAAGCTGGCTGCCATCCTTAACAAAAGCCTCCCCGCAAACCACTTCACCGTGGCCAGCACCGCGGAGATCGGGGCCTCCATCAGCCAGGATCTCCGCAACAAGGCTATCATCGCCATTGTCATTTCTTTGATAGGTATCATCTTATACCTAACTTGGCGCTTCGAGTTGGTCTTCGGCATCGGCGCCACGGTAGCCACCTTCCACGACGTCTTGGCGGTGCTGGGCATTTTTTGGCTCCTGGATAAAGAAATCACTCTCCTGGTGGTCACCGCACTGCTGACTCTGGCAGGTTCCTCCCTCGCCGATACGCTGGTGGTCTTCGACCGCATCCGGGAAAACATTGCTCTGCGCCGGGGCAAGCTGGGGGGGATTATCAACTTAAGTATCAACGAAGTGCTATCCCGGACCATTGTCACCAACGGCACTGTCTTCCTGGTGGTAGTGGCTCTGTACTTCTTCGGCGGCGTGGTCCTGGAGGATTTCGCCTTGGCCATGACCCTCGGGGTGCTGGTGGGCACTTACTCCTCCGTGTTTGTGGCCAGCCCCATCGTGTACGGTTTCCGCAAAGAACCCAAACAAGTGGCAATGAGGCAAGAAAAGGTGGTGGAACTGAGCGAATCGAAACAGAAGCGGGAAGAAAAAGTGAAAAAGGCCCCCAAGGCCGCTACCGTTCGTAAGAAACCAGCCAAGAACCAGGGCAGGTCTTGATGGGAG
>JAQTXE010000354.1 GCA_028688935.1 Syntrophales bacterium
TCGCGTTTAAAGAGAACCTTGCCTCGGTCCAGTGCTTCCCGGATCAAGGGATCGCCCTCCAGGTAGCGCCGTTCCGTGTCCTCCGGAGTCCGGGCCAGCAGATCGATGGGAAAAGTGGGATTGGTGCGGTTCAAAATATCCAAAGACATCCTGAAGCTTTTTACCTCAAAGGGCAGCAGCACCAGGAGGTCCACGTCCGAATCGGGCGTAGCCGCGCCGGAGGCGTAGGAGCCGAAGAGGATGATGCGCTCAGGTTGAAACTCTTGAACGATGCGGTGGCAAAGTGCGTGGATGCTTTCCTCTGCTACCATCGGTGACTCAAGCCTCTGCTAATAGTCAACAGTCGAAAAGGTTTTAAACGTAGGGGCGAACCTTGTGTTCGCCCTGGATGCGATTGGGCGAACACAAGGTTCGCCCCTACGGAAAATATCCCTTTGATGGCGAATAGATATGCTGTATTAATCTCCCCACCATTGCATGGCTTGGTGCTGGAGGTCCACCGAGGTGTACCGGTCCTTGAGGTCCTGCAAGCCACCCCGCCAATCCAGTTTCAAGGCCCGAGCCGGCTTCCGGCCCTTCCCGGCAATCAGGGATTCCAAATAGTCCTCCGCCTCCCGGTGCAACTCCGGCGGCAGGGCTTTGATTAATTCTTCCAGCTTGGACATTTTAGATCTACTCTATTATCTTCAAACTCTTCGTTTCCAAGCTCAATGGAGAACCCCCATTGAGGGTGAATATCAAATTCACTTCTCTATTGGAATCATTTGGGACAAGCCGATAATGCTAACGAACAGACGATTATCGCAGTACCGAAACAATACATTGATTTAAAAAGCCATCTATTTACCCTTTCCGTCAGTTCAACGCCTCCAATTGTTTGAATCTCCCAGCCTCTGACAAAGAGGGTTCCCCAAAGCAAAAACAGAGCTCCAATGATTTGAAGAACTGTGATCGTAGTGAGATTAACACAACCAGTGAATATATCCCATACATATCCTATAGCATAACCAATGCTACCAAAGGTAATTACTAGAAAAAAAGAGGACCAGAAGGCTCGTTTAATAGTAAAGGCACTATGCTCTCGAGGAGGAGGCGGCTGCGGGAAGTTTTTACGCTTTTCATTATCCTCCTTTTCCTCTTTAACCAACTTTTCCGGAAAAAAAAGCGCAAGTAGACATAAATAAGCTTTACGACATAGGCTAATTTTGGTCAAGCGAGTATCTGCCATATTGTGTAACGTGATTTAAGGCAATGATTTTCCGCCTCACCGAAATTATTGGCGTTAAGTGGTTGGCAATGCTTACCCTACACGACTGCCCGGCATCCTGCTTGCAGATGGTCGGCCATGCCCACCCTACAGATATGTCCTTTACACTATCGAAATATAGAATAAATACGGGATTATTTCGATTTGCAGTTCATTAATACTGCTTTCACTATTAAAAATGGCATCAGCATATGCCAATCTTCGGGGTGATTTTTTAAATATTTATTAATGAGAGCTTGAATCTGAAATGCAGTCATTCCTGTTGTACACTTAACAAACTGATCTATGTTCACATCATTTACGTTTTTTTCTTCCATTATTATTTGATTTATTAGAAAAGCATCTCTGACCCCCGAAAGATAACCAATCTGACTATGCTTATCCATTTTAAGATAATCATTCCCAGTAAACCCAGTAAAAGAAGCGGCCTGAGCCATTCCTTTCCCTAAAATGATTAATAAGAGCACTGCTATTAAAATAATCGTTACATCGAAGTCCCGTTTCATTCGCCAATAGCTGACTTTTGCTATGGGTTCAAAAATATCGACTTGTTTAAGCTTAGCAATTATGAGGCAAAATTCGCGCTTTCTCATTTGGGATCCTCCTTCCAGTCATTCTCGCTATTTCCCCACTCCCTCATGATACTCTTGCAAACTCTTTACTTCCAGTTTGCCCCGTTTCATGGCTTTGATGGCGTCCAGGGTGGCTCTCGCCGCGGCTACGGTGGTGGTGTAGGGGATGTTGTATTCCAGGGCGGCCCGGCGGATGGAGTAGGAGTCCGCGGGGGTATAGCGGCCTTCGGGGGTGTTGACCAACAGGGCGATTTCTTTGCTCTTGATATGGTCGATGATGTGGGGGCGGCCTTCCCGGATCTTAAAGACCTTGGTCACGTCTAAGCCATTCTCCTGGAGGTAAGCGGCGGTGCCGGCGGTGGCGTAAAGGTTGAAGCCTTCGGCCGCAAAGCCCCGGGCCACGGCCAGGGCCGCGGCTTTATCCGGGTCTTTGACGCTGAAGATCACCCCGCCGCTTAAGGGGAGAATCTGGCCCGCGGCCAATTGGGACTTGGCAAAGGCCAGGCCGAAGTCAGTGTCCAGTCCCATGACTTCGCCGGTGGAGCGCATCTCCGGGCCCAGCATGGGGTCCACTCCGGGGAAGCGCCGGAAGGGAAAGACGGATTCTTTCACCGCGAAATAGGGGGGCTCGATTTCTTTAGTAAATCCCAGTTCTTCCAGGGTATGCCCCAGCATCACCTTGGTGGCCAGCTTGGCCAGGGAGACGCCGGTGGCTTTGGAGACAAAGGGCACGGTGCGGGAGGCCCGGGGGTTGACCTCCAGGACGTAAACTTCATTGTCCTTCACCGCAAACTGAATGTTCATCAGGCCGATGACCCCCAACTCCTGGGCCAGGGCCCGGGTCTGGCGCTTGATTTCCTCTTGAATATCCTTAGACAGCGAATAGGGCGGCAGGACGCAGGCGGAATCCCCGGAGTGAACGCCCGCTTCCTCGATGTGCTCCATGATGCCGCCGATGACCGTGCGGGTCCCGTCGCTGATGGCGTCCACGTCCACTTCCACCGCGTCCTCCAGGAACTTGTCGATGAGGATGGGGTGATCGGGGGAGGCTTCCAGGGCCCAATTCATGAAATTGACCACTCCGGCGTCGTCTGCCACGATCTGCATGGCCCGGCCCCCCAGGACGTAAGAGGGCCGCACCAGCACCGGGTAGCCCACCCGGTGCGCCACTTCCAGGGCCTGCTCCACGGTGCGCACGGTGTCATTGGGAGGCTGTTTCAAGCCTAGCTTGTTTAAGAGCTGCTGGAAGAGCTTGCGGTCTTCGGCCCGGTCGATGGCCGTGGCGGAAGTGCCCAGGATGTGCACTCCGGCCCGGCCCAGGGGCACCGCCAGGTTCAAGGGGGTCTGGCCCCCGAACTGGAGGATCAGGCCCTTGGGGTTTTCCGCGGCCGCGATGTGCAGCACGTCCTCTAAGGTCAGGGGCTCGAAATAGAGCTTGTCCGAAGTGTCGTAGTCGGTGGAGACCGTTTCCGGGTTGGAGTTGCCCATGATGGACTCGACGCCGATTTCTTTCAAGGCAAAAGAGGCCTGGCAGCAGCAGTAGTCGAACTCGATGCCCTGGCCGATGCGGTTGGGGCCGCCCCCCAGGATCATCACCTTTTCCCGGCCGGTATGACG
>JAQTXE010000086.1 GCA_028688935.1 Syntrophales bacterium
GCTGCCTTTTTCGTCCAAGACGGCCTGGCCGCCTTCCAGCATCTCCCCTTTTTCTTCCCCCACGCAGCCGAAGGTAAAGTCGTCCTGGCCGGGGACCTGGAAGCTGGTTTTGGTGTGGTAAATCTTCCAGCGCACCTGGCCGTTTTTCACCGGCCCGCCCGCGTAGTAAGAGCCGCTGATCTTAATGCGCACGAACTCCCGGGGCGCCTCTTTTTGGTTCTGATCCTTGACGGACTTGGTAAAGCGCTGGAAGGAGACCTCGGCGAAGTGCCGGGGCGGTTTGAATTCCTGCACCTGGAAGGTGCATTCCGTGGTGTTGCGTTTCTGGTTTGCGGCCAGAAAATCATCGTCTTCATCGGCCCCCGGTTCCGCTTTTTGGGCCTCTGGGGGGATCGCCTTGTTGCCGAACTTGAGGGTCAGGGTATAGGTGCCCAGGGGCCACTGGGGCTCCACCTTGATGACTCCGGCGGCCGTGCCGAACTCCGACAACTTGAGGCTCCGGGAATAGACCTGGTCCCCCTTGGGATTCCGCACCTCAAAAGACACCATATTGCCTGCGGGCGGGGTAATTTTACCCCCGGCATACTCCCGGATGGTGCCCTTATAAAAAACCTGTTCTCCGGGGCGGTAGACGCCCCGTTCGGTAAACACCTGGCCGGTGAGGGTCCGGCCCTGCTCCTTGCCGGTGGCCTGCCAGACGCCCACGGGTTTCAAGTCGCCCTGGGGCTGGAGCTCGATGTAGGAGACGTCGCCCTTAACGGCCACCAGGAGAAACCTGAGGTTTTCCCGGGCAACCCGCCTTTTGACGGTGGTGAATTCTCCCAATTGTTTAAGGGAAATCCCTTCCAGGTCCCGGTCCTGCCAGATGAGGATGCCGTCTTTGTCGGTGGCCCCCAGGGGGAAAATTTCCAGGTCCCGGCTGATGGCCGCCACCTGGGCCCCGGCCAGGGGCGCGCAGGTCTTCAAGGACGTAACCCACAAGAGCAGGCTGCCCTGCCCCAGTTTATAGGTCAGGCCCAGGTCGGTGACCCGAAAGACCCGGGGGCCGGTGCCGACTTTGGGGTCCTGGGGGTTTATCACCCGGATGAGAGACATCAAGCCTTGCTTGGGGTCCTGCCGGAAGGTAAGGGGCAGGGAGACGGCCTGAACTTTATTTTTCTCCGCCGGCGCGGCAAAGAGTTGTTTTTGCTCCCGTAACTGGCCCCAGAAAGGAGCCAGCCCCTTCTGGCTTTGCACCAGTTTTTGGGACTGGCCCGCGGCCTTTCTCAACACTTCCAGTTCCGGGGCCCAGGATTCCGGGTCTTTTTTGGCGGCCAGGGCCAGGGGCAGCAGGACGGGGGGCAGTTTCACTTCCTCCAGCAAGAGGCTCCCCACGTTCTGGGTGCGCACGTGCAGGAGTTGGCGGCTGTCCAGCTCGATGACGCTCTTTTTCCCCACGAACTCCACCTTGGGGGGCCGGTCGGGCATCTTAAAGGAACTGATGGTGGGCAGGTAAGTCCGCTTCTGGATTTTCTGATCTCCGGGCAGGGCGATGCCGTAAGTGGTGCCATAGACAAAGGTGCCCTTGAGGGTGAGGACCCCTTTATCGGTGAGGGTGGAGCGGTTCCAGTCCACCTTGCTCCGGGGCAGGAGACGCAGGTGCTGGCGCAGGAATCCCAGAGGCAGGGGCTGGCTGAAGAAGACCCGGATTTCTTCTTTGGCGGCGTCGGGTTCAATTTTTTCGATGGTAAAGTGCTTGGCCGGATCAAACGCGGCCTTGGCGGCGGCTTCCTTTTTGCTCCAGGACTCCCCCATCCCGGCTCCGGCCAGGAGCAGGAGGACTAAAAGGGCCCCGAAGACCGTCCAGCTCCGGTGTCCACCTAAAAGCGCTTTGGCTCTCTTGATTCTCCCGCCGCTTACTTGCTTCCCCGACTCCATGACCGGCCTCCTTCATTTGGTGACTTAACCGTGACTCCGATTTTCCCATTCTACAAGACCCGGAAGCGTTATCTCCAAAGATTAACAGGGTAGGGTGCATTTTTCTTCCAGAGTATTAGTTGTTGGAAAGGATATTTCTTTGGTATGTTAGCGCAATTTCAAGAATTTGTCGTCTTCAGCGGTAAGGGCGGAAAAATTCAGGCGCAGGCTGCCGGCCGCGCCTGTCCAAGCCCCTTAGGTGGCTGCCTTTAAGAAAAAAACAGCATCGGCGACGGGAGTGACGTCTCCAGCACCCGGCAACTTGCCGGAGACTACCCAACTCCCAGGCAAAGTGGTCAGCAAACGGTCTCTTAACCCCATACCGGCAAGAAGGGAGAGAGCATTACCAAAGTTCTGGGCCTAAAAAAGCTCTGTTTTAGGCCGACTCGCGGGTCTCCCTTTCAATGGCGTGGCAATCCATATCCACCGCCTGGCCGAGAATCTCCGGCTCGCCCGGCGGCGGATTGGGGTCCACCACCACAAACGCGGCGCAGACTTCGCAGACCGCCACCGCCCCCGGTCTTTCCTCTCCCTTGCCGCCTTCCGGGGTAATAACCGAGGTCTTAAATCGGCCCAGCACGTGGCCCCGTAAGGCCGCGGTCTCCCGGGCTTCCGCTTTTAAGCGCTCCAGCTTGGTCATGGCCGCCTCCATCTCTTGAGGTGGGGATAATTTAATACCGCCCCGGGCTTGACGCAATCCTGTTTGGCAAAGTTCAAGGGGCAAAGTACAAAGTTGAGGAAACTTGGTACAATTGGCGAAATCTGCTACTATATTGTTCATATGCAAGGATAAGGTTATCTGAGTTCCTAGACAAATAGTTCCTCCCGGGCCGTTGGCCCACTCGTAAATTCTGCCCAGTTCTTAGAAGTCGCAGTCTTAACTTTGAACCTCGAATTTTTGCTTTCCCCAAGTAGAGAGGATTATGGAACCGAGGTATCGGCTCCGCTTCAAGCCGTTTTTATCCGAAGGATGGAGCCTCTTACAAGAAACTTATTATAAGTGGAGTCAGGCTAATGCCCCGGTATTGGGAGCCGCCCTGGCGTTTTACACGATTTTTTCCCTGGCCCCGGTTTTCATTATCGTCGTGGCCGTGGTCGGGTTTATTGTCGGCAAAGAATCCGTGCAAATCTATATCGTCGGCCAGTTGGCGCAATTTGTCGGCCAGCATAATGCCGAAAGCGTGATGCAGGTGATCCAGAATAGTTATAAAATGGGCTCCGGCATCAAAGCCACGATAATTGCCTGCATCCTGATTCTGGTGGGCTCGACCACCGCTTTTGTCATGTTGAAAAATGCCTTGGATACTATTTGGGGAGTAAAAGGCAATCATGGCGGAGTGGGACATCTAGTAAAAAGCCGCCTGGTATCTTTGTTGGTGGTATTATTTGTCGGTCTCGTTATATTTCTCTCGATGCTGCTGTCTTCGGTGGTCAGCGCTCTGCAGTTATTTTTGGATGATTACATTAATATTCCTTATGCTTTGATATCCCTGGCTAATGATGCTGTGTCCCTGGTTATGCTCGCCTTCTTATTTGCCATGTTATTCAAAATTCTCCCGGATGTGAAAATTTCCTGGGGAGATGTCTGGATGGGGGGCGCCATCACCGCGCTGCTCTTTGGCTTGGGGAGATATCTTCTGGGCTTATACCTGGCGAGAAGCAGTATCAGTTCGGCCTATGGGGCCGCCGGCTCCCTGGTGGTTTTTCTCCTGTGGGTTTACTATTCGGCCCAGATTCTTTTCTTCGGCGCGGCCTTCACTCAGGTCTTTGCCAGTAAGTTCGGTTCGGAAATAATCCCCAAAGAGCCTCGACACTGAGGCGATTCGTCATTATTAATTTTAATAGTATGGTTAATTACACCTCCCTGGCCCGCGTCTGCTTCCTGACGGCCTTCGTCCTGATGCTGCAGATGTCCTGGTATACCTGGGCCCGGGCCGCGGCTCCGGCAGAAACCACCCTTTATTTAAAAAGCCTGAAATTTGTGGGAAATGACCTGGCTGCCACCAAGGACCTGAAAAACCAGCTCACCATGACCCTGCCCTCCATCTGGCCCTGGAAGAAATTGCCTCCCTTTAAAGCAGGAGAATTGGAGAGAGATGTGGGGCGGCTGAAAGACTATTACCGCCAGCAAGGTTTTTTTCATACCCGGATCAGACCCCGCCTGGAAAAGTTAGGCAAGGACCGGGTGGCGGTGGTGCTGCACATTAAAGAAGGTCCCTGGATTAAGGTTGCCGGCATCAATTTGGAGGTGGCCCCCACGGAGCGGCCGGTAAATCTCCAGCAACTTGTGGAAAAAAGGCCGGTAAAAGTGGGGGACCGGCTCATCTCCAGCAATTATGAAGACCTGAAACGCCTTTATTTGAACCATCTGTTGAATCATGGCTATCCCCACGCGGTGGTGGATGGTAAGGTCTATGTCGACGAAAAGCTGAATACCGCCAAAATCGACCTCAAGGTCACCCCCGGGGTCTTCTCTCATTTCGGGCCGGTAAAAGTCAGCGGCAACCGGGAAACCCCCGATTACCTGATCTTAAGGCAGTTGACCTTTAAAAAAGGGGATGTCTTTAATTTCGAGGAAATTTACGCCAGCCAGAGAAACTTGTATAAGCTCGATCTGTTCAGCAGTGTGGCGATCGTGCCTGCGAAGGTGGATAAGCAAGAGCGGGTCATTCCCATTGCCATCAAGTTGCAGGAGAAAAAGAAGAGAGCCGTCAAATTCGGGGTGGGCTATGGGGATGAGGATAAATTAAGGCTGCGGGGGGCCTTGCGCCTGCGAAACGTCGGAGGCGGCGGCCGCACCTTTGATCTCGAAGGCAAATATTCCAGCATCGATTCCCATTTCACCAGCACCTTCACCAATCCCCAGATCTGGGCCAGTTACTTCGACTTGATTATTTCCGGGGGTGGTCTCTATCTGACGTATCCCAATTTCAACGACACGGCCATCTTCGTCCAGAGCCGCCTGGAGCGGAAACTGCCCTGGAAAATCCGGAGTTATGTGGGCTACCAACTCCAGCAGGACCGGCCCTCGGACATCCCCGGGGCCACGGAGTTGGCCTTTTCCCAGCCCCAGGAACGCAAATTTCTCACCTCCATGGCCTTTCTCGGCCTTAACCAAGATACCACCGATAACGAACTGTATCCCACCCGGGGGGGAACCTTCAGCGCCCGGGGAGAATCGTCCCTGCATAATCTGGGGGCCGACCTGCAGTTTCTCCGGACCATCCTGGAGGCCCGGCGCTATGTTAATCTCTACGACAAAAAACTCATCCTGGCCGGCCGGTTCAAGATCGGCCTCATGGGCCCCATAGAAGATACCCCTGAGATTCCCCTGTTCCGGCGCTTCTTTTGCGGGGGCTATAATAGTGTCCGGGGTTACCGCCTCTACTACCTGGGACCCCGGGATATCGCCGGGAATCCCATCGGGGGCGATGCCCTGATGGAGGGGAGCGGCGAGTTGCGCTTTCCCATTTATAAGGAGTTGCGGGGCGTGGCCTTCCTGGATTTTGGCAATGTCTACCCGAAAATCCGCAACCTGGATCCGGGCCAATTTAAATACGCGGCTGGGGTGGGCTTAAGGTATCGAACGCCCATCGGCCCCGTGGGCATTGATCTGGCTTTTCCCCTGAACCCCATCGATCCCGGGAGCGATAAGTTCCAGGTGCATTTCACCATCGGGCAGGCGTTTTAAGAAGAAGCTGTCAGCTCTCAGCTTTCAGCTAAAGACAAGAAAGGGTCCCCGGCTGGGAAAGCACCATGACAAGATGCTTAGGTAGTTAATGCCATGAGACTCCCAAGGTTACGCACCATCGTCTATACTTTTCTGGTTTTTCTGGTCCTGCTCTGGGGCGCGGTTTTTCTGCTTTTGCAGTCCGATGCTTTTTGGCAATGGGCCGGGCCCCGGTTGGTACAGATGGTAAACGGCCGGATCCGAGGCACCTTAACCGTGCAGAAAATCACGGGCAACCCCTTTTCCGGCTATTATTTCCGCAACGTGGAGCTTACCTCCCCGGAAGGGAAGATTTTTCAGGCCCGGGAGTTGGAACTCCGCCTCTCCTTCCCCTCCCTCCTGGCCTTAAGGCCGTCGCTGCGCCTGGCACTGGTCAAACCCAGCCTTGATCTTAAGCAGGATCAACAGGGCCGCTGGAACGTGGCGAAGCTCCTGCCGCCCAGCCAGTCCCCCGGGGGCGAAATCTGGCTGCCCATCTCCGCTTTCCATCTTGATCCTTTGCTCCTCAAGGGCGGCGAGATCACCGTGAGCCAACCCGGAGGGAGCCAACGCTTTAGCGACCTGAACCTGGAGTTGGCCGTCACCCTGTCCGAACCCCTGACGGACCGCCAAAGCCTGGAGGTGAAAAAAATCGCCCTGGCCGCGGCCACTCCCTGGGGGCCCTATAATTTAGCCGGCAAGTTCACCATCAGTCATCACCGCGTCCAGGTGGACTCCTTTACCCTCACGTCCGGGAAGAGCCGTTTATTATCCCTCTCCGGCATGGTGCCTCTGGCGGATGGGAAAAAGAAGCTCAAGGTAACCGGCGACCTGGGCCCCATCCCCGGGGAGATTGTCGCCTGGTTTTCCCCCAAGTGGCTCCCGGCCTGGGCCGCGGGCGGCGAGCTGAAGATTACCGGCACCTGGAGCAAAGTCCAGGTGAACCTCCGGGGAAAGGTGCATCAAGCCGCTTTCTCTCTTACGGGCCGGCTCAGCCGGGTCCGGGAAACCTGGCATTACGATCTGGGATTGCAGCTCAAAGATGTGCCTCCCCAAATGCTGGCCGCCCTGGACGCCTCCCAGGCTAAGGAACTTGAGCAAGCCACGCCCCTCAACGCCCGTCTTACTCTTAAGGGCTCCGGCCTGGGTTGGCCCCCCCGGCAGTTCGCCTGGGACTTGCGCCTGGAGCCGTTGACCTACCGCCGCATCAAGCTGGAGGAAGGCCGGGTTACCCTGGCAGGGACGGATAAACAGCAAAAACTGGAGGGCTCCCTTAAGGGTAACTTCGGTAAAGTCTCCCTTCGGGCCCAGGGGTCTTTTCTCCGGACTCCCCAGGGGGAGATTAACTTGCAGGTGGAAGAGTTCCAGCCCGGCTTGTTCGACCCCGGCGTGCCGGAAGGGAGCCTTTTCACCGGTAAATTTACCGGTAAAGTCGCGGTTCCCGACCTGAACCAACCGGAGCGGGTGTCGCTGGCCGGAGAAGTCCAGGCCGCGGGGCAGTTGGGCGGACACCCCTTAGGGGAATTGCGGGGACGCTTCGCCTGGGCCCAACCCCGGCTCACCATCCAGGAATTGCGGGTCCAGTGGGGGAACCTCCGGGCCGACTTGCAAGGCACCCTGGACGGGGAGCGGCTGAATATCAGCCATCGGGGCCGCACCCTGCCCGGGGGCGACTGGCCCGTGCCCGCCTCCCTGGGGGGCTCCCTGTCCTGGGATGGCCGCATTACCGGGAGCTTACAGGAACCCGCGTATGCTCTCCAGCTTAATGGCCGGAACCTCTCCTGGGGCAAATTTGATCTTAAGACCCTGACCCTAAAAGCGAACGGCCAGGGGCTGCCTCCCCGCGCCGGCACGGTGGAGCTGAGGGCCAAAGGGGTAAGAACTCCGGCCGGGGCCTTTGCCCAGGTGAATTTTACCGGCCGGGGCGGGCGGGCCCAGTGGCAATTCAGCCTGCAGGCGGCGTCGCCACCCAAGAAACGCCAGGTGGAGATGGCGGGGACCGCTGATTTCAGCTCCCGGCCTTTGGCTCTGCTGGTTAAGCGTTTTCGGGTCCGGCTGCGGGGAGTTGACGCCGCCAACCAGGGGCCGGTGCAGGTCAAGTTCTTGCCGGGCCTGGAACTGGCGCCCTCCACTTTTCTAATCAATCACGGCACGGTCACCGCCCAGGCCAATCTGCAAGAGGGCCAAATTTCCGCGCTCCTCACCGTGAAGGACCTGCCCGTGGAACTCACCCGGGTTAAGGGACTCCACGGTAAAATCCAGGCCCGCCTGAGCCTGGAGGGCGCGGCCGCCAGCCCCCAAATGGCAGGCGAGATCAGCATTGTTAAGGCAAAATGGCAGGAGTTCGGGTTTCAATCCTTCAAGACCACCTTGAGCTATAGCGGCACGAGCCTTGCGGTTACCGGCGGTTTGCAGGAATCTGCCAAAGGCGGGCGCCTCTCCTGGACCGGCCGCCTGCCCCTCAGGTTTTCTCTCCAACCCTTTAAATTCGCCCTGCTGGATGAAGACCTGGAATTCATGCTCCGGGGTGATGGGGCCAATCTGGCCATGTTGACCATCTTCACCCAGGAGGTGCAGCAGGCCGAAGCTCCTCTTGATCTCCAGGTGGAAGTCAAAGGCCGCCTCTCCAAGCCCCTGGTTAACGGCAAACTTAGCTGGGGGGCGGGGCAGATCACCCTGCGCCAGGCCGGCGCGGCCTATCATTTGCTGCCGGGCAGCATCCGCTGGCAAAATGACCGGGTCACCCTGCCCCAACTTACCCTCAAAAGCAAGGGGACCGCCATCTTGACCGCGGATATCTCCCTGGCCGGGCTTAAGCCCCAAAAAGTGACGGCCCAGGCGAGCCTCAACGATTTTAAGGCCCTGGACAAACTCGGTTCCGACTCCTATATCAACGGCGTCGCCAACCTCAGCGGCCCCTGGTCCGCCCTGGTCCTGCAAGGAAGGTTTAACATCCCCCGGGCTTCCCTCAATCCGGCTTTACTGAAGCAGGGCGGCACCGAACTGCCCGCGGACTACGTCCTGGTGGGCGTCCCGAAGGCCAAAAAAGCCGGGGAAATCCCTCTGCCGGACCCTTACCGGAAGATGAAAATAGCCGTCACCCTGGAGGCCTCCAAGGACGTGCGGGTCATGGATAAGATGGCCCAGATTGAGCTGGCCCTGGCCATCTGGATCAAGAAAAGGCCCGGCGGGCCTCTGCTGGTGGGGGGCACCGTCCGGTCCTTGGAGGGGACCATCGATGTCTACGGCAAAACATTTACCCTGGAAAGGGGTCTGGTCACCCTCCCCGGCGTCCCCGGCCAGGAACCTTTTGTGCTGGCCCGGGCGGTCCATCAAATGACGGACGCCACCTTTATCGTCAATGTTTCCGGGCCGGTGAACAACCCCAAGATCGATCTTTCCAGTTCCCCGGCCATGCCTCCCAATGACCTGTTGTCCTATCTGATCTTCGACCGTCCCACCTCCGGTTTGAACAAGCAGGAATTCGACGTCACCCAGCAAGCCGTGGGGGTGTTGGGAGGGATCACGGCCCGGAAGATTCAGGAATTCCTGGGGAAGGACTTTCCGGTCCTGGGGGATGTCAGTATGAGGAGCGCCCCGGGAACCATCGGCATCACCAAACCCCTGACCAAGGGGGTGACCCTGTCGGTGGAGCGCAAGTTGAATCCCGCCCAGGGGGATAATCCCGTGCAACTGCGCCTGCAATACCGCATCAACCGCCACTTCAGCCTGGAGGCGGAAGGAGGGCAGAGCCGCAGCGGGGCCGACGCCTTGTTCAACTATGAGTGGTAACTCCCATAAAAATTGGTGATAAAAATGCTATCTACCTTCTCTGCCGAGAATCTGATACACTAGATGAGGTTCAACGGACGATCCCTTGAGACTTCAATGATCCCCCGAAACTGCCGGCAATTTGGAATCAAGGCGTAGCTCTCGCCATGGCTGATCCGATTAGGTTGGCCCCTGCCTCTTGCCCCGGCGCCTCCGCGGCTGCCCCGCAATCTGACCGGAAATTTGTCTCTGCCCCGCAAAATTTCACCCGGACTCGAAACGGCGCGGCCTTTAAGGTTTCCCTGGTGCCACTGAACCTTCCCCGGGAATCCGACTGCCTGGTCATGGGAGTGCCAGTCCCTCCAGCCGCGCCGCCTCTGGCGGATAATCATCTGACTCCCAGGCGGCTGCCTCCTCTCGGTTAATAATTCATGTCCAATCTTTTCGAGAAACAACTGCGCTCCAGTGAAGTCATCGCCTCGGTGCTCTCCGAAGAGACGGGAAAATATGCCCCTTTACCTTTAGAGAGTATCAAGGTGGGACAAGCGGTGTCCTTTGACCTTTATCTGAAAACGAAAGTCAAGGGGAGCACCGAGGCCAAGATCGCCCGCTGCTGCGCCCCCGGGGACCTCTTTCAGAAGGACTGGTACGAGAAACTGGAAAAGTTGAAGATCCCCTGCCTCTACTTCGCCCTGATCGATGTGTCCCAGGTTTTTGCCTACCTGCAGAGCCATTTGGAGGCCTTTTTAAAGGACGAAAATCATAGCGAAGTGGAGAAAGCCCAGCGGGTCTGCGACGCCACCCAGGTATGGATTCTGAATTTCTTTACCGCCGGGAAAAGCCGTACCGGCAAACAGATCACCCTGGCCCTCTCCCTGGTGGATGGCTTACTGGAGGCCGTCAAGCACGTCGGCGGTAATTCCTTGCTGTTGCTGGAAATCAGGAAGCAAAATGTCTACGTCTATACCCATTCCCTTAATTGCTGCCTCCTGGGCCTGGCTTTCGCCAATTATTTAGGCTGGCCCCCGGATAAGGCCCGGAATTTCGGTCTGGGGGCTCTGATCCATGACATCGGTTACAGCCGCCTCCCCCGGGACTTATTGGCCAAGAAAAAAGCACCCACGGAAGAAGATATGGCCAAGATTCAGCGGCATCCCCTGGAGGGGTTCAAGATGCTGCAAAGTTTTGCTCACATTCCTTGGGAAGCGCTGCAGATGGTCCTCCGGCATCATGAAAACGGGGATGGCTCCGGATACCCGGAGGGCTTGAAACTTAGCGCCATTCCCCCCTGGTCCCGCATCATGCGCATCATTGACAGTTATGAAGAGTTGACTGCCGAACGTCCCTGGCGTGCGCCTATGCCTCCCAATGAGGCCTTGTGGACCATGCGCCAGCAGTGGGAGGAGAAGAAGATATACGACCATCATTATTTGCTGGCCTTCATCAGTTTCCTGGCAGGCCGTCCGGGAGCCGCCAAAAGCGCCCGGCGGTAGACGGAAGGGCTGAGGGTTATCTTTGCCGGGTTCCCTAACAAGGAGGGGGTAGGATGCGTCCATGGCCGATAGTCTTAGGATTGCTGCTCCTGGCGGGCCTTAGTTTTGGAGCCTTAGCCGCCGGTAAGAAGGCCGCGGATTTGCGGCAGGCCCAGGGGTTGACCCCTTTTATTCCGCCGGCGAAGTTCCTGGCCGGCAATTTCGTGGCCGAGGAAATGAATCCCGTCTTTATTTTCGGGACCGTCAAAGACTTTGCCGCCTCCCGGAAATGCGCCACCGCCTGGCTCATCGACAATGACGCCAAAGAGCGCGCCGACAAAGCCAGGGAATACACCCTCTACCTGGAAGAGGATTGTCCGGATAAGGTGGTTTACTATGTCTTCATGGACCAGAGCAATCTAACCCCCCAGCAATGGATCGAATGGCGGCGGCGTTTCCACAAGAGCAAGACGGACCCTCAGTATGGCGCCACCAAGGCCAAACTGGAGCACGCCTTACAAGACGGCTACGGGGTCAGCGGCGAACTGCGGTTCCTGCAAAAAGACGGAGAACTTATGAACAAATCTCCGGAAGAATATCTCCGGGCCGATTTACAATTTGTCCCCATCTACGATCTAAACCAGCAGAAAAAAATCTCCAAGTAGAGGCAGTTTTCGGCAGATTTACGACCCAGCCGAAACTTTATTTAATTTGGAGGAAATTTATGGCGGACCAACATGTGCGTGCCACAGATGGGACAAGGGTCGTCCTGGTTTTGAGTCACCGTTACCACAAAGAAGGGCAGAACCGAGGGCGGATGTGTCAATGCGGTGCTCGATGGACTGTTGATTTCGACGCCAACGGGTGCCATGTCTGGTGAAATGGAGTTCAGACAGACTCGGCAATCTTGGATTGGACGGGTAACAACGCAGCTGTGGAGTGTTGCTCAGATTAATCTGACTTAATTGCCTCCTGCAAAAATATTTTCACTGGCCGAATCAACGATATTGGTTCAATTCCCTCCCCTTTGAGGGGGGAGGGGGGAATAGAAGCCGATATTTATCAGGCTAAGCTTTTATAGGAGCGTCATTAAAAAGACGGAAGATTTATGGCCCGGGCTAAAGCAAAAGTCGGACCCACCCAGAGGCTGACGGGCTATGGCATCCTGGCCTTGTTGGGGGTAATCGCCATCGGCCTTTTGGTGCAACAGTCCCGCTTCAACCCCGCGGTGGTCGTGGCCCAACACGCGCCCCTGCTCCAGACCGCTTCCGGCGGAGCCCTGAAGGCCACCGCCGGGTTCCTCCCCGAGATCCCGGGATTCACGCCCCAGACCCCGGCCCAGAGTTATGGCAAAGAAACCCTCTCCGACAAGATCGACGGCAAGGCGGAACTCTATCTCCAGGCGGGTTTCAGGGAGATGTCCTGCCGCAGTTTTACCCTGGCTGCTATGGGCGGGGCCCACGTAGAGGCCTTTCTTTACGATATGGGCTCGCCGGCCCATGCCTTTGCCGTCTTCAGCGGCCAGCGCCGTCCCGGCTCTCCCGATCTCCCGTTGACCGCCCACGCCTATGCCACGGCCAATGCCCTCTTCTTCACCCAGGGTAAGTATTACGTAGAGATCGTGGCCGACCGGGCCGGGGAGGCCGTGCAAAAATCTTTGGAGACTTACGCTGCGGCGCTCCTGGCCAAGCTGCCGGCGGCGGGGGGAGCGAAGGAGAAGGACGAGAAAGCCCTCTTCCCCAAAGACGGTCTGGCTCTTGACAGTGTCCGCCTCAGCGCCGCCGACGCCTTCGGCCTGGCGGGTTTTAATAACGTCCTCACCGGGGAATATAAATTAAAGGACGGAACCGCCACGGCCTTTATCGCCTCCCGGGAAACCCCGGAACAGGCCCAGGCGGATGGCAAGCGCTATCTGGAATTCTTAACCGCCAACGGTTACCGGAAAGTCCAGGCTCCCGGTGCGGCGGCGGGCCTCAGCGTCCTCAGCCTGGACAACTCTTCCTTTGAAATCGTCTTTACCCAGGGCCGCATCCTGGCCGGAGTGCATGACGCCTCCTCCTTAAAGGCCGCCCTGGAACTGGCCGCCCGCTTGCAGACCAAGCTTAGGGGGAAGCCGTGAGACACCCGAGGCAGGAAGGATAGACCCAGCTTTCACTTAATAACAGAGGGATTGCTAATCGAGACCTAGACGAAAGTCACCCAAGGGGTGGGATTCAAAAGATTTTATCCCCTCTCCCCTCGGGGGGAGAGGGTTTGGGTGAGGGGGGCGTATTGGGCAACTACCTGCAATCAGGCCAAAAGACGCCACCCCCACCCCGGCCCTCCCCCCTCAAGGGGGAGGGAGATTGCAAAAAGTCTCTCCAATTTGACATTTCGCAGAGGTCGCTAATTAGAGGTAACTGGTTTTTCACCCCCCTTTAGAAAAGGGGGACTTAAATACGATGGAAAGAACCAAAGGCAAAAAATTGTCATCCGAGCTTAAAGACGCCGAGCCCAAAACTCCGGAAATGACCCGCCGGGACTTCCTCAAACGCTTGGGGTACGCCTCGGGTCTGGCCCTGGCCGCCGGGGGTCTGGGTTTGGCCCTCCACGACCGCCAGGGCCCTACTCCCTCCCAGCTCCGGAAGGCCTTAACCGGTCTGGGGGATTACGCCCTCAAGACTCCGGGGCCGGGAAAAATGGCCATCGTCCGGGGCACGGACCGCAAGGCGATGGTCGAGAAGGGCGTCAAGGCCCTGGGCGGCATAGAGACCTTCATCCAGAAAGGCGACCGGGTGCTCCTCAAGGTCAACGCCGCCTTCGCCACCCCTGCCTCCCTGGGGGCCACCACCCACCCGGAGGTGTTGGCCGCGGTGGCCGATCTGTGCTTAAAAGCCGGAGCCGCCCAGGTACTGGTGACGGACAACCCCATCAACAATCCCGCTAGTTGTTACGAAATCAGCGGCCTGGCCGCCGCGGCCCGGAATTCCGGGGCCAGGATCATCGCCCCCAGCGCTAATCTGTTTGCGCCCGTGAGCCTCCCCGGGGGTAAGCTCATCCGCAATTGGCCCACCTTGGCCGGGGTCTTCCAGGGAGTGGCCAAGGTCATGGTCCTCTCACCCGTGAAAGACCATCACCGGGCCGGGGCCTCCATGACCCTGAAGAATTATTACGGCTTCCTGGGAGGGCGGCGCAACGTCTTCCACCAGGACATCAACGGCATCATCACCGAGCTGGCGCTCCTGCTCAAACCCACTCTGTGCGTCCTGGACGGCACCGTTACCATGATGACCAACGGCCCCACCGGCGGCTCTCTCTCTGATCTCAAGGAGACCGGCACCCTGGTGGTCTCCACCGACCCCGTGGCCGCGGACGCGGTGGG
>JAQTXE010000087.1 GCA_028688935.1 Syntrophales bacterium
ATCCCGGGAGGTTTTGGGCCAGCGTCCGGTAAGAGGCTTCGCTTTCCCGGAGCTCTTCCTCCATCCTCTTCCGTTGGGTGATGTCGTCCAGGACCCCCAGCACCCCCATTACCGTGCCATCTGCAGCCAGCAGCGGGATCTTGGTGGCGTCCACCCATATCTGTCTGCCATCAGCCAGGGGTATGGTCTTAATTTGGTGGTACTCGCCCTGCCTGGTTTGCATCACCTTCCGGTCTTCGGCCAGATAGATTTCTATCTCCTCCTGCTCCCAGGGCAGATCATGCTCGGCTTTGCCCACTATCGCCTCGGGCGTCTCCAACCCTGCCGCCTTGGCGCAATTTTGGTTGCAGCCCAAATAGACGGAATTGACGTCTTTCCAAAAGATAACCTGGGGCACGGTGTTTATGACCAGGGAGAGCATGCTCTCCCGTTCCCTGACGGCCTCCTCCGCCTGCTTTTGCTCGGTGATGTCCCGGCCCACTTCCACTACTCCGGTTATCTGTCCCGATGAGTCGATGAGGGGGAAGGTGGACAGATTGATATATCTGAGGTCTTCCCAACCCTCAAACTTAAAGGCCATAATCTTTTGGGTCGGCTGTCCTGTTTTTATTGTCTGCAGGGCGGTGCAATCCTCGCAAGGCTGGCCGGTATGATGTAAGACCTCATAACATTTCTTTCCCACCAGGGGCATTTCCTTGGGAAAGGCCCGCTCCCTGGCCGGATTGACCCGGAGGATGCTAAGGTCGCGATCCAAGATAGTGATATAGTCCTGGATGCTGGCGAAGATGCTGGCCAGGAAACTTTCGCTTTCCTTCAACGCCTGTTCCGCCTGCAGGCGTTCGGTAATATCCGTGTTGGCCCCACGCATGCCCTTGAGATTGCCTTGGTCATCCAGAAGGATAACGCCATTGGTGGATATCCACACAGTTTTCCCATTTTTATGGATGGTCCGGTGGATGAAATCCCGGGGAGGAATTTTGGCGAAGAATTTGTCAAGGGCTCTTTTCCTCATTTCTTCCTTATCTTCGGGATGGAAGAAATCATAAAAATATTTATTCAAGATCTCCTCCGGCGTGTATCCCAACAATTTCTCCACGGCGGAGCTTGAATAAGTAAATCTGCCTTCCGCGTCCAACTCCCAAATCCACTCCAAGGCATTATCGGCAATATCTCTAAACCTTGACTCACTCTCCCTCAAGGCCGCTTCCGCCCGCTGGGTTTCGGTGATAAAGCGCGCCTGCTGGATATTCTGATAGGCCATGGCGGACAGCTGACTGGCTAACACGAAGAGAGCCTGGGCCACCTTTTTGAACTTATCCGGGGACATCACCGGAACTTCATAGAACGCGGTGATGAACTCTTCTTCGGCCACTCCCAACTCCCGGGCATAGTCCCGTAGCTTTTCCTCATTCACCGTCTTATCCCGGACCTGGCCGATCATCCAATTGGGGATATGTTTGCCGCCCACCGAAATACTGGCCCCGGCGTTGCATAAGCCGGCGCTGAAGCAATGTTGCACATTGGGACCATCAAGGCAAAGCCGGCCCATTCTCGCATCGGAATCTTGACACCTCTTAACGCCCTGCTCCGTCTGGCGGACGATCTCGCCACATAAACGGCAGAACTTGCTGGGCTTGGTAATGGGTGTGCCCTCCGGGGTGGTGATGAGAGAGGCCACGCCGGTGACCTCGGCGAAGAGATCCTGGATCAGCTGAATATCATCCAGGCTGAAGAGGTCATCGAAGTTGATGTCTGCCGCATCATCCAGCGGTCTGCTCAGGGCTACCAGGCGTTTCCTCAGGGCCTCCTCCATCTGCCGCCGATCGGAGATATCCAACCCCATGCCCACCAGGAGCGGCCGATCTTCCATGATGATGCGCCGCCCCGTGAATAAGTGAGGGTGCCTGCTCCCGTCTTTGGAGACCAACTCCGCCTCGATACGCACCTCTCCCGTCATAAAGACAGTGTGCATGGCTTCCTCGATGCGCCCTCTATCTTGTCTGGCAAAAAAACCCTGGGGATGCATCTCGGCAATTTCCAGGGCCGTGTACTGGGAGACCTCCTCCAGGTTTTTATTCCAGCGCGTAAATCTACCTTGCTCATCGAACAGATAAAAGATCCCCGGCAGGCTCTCCATGATGGAAAGGGAGAGGTCCCTCTCCTTCCGGATTTCCTGCTCCATGCGTTTGCGTTCGGTGATGTCGTGACTCACCACCGCCGCGTAAGCTACCGTGCCGTCCTCGCTAAAATAAGGATTATAGGAGACATGATAGCACCCCAGCCCCTGCCGCCCAAATGCAAACCAGCCTTCATAGTCCACTGCCTGGCCGCTAAAACATTGGTCGAGATAGCCTTTGATGATTCTTTCAAAGGTATCTCTCCCCCAGATATCGGCCACGCTGGCCCCCAGCACTTCTTCCCGGGTCCTGGCGTGGGCCTGGCAATAAGCGGCATTGGCCGCTTCATACTGGTAATTGCGATCAATTAAGGTCATGCAGTCTTGGGCGGTGTTGGCGATGAATTCATATTTAAGGAAAGCTTCTTCCGTCCTTTTCCGGGCGGTGACGTCGAATATTACCCCGCTGATATAGTCAATCCGGCCGGCGCTATCCAGAAAGATCCGGCCTTGGACCTGGACCCAGATAATCTCCCCGGACTTTTTGCGGATGCGGTATTCTCTCTCATAAGTTCCTGAGTTTTTCAGTGCGGTTAAGAACCTGCCCTTCACCTGGGAGAGGTCTTCTTCCAGAATCAGGTCGATCCATTTTAAGCGGCGGTTATCAAAGTCCTCTTTGGCATAGCCGGTAAGGCTTTCAATCTTCCGGTCGAAGGTCTCTATGCTCCAATCTTCGTAGCCCCGGAAGACCACTGCCGGAATCTGGTTGACCAATAACCGGTAATTTTCTTCACTCTCACGGAGGGCCTGTTCCGCGGCCTTGCGTTGGGAAATATCCCGGCAGACGCAAAATACCAGCTTTTGCCCTCCCAAGACGACGCCATTGGTGCTGATTTCCACGTCGAATATGGTGCCGTCCTGGCGCCGGTGGCGGGTCTCTAAATTATCCCCGCCCTCATCGACGTTTTTGATCATTTCTAACAATTCTTCCCGGTTCCATTGCACGTCCCAATCCCAAACATAGAGCTGGCGGACTTCCTCGGGAGAATAGCCCAACATCTCGGCATAGCGTTGGTTTGCCTCATAGACCTTGCCGGTTTCATCCAGGACCACGATCCCGTCTCGAGACTGTTCCACCAGGATGCGTCTGCGGATGGCTTCCTCCGCCAGGGCCTCCTCCGCCCGCTTCCGGGCGGTGATATCTTCATATACCCCCAAAACCCCAAAGACATCACCATCAGGCCTCCGCAACGGCACTTTGCTGGTATTAAGCCAGATCTTGCCGCCTGCGGGAGTGGTTTGCGGCTCGATAATGTTCATCTGGGGGAGACCGGACTCCATGACCCGGCGGTCGTCCGCCCGGTAGAGCTCCGCCTGCTCCTTCCAGCCCATGGCAAAGTCGTCCAGGCCTAAAAGCTGCTCCGGCCGGCTTAAGCCTGCATCGCGCGCGAAGAGGGTATTGCAGCCCATGTAACGGGAATCCTTGTCCTTCCAAAAAACCCGGACGGGTATGGATTCCATAATCAGCTGCAGCATGGTCATGGATTGCTCGAGCCGCTGGGCAGTCTCCTGTAACTCCCGGTGATTCTTAGATAATGCCTCCTCCGCCCGCTTCCGGTCCGTGATTTCCCGGACGTATTCGATCACTCCGGTGACCTGCCCGGTGGCCAGGTCTCGTAGTGGGTAAGCAAAGCTCTCCACCCATTCCGTTTTTTCACCGTCTTGGACTTCTCTTAATTGATAGGCAGCCTCGCCCGTTTCCATGACTTTATGGCAGGTACAATTTTCACAAACTTCTGACCTGCCATGGAAGGCGGCATAGCACTTCTGGCCCACCAGAGGCAGGCCGTGAGAAAAACGCTGTTCTAAGGCGGGATTCACCCGGAGGATGTTGAAATCCCGGTCCATGACCGCAATGCTATCCTGGATACTGGCAAAGACGCTGGCCAAAAAGTTTTCCCTCTCCCTCAGGGTTTCCTGGGCCTGGTTTAACTCAGCCAGGTGGCCCCGGATGGTGGCCAGCATCAGGTCCATCGCCTGGGATAAGGTTTCGATTTCATTGCCCCAGCGGGACACCGGGATTTCTTTCTGGGAAATCTCTTTGACCATCCCCAGGGCGCGCTGCTGCAGGCCCCTTAAGGGCCTGATGATGTGGAAGATCAGCGCGGCGCCGATGCCTAAAATCAATATCAGCACCCCGAGAAAGATCGTAAGGAGATGCTTTTTCTTTTCCTGCAACAGGTTATAGATCGGGGTGGTGTCGGTATTGACCACTAAACAGACAGTTTCATCGCCTATGTCAATGGGGACATGAAAAGAACTGGTGTGTGACTGGTGATCAATGTGAAAAAATGATCTCTTTTCATGGATGCTGCGGGTGATCCAGGGAAAGCCCATCTTCTGGCGTTCCGCCGGCGGCCAGGAACTGGCCAGAACCTTGTAAGGCGTGCTGAAAGAGATGTTGGTATGGGTGGCCTCGGCAATATTCCGGGCAAAGGCGTCGTTCAGATAGATTCCCAGGATCAGGACGCCATATTGCTTGCCCTGCTTGATAAGAGGCGCCAGGCTCCGAATGGCCCAACCCTGGGGGCCGTAACCTGAAGACAGTATTGTTTCTCCCGACAACGCCTCCTCCAGACCCCAGGTCCGGTGGATATCGCCGCCGCTCACCGCACTCGGGGCCTGATAGGCAATATTGCCCCGGCTGTCGGTCACTATAAAGAGATTCACCTCCATTTTGGACAAATGAAGGGACAAATTATCGACAGCATTTCTTAACAGTTCTACATCACCTTTTTCCTGATATTTAATGCTGCCTTCCATCAATACTGGATCATCTTTTAATACCATCATTAATGTTTTTATGTTGTTGGTCATATTTTCTATAATATTATTAACATAATAATTTATATCACTCGCTTTGCTCGCTTCTCTAGCTTCTAAACTTTCTTGCAAAGTACCCTGATATATATAATAGCCTATAAAAAGGCTAACACTCGATACTATTATCATAATAGATATGATAAGATATAAGATGCTGAATTTAAATCGCATAAATTATTCCTTATCTACCGGTATTACACCGTATTGTTTCATAAGCTTTTGACATTCCTTGGAGACAATGAAATCAAGGAAGACCCTGGCCAACTCATTCAATCGCTCTTCTTTGAAAATCAGGGCATAAGGCTCCAGCAATTTGTATTTATGCGACCGGGCGTTTTCCGGGGTGGGGGCGACCCCGTCCAGGGCCAGGGGATAAACGGGGGAGCGGGCCCCTTTCAGGGCGCTGAAAGTGAGCCAACAGAGGGAATGTTTATATTTCTGTACTGCTTCCAGCAACTTAGGATCAGTATGGATTGACTTGGCGCTGACGGGGAAGGCAATATTCCGGAATGCCGGCAACTGCTCCTGGATTACCCGCAGGCTGGAATCGCCCGGTTGCCGCACGAGCAGGCGGATGAGGCCGGGCTCGCCCCCCACCTCCCGCCAGTTGGTAATCTTTCCGGAAAAAATGTCTAGAATTTGGGCGATAGTCAAGTTTTTGACCGTCACCTTGGCGCCCGTGGCAAAGACCACCATATCCCTGGCAAAAACCAGATACTTCAGCCCGTAGGTCTTTTCTTTACCTTTCAAAGGCTGGGCTACCCGGCCCAGTATCGCCCGGTCGTCGCGCACCGCCCGGATGGCGCCGCTGGAGCCGGCACTGTCGGGTACCAAAACCCGGTGGTCCGGATACTTGGCGTTAAAGGCCCGGGCCACCCCCCGGAGCAGCACCTGGCAGGCGCCGGTGCCCGGGATTTCCAAAACCCCGGCGGTGATCGGCTGCGGGCAAAGAAATGCCAGGAGGGACAATAGAAGGGCCGCCAACAGACCCGAAGCTTGATTAATCCTAAGGCGCGGTTGCATGCTTCCCCCTCGGCCTGAAATCACTTTGGCGAAACTTCTGCCAGTATGGCGGCGTGCAGGAGGAATATTGCTAGCGGGAGATTCTGTCTGGCAAAAAGTCCAAAAGTCCAATTAAAGTTTTTTGCAATTCCTATGCCATTTACGAACCCGGTTTACCCGGCCAGAACCCAATCACTCATGCGCTGGAAGTCAACGAAGAATCAGCAGGTTGGGTCCTACGCAGGCGCTCCCGATTTTTCAGAGGTTCGCAGCCAAGAAAGAAGATTTTACCCGAATAGAGGGGAAAACCTGAACCTTTATTTACCGGTGACCTGTACCAGGGATACGGCGGGGCAGGACAGACAGGCGGAGAACCTGGGAAAGTTGGAGGCGGCAACCGGATTCGAACCGGTGAATAACGGTTTTGCAGACCGTTGCCTTACCACTTGGCTATGCCGCCCAAAATAAAAATGGAGCGGGAAACGGGATTCGAACCCGCGACTTCAACCTTGGCAAGGTTGCACTCTACCGCTGAGTTATTCCCGCTCGGAGGTAGTTCTTAATTTTTGCAAAAATGCCCGGGTTGTCAAGGGAAAAAATTCGCCAGGAATTAAAGAGTGCCTAAATAAAATGAGTCTGGCCGTGGTTTGCGACTGTGGCGGCCTGTCTCACAAAATGTGCTCCGGATCTGGCGGACCGGTACGGTTTTAGCTGTTGGAGCAGGTGGTCACAAATTGGTGACTAGAAAAGGGGTCACGGCCTTAAACCGTAACCCCTTGATTTTTCTGGTAGGCGGTACTGGATTTGAACCAGTGACTTCCACCGTGTGAGGATGGCACTCTACCACTGAGTTAACCGCCCCTGTTGACTAGAATTAACATATAATCAAAAAAACCTTTTTTGACAAGTCCCATGACGCCCCGCGGCTTTTCTTTTTTATGCATCCGGGGCTGTAACCTCAGAGGGGTCCTTCAGTTTCTCCTTAGCAATTGGCTGCTGAAAAGGTATCATTTAGCTATCGTGGTTACTCCCTGGGAGGAAGGCTCTCAACGGACTATGAATCCTTTAACCATACATCCGAAATTGAGGTTTCTGCTATGGTGCCTGCCGCTGTTGCTTCTGGCGGCCCCGGGGATCGCCTGGGCCGCAGGCGGGGAAAGTGGTGGCCATCATTTGCTCTTCGGCATCGGCGTCAGCATCATTGCCGCCACCATTTTGGCCTACCTGGGCAACTTGCTCAAGCAGCCGTTGCTTCTGGCTTACATCGCCGGGGGCGCGGTCATCGGCCCCCAGTTCGGGTTTGGCCTGGTACGCAGTAAAGAAGACATTACCATCATTGCCGAAATCGGCTTAATCCTCTTGCTCTTCATGATCGGGCTGGAACTCGATCTGAAAAAAATTAGGGATGCCGGTAAATCCCTGATCATTACCGGGACCTTCCAGTTTGTCCTCTGCGCCCTGATGGGCCTGGGGTTTTTCTTATTGCTGGGCTTTACCATCGGCGCGCCTTATGAATACCTGATTTTCGGGGTCAAGGTCCTGGGCGGGGAATACGACTTGCTGTATCTGGCGGTCTGTATCGCCTTGAGCAGCACCGCCATCGTGGTCAAATTACTTTATGAAAAATTTGAACTGGATACCCTGGCAGGGCGGCTGACTATCGGGGTTCTGGTCTTCCAGGATCTCTGGGCCATTATCGTCTTAAGCGTGCAGCCCAGCCTGGCTAATCCCAAGTTGCTCAACCTGCTGATAAATTTTGCCGAGGGGGCCTTGCTGGTAATCATCAGCCTGGTCTTGAGCAAATACCTCCTGGGTTACCTCTTCCGGAAGATCGCCAAATTGCCGGAACTGGTGCTGGTGGCCTCCCTGGCCTGGTGCTTCTTCATCTGCGGTCTGGCCGGTTATTTCGACCTGTCCCTGGAAATGGGGGCCCTGGTGGCGGGCGCGGCCATTTCCACTTTTCCATATAACCTGGATATTATTGCTAAAATCGTCAGTATCCGGGACTTTTTCATCACCCTGTTCTTTGTGGGTCTGGGCATGGCCATTCCCAATCCGTTGTTGAATCTGGGAATGCTGAAACTGGCCGGAGTGGCGGCCCTGTTTGTCATTGCCACCCGGTTTCTTTCCGTATATCCCCTGCTCTACTTCCTGGGAAACGGCAACCGTGTCAGCCTGCTGGCCTCCATCAATCTGTCCCAGATCAGCGAATTCAGCCTGGTGATCACCGCCATCGGCATCAAATATAAGCACATCGTCCCCGATATTCAGACCCTGATCATTTATATCTTCGTCATCACCTCCGTTGCCTCCACCTATATGATTAAATCTAGCCATCTATTGCAGGGGTTCTTGAGCAAGGTCCTGAGCAAGGTGGGGTTTAGGGGGCTCCGGGAGGCTCCCCAGGAGGAGGCCAGGGGGGCTCCCAAGGAGGTGGCATTACTGGGTTTTTACCGGATTGCCTCCTCTTTCCTCAGTGAAATCCAAGAATTGAATCCGGACCTTAAAGAGCGCCTGGTGGTAGTGGATTTCAATCCCGAAGTCTATGGAAGACTGCGGGCCCAGGGGGTAAAGGTGGTCTATGGGGATATCAGCAATCTGGAGACTTTGCACCACGCGGGCATCGAGGAAGCCAAACTGGTGCTCTCCACCATTCCCGACAGCATCCTGGTGGGGATCGACAATGTCAGGTTAATTAAGCTGATCAGGGGTCTTTGCCCCTTGGCCAAAATCGTCGTCACCGCGGAAAACCCCACGGCCGCCCTGACGATGTATCAGGAAGGCGCGGATTACGTGCTGCGCCCCAACAGGCTGGCAGGCAACCACCTGGTGTCCATCGTGGAGCATCTGCTGCACAAAGACAGCGTCACCGTAAGGGAAAAGGAAATGGAACGCTTGCAGGGCCATACCGAGGTTCTGTCGTGACCATGATTGTCCGTCTTCTTTGAACCTATTCAGGGTTCTCCCAAAGCCAGGACCGGCCATCCTTCCCGACGGATGATTTCTCCGGCCAGGTCCACCACCACCTCGCGGGCGTCGATGAGAGCGGTGTCGCTGCCGGCGATGGGGCCGGGAAAGGCCAGCAGCTCCCGCTCCGGCACGGGCGCGGCCGCCGCAGTCACCACCAGGCCCCGCTCCGTCCAGAGCTCCCGGGTGCGTTGGGCCAGCTCGCCGCTTTTGCTCAAAGGCGCGTCATAAAAGACGCTCACCGGCCCAGCCTGCTGTTCCCTCAGATAATTCGCCAAGAGCATCAGGGCCTGTTCGGTCTCCGGGGAGGCCCGGAAGGCCCTGGAGACCTGGCCCACGTCCCGGATGAAGCCGTCGTCTGCAGCCACCAGGGGTAAGCCCCGGAGCCCGCACTCCAGGGTGATGAGGACATTGTGGCCGTCAATCCCCAAAGGCTGGCCCGCCAGGTCCCGGAGGTGGCGCAGCTTGGCCCGGCGGGCCTGGGCCGCATCCGGGGCAAAGACTCCCCGGTGCAGGAGCTGCCGGGCGGTGTGGGCCAATTGATAGCGGTTGCCCGCCAGAGCCAGCGCTCCCCGGCGGGGATAGCCCCGGGCCAGGAGGTAACGGAAGTCCGCGGCGGCTTCTTTGATAAGGAGCAATTCTGAGGCGCTAATTATCGGCAACATGTCTTAAACGAATATTGCCTGAATTGCCGGTTAAATTGCAACCGCAGTTTGGCGCCCTTACCCGAGGTTAAGCTGCGGCCGCGGGAAAAAGCCCCTCCCCTTGAAGCTCATCATTACCCACAAGTTTTTATCTTGTGGATATTCCAGAATTAATTCCCTCTCCCCTCGGGGGGTAGGGTGAGGGGGGGGTAAAGTAAATGTCCATCCTGATGATAAGAGGCGAAGGGGGTAAAAGACGCCACCCCCACCCCGGCCCTCCCCCCTCAAAGGGGGAGGGGGAAAAGCCGTCAAGACTTTATATGGAGCATGATTAGATATTCTTCTGTCAGCAACATGAAACTGCTTTAAGGTCCGATTTACTCCATCCCTCTATTTGTGGATAATGATTAGCCTTTGCAATGATGGGGTCGGGGGAAGGGTGGCGCAACATTTGGGCTGGCTGGCTGGACCTGATTGCGCCATCCCCACCCTCCCCTGATGATTACCCGCCTTTAAGCACCCTTGGTTTTGGCCAGCAAATCCGCCAGAGTGATGGAATCCAATCTCTCAAACATGGCCCGGGACGCCTCCAGCCAAATATGGCGGGTGGGGCAAAAAGAGGAACGCTGGCAGAAGTCCCCATTATGAGAGCACTCTACCAGGCTGATGCCATCTTCCAGCACCGCCACGATTTCTCCCACGGTGATTTCCTCCGGTGGCTTAGTCAGCGCGTGCCCGCCCTTGGGGCCCCGCACGCTCTTGATATATTGGGCCTTCTTCAGAGGGATGATGATCTGTTCCAGATATTTTACCGAAATATCCTGGCGCCGGGCAATGGTCACCAGGCGAATGGGTCCGTCATTATAATGCTCCGCCATATCCAACATGAGCCGGGTGCCGTATCTGCTTCTGGTGGAGAGTTTCATGCTTATCCTCATGACCCCGGCCGCCCCGTCCTTCCCGCCAATGGGGGAAAACCCGTGCAGGTGGCCGCCGGGAGAATTTGCTCCAGGAACTAGTGGTGCGTTTCAAAATTAGAGGAACACGGCCAGGGTGGTCTTTCACCCTTTTCCCTAAAAGAGGGGCTTAGCCTTTAAACTCCGGCGCTCCACACCCTATTTTTTGTCCGGTTCATTAGGAAACGCGGCACTAGCGTAATTGCTCAACCTGGCTATATAATACTTTAGTATTATATAATTAAATAGTATGATAATAACCGACTCCTCCCTTGTCAACTGTTTAGGTATAAAAATATCTATACAGAATATTTAGAAGGTGTGGGGCTTATATGGGGGGATAGTCGGCTGGCTGTCTGTCAATTGACCCGTAGTTTATATTTTTCGATTTTATTGCTCAGGGTCTTGCGGTTGATGCCCAGGATGCGGGCCGCTTCCTGGCGCCGGCCCTTGGTGCGCCTGAGGATCATTTGAATGTAGCGCCTTTCCACTTCCTCCAGGCTGTACTCCCCGTCGGAAAAGACCTGGAATTCGCTCTGGCGCTGGGAGATGAAACTGGGCAGGTGCTCCGGCTGGATGATTTCTCCGTCTTCCAGAATGACGATACGCTCGATGGTGTGTTCCAATTCCCGGACGTTCCCCGGCCAGGAATAGGCGTAAAGCATCTTCATGGCCTGGCTGGAGATGCCGGTAATCTCCCGGTTGCCCCGCTGCCGGTACTTCTGGAGGAAATGCTCCGCCAGCAGGGGGATGTCGCCTTCCCGTTCCCTTAAAGGCGGCAGATGGATGGGGATGACGCTTAGACGGTAAAAGAGGTCTTCCCGGAAGGCGCCGGCCTTGATGGCTTCTTCCAGGCTGCGGTTGGAGGAGGCGATGATGCGGATATCCAGTTTAATGCGCTTCTGGCTCCCCACTTTCATGAATTCCCGTTCCTGGATCACCCTCAGGAGCTTGGCCTGGATATTGAGGCTGAGATTGGTGATTTCATCAAAGAAGAAGGTGCCTTGGTTGGCCAGTTCGAAGAGACCGTGTTTGGTCTGATGGGCTCCGGTAAAGGAGCCCTTGACGTGGCCGAAGAGTTCGCTTTCCAGCAAGGTCTCCACCAGGGCCGAGCAATCCACCGGCACAAACTCCTTATCCCGGCGGGGGCTGAGGTTGTGAATGGCCCTGGCCGCCAGCTCCTTGCCGGTGCCGGACTCCCCGGTGAGGAGCACGGTGCTGTCGCTGGGCGCGGCCCGGCGGATCTTGGCAAAGACTTTTTGCATGGCCGGGCTCCGGCCCACGATGAAATCGAGGCCCCGGTCCCGGTTTTCTGCCAGGGAGGGGGGAGCGTGCTTTTGCTCCAAGAGCCCCCGGGCCTTCTCCACCAGGACTTCCAGCTCATCCAGGCGGAAGGGCTTCACCAGGTAGTCCATGGCCCCGTGCTTGATGCACTCCACCGCGCCCTGGATGGTGGGATAGCCGGTGATCATGATCACTTCGGTGTCCGGATATTCCCGGCGGATGGTCTTCAGCAACTCCACCCCGTCCATATCCGGCAATTTAATATCCAGGAGGATGATGCCCGCCGGTTGCCAGGCCAGGACCTCCAGGGCCTCCCGGCCATCCGCGGCGGCATGCACCGCCATCTTTTGCTTGCCCAGGGCTTGGGTAATACCGGTGCGGATCGTGGCTTCGTCGTCCACTACCAGGATGTGCCGGGTGAGGTCAGACAGTTCCATGCTCTAAACCTTGCTCCCGTCTGGCATGGGGTTTCATGATCAGTATAATCCGCGTGCATCGGCGTATATCGGCGGTTAAAAAAAATAACCGCGGATGCACGCCGATGTACACCGATAATTAATTTAGATTATACTATTTTTTAGGCTTTTGCGCCTTTGCGCCTTTGCGCCTTTGCGTGAGAAACTAACAGGGAAGCAAAACCCGGAAAGTGCTGCCCTCCCCCAACCGGCTCTCCACCTCCACCGACCCCCGGTGGGCGTCGATGATCCCCCTGACAATGGCCAGACCCAGACCGGTGCCGATGATCTGCCGGGCTTTGGGGTCTTTTACCCGGTAAAATTTGTCGAAGATCTTGGGAATCTCCTCCGGATCAATGCCGATGCCTTTATCGCTCACCCGCACTTCCACGTATTCCCCGTGGGAAAGAGCAGTGACCGCGACCTCGCCGCCGTCCGGGGAGTAATTGATGGCATTGCTCACCAGATTCACAAAGACCTCGTCCAGGCTGCGGCGGTCGCCCTTAACCGGTGGCAGGTCCGGCGGCGCCTCCAGCTTCAGGGTGACCTTCTGGTCCGCGGCCTTGGCTTCCAGGAGATGTATCACTTCCTGGAGCACCTCCCCCAATTCCAGGGGCAGCAGTTCCAATTGCCGGTGGCCCGCTTCAATCCTGGCGATGTCCAGGGAATCGTTGATCAGTTCCAGGAGCCCTTGAATCTTGGCCTGGGCCCGGCTCAGGAGTTCCCGTTGTTTGGGGGTCACCTCCCCGGCCAGACCGTCCAGGATCACTTCATGCTGTAATTTAATGGCCGTCATGGGGGAGCGCAGTTCATGGGAGACCATGTGCACGAAGTCGTTCTTCATGGCATCCAGATCCTTGAAGGCCGTGATATCATGAAAAACGGTGACCGTGCCCAGCATCTTCTCATCCGGCCCGAAAAAGGGGGCGGAGATGGCCCGAAGGTGCACCCGGCCCTGGCAGATTTCCTGGGAGAGGCATTTGGACGGCTCCGTCTCGGCGGTGGCGCACAGATCCTCTATGGCTTCCCCAAAGGTCCGCTCATTCAGATAGGCCGATAAGGGACCGGGCTGGGGCAAAGGCCCGGAGAGGCCGAGTAGCTGCATAAAGGTGGGGTTGCACAGCACCACTTCCAGGTTGCGGTTGGTCACCAGCACCCCGTCGGCCATGCAGTTGACGATGGTATGCATCCGGCTCTGCTCCATGGCCAGGGTATAGAGGTTTTTGGCCTGTTCTTCCTGGAGGCGCCGGGTCTCCCGTTCCAGCCGTTGTTTTTCCAGGGCCCTTTTCACCGCCAGGGTGAGATGGTCCACCCGGAAGGGCTTGGTGACGAAGTCATAGGCCCCTTTTTTCATACATTCCACGGCGTCGGCCACCGTGCCGTGGCCGGTGATGATGATGATGGGCACCTCCGGATAAAGGCCCCCGGCTTCTTCCAGGACCTCCAGGGCCCCCATTACCGGCATCTTCAGGTCGCAGAGCACCACGTTCACCGGTTCGTCCCGCAGCAAATTCAGGGCTTCCCGGCCGTTGGCCCCGGTGATCACCCGGTATCCCTCAGGCTGCAGCAAGAGGGTGCAGCCGTCCCGGATCACTTTTTCATCATCCACCACCAAAACCGTGATTTGCTCTTCCATGGGCCGAATTCCTTGCCGATGGGGGAAAAAGGTTAAAAGGGGAAAGGGGAAAGAGGGGAAAAACTCCTGTTTCCCTTTTAACCTTTTCCCCTTTTTCCCTTAATTCTCCGGCATCTCAAAGGGCGTCTCACTTTGCTCCGGGGACTCCAGCGGGAGCTTGATGGTAAAGGTGGTGCCTCCGGCGGGTCCGCTAGCCACTTCGATGGCGCCGCCATGGCGCTGCAAGACTCCATAAACGATGGACAGCCCCAACCCGGTGCCTTTGCCCGGAGGTTTGGTGGTAAAAAAAGGC
>JAQTXE010000088.1 GCA_028688935.1 Syntrophales bacterium
GCTCACTGCCAGTTAATTACATCTTCAGATCGTCCCCGGTCTTGGCCGCGGCCGCCGCGGACTTCTGCAGCATGGCCTCCTCTTCCTGACTCAGCTTCAGGGGGATGATCCTCTCTATGCCGCCCGCGCCCAGGATGACCGGCACCCCGAAGAAGAGGTCATTCAGACCGTATTCCCCGTCCAGGTAGGCGGACACCGGCACCACGCGCTTCTGGTCTTTGAGGATGGCTTCGGCCATCTGCACCGCCGCGGCCGCGGGGGCGTAAAAGGCCGAACCGGTCTTCAGCAGGGAGACAATCTCGCCGCCGCCTTTGCGGGTGCGCTCCACCAGCGCGGCGATGCGCTTCTTGGAGAGCAGGCTGGTCAGGGGCACGCCGGAGACGTTGGTGGCGCTTACCACCGGCACCATGTCGTCGCCGTGGCCGCCCAGGACCATGGCCTGGATCTCATCCACCGCCACCTTCAACTCCATGGCGATGAAGCAGCGGAAACGGGCGGTGTCCAGAATACCGGCCATGCCCATCACCCGTTTCCGGGGAAAGCCGCTCACCTTGTGGGCCACGTAGCACATGGCGTCCAGGGGATTGGCCACCACGATGATGAAGGTGTTGGGGGACTTGGCCACCACCTCTTTGGTCACCGTGGCCATGATATTTTTATTAGTATTGATCAGGTCTTCCCGGCTCATGCCGGGTTTGCGGGGAATACCCGCAGTGATGATCACCACCTTGGAACCCTTGGTGGCCTCATAGTCGTTGGTGCCCACCACGTCCACGTTAAAGCCGAAAACCGGCCGGGCCTGCATCAGGTCCAGGGCCTTGCCTTGGGGCATGCCCTCCAGCACATCCACCAATACCACGTCCGCCAGGTCCCGGGCTGCGGCCCAATGGGCGCAGGTGGCCCCAACGTTGCCCGCCCCGACTACGGTAATTTTCGGGCGACCCATGTGAAAATCCTCCTTGTGTTTGCGAGTTGAGGGGAGGGCTGGGGACTTGGGGGTCCTGCCCTCACCCCAAACCCATCCTTCCGCCAAACTTCCCCCAATACCATATTATTATCCATAGGTCGGGCGTCTCGTCCGCCCAAGAATCGGGAGGAGTTGTGGGGGAAGGGAACTGGGTCTGCGGCCCTTAGTCCACTCCCCAAAAATATCTTTATTTCTTTATCTTTTCTGGCTTCATCCTGCAATGAAAAATTCCCTGCCCGGCGTTGACATGATAGGGTAAGAGAACCTATATTCCCGGCAATTGGTGGAGATAGCATGATTTTTTTACAAGTCTACTTACAGGCCTTCAGGCTGCCTTTTTTAACCGGCTCCCTCATGCCGGTGGCGGTGGCGGGGGCCCTGGCCTACGGCCACACGGGGACCTGGAAGCCCCTGCTCCTGGGCCTCACTTTCCTGGGGGTGGCCGCCCTGCATTCCGGGGCCAATCTCTTGAATGATTATTATGACTCCTTCGGCAGCGACCCCATCAATGTCCATGTGACTCCGTTCAGCGGCGGCAGCCGGGCGATCCAGGAAGGGGGCTTAAGCCCGGATACCGTCCGCTTCCTGGCCTTTATCTGCCTGGGGGTAGGTTGTATCTGCGGCCTGGCCCTGATCTTTATGGGCCGTCCCTGGGTGGCGGTTCTGGGGACCCTGGGCCTCCTGGCCGGGTATCTTTATTCCGCTTCCCCGGTGCAGTTGATGAGCGCCGGCATGGGGGAGGCCGCCATCTTCCTGGCCTTCGGGCCGCTCCTCACCTGGGGCGCCTATTACGTGCAGACGGGGAGCCTCAAACCCGTGGGCCTGGCCGTGGGGCTGCCCTTGGGCTTTCTCATCACCGCCATCCTCTGGATCAACGAATTTCCGGACCTGAAGGCGGACGCGGCCGCGGGCAAAAACCAGCTGGTGGTGCGCTTAGGACTACGAAATTCCCGGCGGGTCTATGCCGCCCTGATGCTGCTCCCCTTTGCCAGCCTCTTTTTCCTCCTGGAGGTCTACCGTCTGCCGGACCTGGTGATCGCGGCCTTGGTGGCCTTGCCCCTGGCGGTCCGGGCCATCCGCATCGCCTGGCGGGTCCCCCCCACGGAACCGGAGTTCATCCCCGCCCAGGCCCTGACCATTCAGACGCATTTCCTGGTGGGCTTGAGCATGACCCTGGCCTTGCTTTACGCGGCCTGGTGGCGATGAAGAGAGCGGTCAGCTATCAGCTATAAGCTTTCAGCAAAAACGGGAGAGGGCCAGACAGCTACTGTGGGGTGGACATTATACACGGTTTATTTCTGTCATCCTGAACGGAGCGCAGCGGAGTGAAGGATCTCAACGCCTCGAAAATATGAGATTCTTCGCTGCGCTCAGAATGACAGTTAGGGAAAATTGCGGTTTTGAATCGGCTTCTAAGAGGAGGGGCTGAAGATGAATCTATTAGAAGAAATCCAAAAAATCGCCGCCGAGATTCCCGGGGAACTTAAGGAAAAGAAGGGCGTCTATACCCTGGAAGCGGTGATCGCCGAACGGAAAAGCTGGCTTTCCCGCAAGAAATTGCTCTACCGGGCCAAGTTCTCCATTGATGAGGAAAAGAAGGAACTGCATTTCACCGAGATGCTTAAAGAAAGCGGTTTCGGCCTTTCTTCCGGGGACGCGGACATGAGCCCGGGGTTCGGTTTCAAAAAAGAAACCTACAAAACCGGCCTGGGCCCCCGGGAGGGCAGCATCGAGGAACAATCCAACCTTTTCGGGGATAAATATGAATATAAATTCGAGTGGGGCAAGATCAGGAAGGCCATAGAAGAAAAGGCCCAGGCCCTGGGATATAAGTTTACTTATCATATAACGGGGTGGGGGCTCTAGGAGGGAAAGATTTATTATCATGCTCTCCAAGTTGCATTTTGGAACCGAAAACTTAGAGGCCCAACATGGCAGATTTGAAGAGCTTCAAATCCTACCATAGCTATAGTCAATTTGCTAAGTCATCAGTACCACTTGAAGAAGTTATTAATGAGATAGCAGAACTGCCCTTGGATGGCGTTCTGGGCTTTGTAGCATGTTTGTCACTTGAGATGATTCGGTTAGGAGAACAATTTGACAATCCTCATTTCCAAGGAAGATATTTGCAATATGCGCTAGCCGATGATTTTCCTCGAAGTATCCCAAGAGCCGTAGAGATGATATCACCCGGAAGGGTTCCAATTACTGGCGGGCGGAATATTTTCTTGCATGAACAGAACTTAGCTTGGCTTTGTCACTATGCAATTTTGCACTCTAAGAAAGACTCTGTCACTTATGAATTTACTAATTATTTAAAATATAGGATATCACGCCTTCTTCTAATAGTTAATGGTTTTTTTAATACTGGTAGGGAATATAGGCTTAATACGTTCATAGATCGTAAGTTATTTGTCCATGACTGGGTCCGCAATTATCAATTCAACAGATTTTGGAGAAATCCAGTTGAGATAATTTATAAATTAACTCGACAAAAGGTTCTTTTCACGGAATTCATTCCAAAATATTTCCCTGATCTTGATTATCATTTCACAAGTATTATGGGCTTCAGTCTTCAGCGCTACTATGAAATTGTAATATTAATTATATTACATGTCTATTATTCAATGGTTCCAGGAAGACATTGGCTTTCAAAAAGCAATATTTGCTCTGAAGTCAAAACCAACAGGCATGAAATTGATCGTCTCTTAGCTCGATGGACTATGACCCCTCAACAATATGAAGATTTCGCTTGTAAATGGGAAAAAGAGCAAAAAGATATTGATTTATCTGCCTTATTTGATTTTATCCCTCTTCGGATGACTCCGCTTATAGAAGCTCGACCCAATGATCTAGTTTGTCCAATTCCGATTTTCCTATTCACTAAAATGGAAGATGAACCTTACTATATTCTCTCAGAAAATTTGAGAGATAATGAACGAAACGATTTTCAGAAATCCATTGGCTATGCATATGAAACCTATGCTCATTCTTTGATTGAGCGAATAGCCAATGCAGACTCGCGAGGGAAGTGGCAAATTCGGCGCAATCCCTGCATAAAAGACAATACCCAGCTTGCTGATTCCTATCTTCAGAGAGGAAAGGTAGCTATCGTTTTTGAACATAAAGCCTCGCGGCCTGGTAGCGAGTTCCTTCGCGGTGGAGAGGGAGAGCGCGTTATCGGACCTTCAGACTGTATTTTGGAAAAATTAGAAAAATTAGGGGATGTTTCTCTGAAAGAAGGGCGCAACCGAGATAATGGCTTTCTGACCAGAGGGATGTGGCAGCAGAACAAGGCAGGTCTCAAAATCATTACATGGGCTGAAAAAGAATTTGGAGAACGACCTACCCGATTAATCCCCATAATCACACATCTTTCAGCGCTTCAAATCGATAAAATAATTCGTATAGCTTACATAGACCCATTTATTAAGAAAGCAAAGCTTTATAAAGATGAGTTCTGGATTAAACCTCAATGGCTCCATGTGAGAGAACTAGAGGCAATGGCCCAACTGGCTGAAGATGGTGAGCTAGATCTTGAATCCCTCCTCTTTTTAAAGAATGACAGATACTTTAGAGTTAGCTTCGATCTCTTCATACATCACCATTGTGGGGGCATACGAATGGACCATGTGCTTTATGATTCAGCTCTATCATTATTAGATGAGAGCTCTGCTGCTTTTTTCCCTAACCAGGAATCCGTCTGTTAGGTTCTATGATTTGTTGGGCTGCGGACCATAATTTCCTGAGATCGGTGGGAGATTCGGATACATGCCTAGGTATCTCTTCCAAAAAATCCTCTTAAACGACGGTCCGCCCTCCGGCGGCATCTCCCTCCAGGAGATGGCGGCGCAGTTGAAAAGGAGCATGGACCGTCTCAAAGCCGCGTTTTTCGAGACCGGCACCGGCCGGGTGGCCTATGAGCGCATCAAAGAATCCGCGGAATATCAGGCCCACCTGGAATTGAGCAATAATCTCCAGGCCATGGATTTGGGCCTCTTGGCCCGCCGGGAAGACAAAATCGCCTTCTGGATCAACCTCTATAACGTCATCGTCATCCACGGGGTAATTGCCCTGGGTATCCGGGATTCGGTGAAGGAGGTCTGGAACTTCTTCCGGGGAGTATATTACCAGGTGGGCGGCTACCATTTTTGCCCGGACGATATCGAACACGGCATCCTCCGGGGCAACCGCCGGCCGCCGTATTCCCTGTTCCGGCGTTTTGGCGCTACAGACCCGCGCCTCAACTTTATGGTTTCACCCCTGGACCCCCGTATCCACTTCATCCTGGTCTGCGGCTCCGCCTCCTGCCCCTTCATCGACGTCTACAACCCGGAAACCTTGGAGGAAGAGCTGGAGATCGCCGCCCGGGCCTTTGTCAACTCCGGCGGCGTGGTCCTGGACCGGGGGCATGACAAAATATCCCTCTCCAGCATCTTCAAGTGGTACGCTGACGACTTTGGCAAAGACCAGAGCGCCCGCCTGCGCTTCCTCGCCCGGTACCTGGACCGGGCGGAGGATCGTGCCTTTATAGTACAAAATGCCTATAGCCTGAAAACCACCTATCAGCCTTATGATTGGCGGCTGAACCAATACTGAGTTACTATTCCCCCCTGTTTTTTCAACTACTTCCTCTCTGTATTTTTATCCCACCAAGTTGTTAATTGCCGCAGGCGAAGTTAGGTATTCCCACCTATGGACTAGATAACCTAAGTCACTAAAATAGGTCGCAAAAGTCGTAACCTAAATCTTCTTCTTACAAATCATACGTTTGGCAGACAAGCTGAGTAGGCATTTTTTCCGAGGTTGATTTGACCGGCTTCGGGATCTCCCTACCGCGGCGTCGCGTCTGCCACCCGGGGTCTGAAATAAATACCAGGCCGCCGCCGCCACATCGTAATCAATTTTAAAGGGGGGGAAGGATGAAAAAAAATCTGATTCCGGCGCTGATGTTCACCTGTTTCATGTTCATGCAGGGCGCGAGTTGGGCCGCTACCGAGTTCTCCCTGGGAGGTTTTATTAAATTAGTTTCTTTCTGGGACTCCACCCAGACCACCAACCATATGAATGCCCCCATTCAACGCAATAACAATCCCAACTTTCATCATGGCCGGCTGGTTTTCACGGCCCAGGAATCCAGGTTCAACTTTACTATCAAGGGACCCAAGCTCTGGGGGGCCGCCATCTCCGGTTTTTTGGAAATGGATTTTGACTGTCGCCAGGTGCTTCCGCCAAGTGCCTCCAATAGCTTCAACCCGCAGTTGCGCCACGCCATGTTCCGCTTAAACTGGCCGGGAACCGAGCTGTTGGTGGGACAGTATTGGTCCATGTTCTCCGAATGGTTTCCGGAAGTGGCGGAAAACGGTCCCTTCCAGGGAACCGGCACGGTAATCTCACGTATGCCCCAGGTGCGTCTGAGCCAGACTTTCCTGTCGGACTGGACCGTGGCGGCTTTGGTGGGCAACCCCAATCCCGCCAGCCTGCCGGCCATTGCTACAAATCCCTATGGCGCCAGCGATAACGGCGAGGCCGCGGAATCTCCCCAGATCCAAGGCAAAATCCGGTACCAGCGCGACTGGTGGGGGAAGGCCCCTTATTACGGAAAGCCCCTACCCTTCACCGCCCAGATCACGGCGGGATGGCAGCGCAATGTCATACGGCAGCAGGCCTTGGCTCTCCGGACTTTCGGGCAAAATGCCTTTGTCAACTTCAACGGCTTCGTGAACCAGCGGTATCTCAACCCCTGGCTGGTGATGGGAACCGCGTTTATCCCCGTCATCCCCACTCGCACCGCCAATATGGCCGGAACCGCGTCGATCCTGACCCAGTGGTGGATCGGCCAGGGGGTGGAGGCCTTCGGCGCGGCGGGCCTGGCCTCTAATATCTACCGGTTTGATAGCAACATCTCAGGCAACAACTTTTTTGAGGTGGAATTACAGAAGCGTTGGGGCGGCTTCGTTCAGGCCAAATACTACTTCACCAATCAATGGTTCCTGAACCTTGCCTACGGTATCAGCAAGGCTTTCGGCATCTCCCAAGACCAAAACCCTTTGGCTCCCGGCAGCCGGGAAACCGCTCTTTCCGCGGACCAGCAAAAGATTTGGCAGCAGGTGGACTTGACCCTGTGGTACCGGCCCATCATGCCCCTAAAATTCTGTCTGCAATACTCCTTCGCCAGAACCGACTGGCTCCAGAAAATTGGAGATGCCGGGGGACAGCACCCTTCGGATTTTGGGACCCAACACCGGGTGCAGTTTGCCGGGATATTCTTCTTCTAAGTCCAACAAGGTGCGGGACCAGAAACAGATCCAGATTGAGGTCGCGGCTGATTCTTAAAAAATAAAAAGGAGAAGCGTTATGAAGAGGCTGGCGTTTTTAGGGCTTGCAGCCCTCTGCATCGCGGCGGTGGAAACGGCATATGATAAAACCAATTTCTCCTCCGCCGGCAGGGTCTATCAACCCGTGCCCACAGGACACGTGGTGGGCAAGGACAATGTACCGGGCGCGGGTCTGCACCACGCCGGTGAGCGTTGCGACAATTGTCACAAAAAAGGGGGGCTTGCAGAAGCTTACCTCTGGACCGCTTCAGGAACACTCTATGCCGACCGGGCCGGCACCCAGGTTCTCCCGGGCGGGGAGATCATCCTCCAGGACCGGGAGGGCAACGTCATCAGCCTGACCGCCAACGCGGCCGGCAACTTCTGGACCAACGCCCCCATTGCCAGCAATCCCTATGCCGTCGCCAGCCACGGGGGTATTACCGAGCCGCTGTATGAGATAGGCGTCGATTACCTGAAGCCGGCCGACCCCACCGATCCCCGGACCTGGATCTACAAGGCCTGGGTGCGAAATGGGACTTCCATCCGGCCCATGGTGACTATCGCGCCCGTGGGTTCCGCCACCGGCAACTACATGTCCTGCAACATGCATCATAACCCCAAGGGGTCCCGGGGCGCCCTGTGGGTTTCCCCCGAGCCGGCGCTGCCTTCCTATCCGGCCCGGGGTCTGAAATATACCAAGCACATTGCCCCCATCCTGAACGGCAAGTGCGTCCCCTGCCATATCCCCGGCAGTACCATGACTCGTCTGGTCACCAAAAGCGATCTCGGCACCCCTTCCACTTCCATCGACTACAGCCAGGGTCTTGACCTGATAAATTATCGGGGGTCCGATACCGGTGGGATTGTCAAGCGGGGAGTTCGCAGTGTGGTAAATACGACGAATCCCGAACAGAGCCTGATGTTGCAGAAGACTCTTCCCGGCGCCTGGCACGGCGGCGGGGCCTTCTGGGACCAATCCAGCCCGGATTACCTCGCCCTGAAGCAGTGGATTGCGGAGGGCGCCCGGAATAATCTGTACTCCTCCAGCCAGCGGTCCCTTAATCTACTATTGTCTGATTAGATAAAGGGAACCACTGCGAAAGTTCCCAGGCCCAGACTCCATAAAACCCTGGGGGGACGCCCGGGTCTGCTCCCGCCACCACCCTATCCCCGGGGGATAGGTATGTCTGACATATGGGATTTATGACATATAAAGGAGCGGGGAGATTAGCATGGCTGTACTCTCCCTTGAGGAAATAAACCGGGTCCCGTTGGTGGCAAGCCGCCGCCGGGGGCATTATCTTTGAATTATTGGATGCGGTCAGGCTCTTTAAAGCGATCCGTCGCCGCCTTATTGCCACCATAACTGGCGCAATTTTCCAGGGAGGGCAGGATGTTTAAAGAATTCAAAGAATTTGCCATGCGGGGCAACGTGGTGGACATGGCCGTGGGCATCATTATCGGCGCGGCTTTCGGGACCGTGGTCAAATCACTGGTGACCGACATTCTCATGCCGCCCATCGGCCTGGTTTTGGGAAATGTGGACTTCTCGAATATCTTCATCATCTTGAGGGACGGCGTTAAAGTCGCGGGGCCTTATGCCTCCGTGGCCGCGGCCAAACAAGCCGGGGCTGTCACCCTGAACCTGGGGATCTTCATCAACAATATCATCAGCTTTCTCATTGTGGCGTTTGCGGTGTTTCTGGTCATCAAAGGCATCAACCGCCTGAAACGGGAGGAGGCCCCGGCGGAAGCGCCCCCCACCAAGGATTGCCCGTTCTGCTTCACCGCCATCCCCGTCAAGGCCAGCCGCTGCCCGCATTGCACCTCTCAGCTCCAGGGAACTCAAGGGCAGTAAGGCTTTGCCTTTGATTTTCAGCGGGGCAATTATTATCGGAGAATAATACGGCTGCTGCCTCCAGGGCGGCCAGGGGCGACCCTGATGAAGCGGAATCAATGCCGGTTAGCCATGGAGGCATAAAAGCGCCGGAGGTTCATGGAGAAAAATTATTTGTGCCTTGGCTTGCCCAGGCATAAATGTTTTAATTCTTGGTACCTCCCTGTGCTTTTTGGTCTCGGTGGTTAATTCTTTTTCTGGAGAGAGATCTATGGATGTACCCGTTTTAGTGGAAGTAACCCGGGGTCCGGCGGTGGAAAGCCGCCACCGGGGCCAGATTGTGGTAGTTGACCCCAGGGGTGCCCTGGTGAAGCAGGTAGGGGACCCGGAAACCCTGGTCTGCATGCGCTCCCTGGCCAAACCTTTCCAGGCCCTGGCGTTGATAGCCACCGGCGCGGATAAGGCCTTCGGGTTCGGGCCGGAGGAATTGGCGTTGTTCTCCGGGTCGCTCTCCGGCCAGGATTTTCAGGTGGACCTGGTGACCCGGGCTTTGGCCCGGCTGGGGCTCACCCCCGATGCGCTCCAATGCGGCATCCACCCGCCGCTGCACCGCCCCAGCGCCCAGGCCCTGAGCCAGGCCGGACTCAAACCCACGCCCCTGCACAATACCTGTGCGGGCAAACACACGGCCATGCTGGCCCTGTGCGTCTACCATAAATGGCCCCTGGAAAACTACCTGGCCGTGGACCATCCGGTGCAGCACCTGATCCTGGGCGCCGTGGGGCGCATGGTGGGGTTGCCCCGGGATGAGATCAAGGTGGCCATCGACGGTTGCGGCGCGCCGGTCTTTTTTATGCCCCTGAAGAATATCGCTTTGGGCTACGCCCGCCTGGCTGCGAGCCAACCGGGGTCGCCGGGGGGGGATTTGCTGGCCGCGATTTTGGCATATCCCCGTCACATTGCCGGGGACGGCCGCCTGGACACCGATGTCATGACGGCCTTGCCGGAAAAGGTCTTCGCCAAATCCGGGGCCGAAGGGGGCTACGCCCTGGCCCTGAAAAAAGGCGGACTGGGGGTGGCCCTGAAGATCGAAGACGGTGGGGCCCGGGCCCTGGGCCCCACGGTGGTGGAGGTTTTGCAACAGTTGGGCGTCGCCACGCCGGCGGCCCAGGAGGCTTTGGCGGCCTATGCCCAACCCCCCATTTTGAACCACCGCAAGGAAGAGGTGGGGCGGATCAGGCCGGTTTTTTCCTTGTGAGCAGTGAGCAGTGAGCAGTAGCCAGTAGCTAGTAGCCAATAATCAGTGATCAGTATCAGTGAAACAGCAGTGAATCATATAGCGTACAGCTCACGGCTCACTGCTCACTGTTCAGAGAAAAGCCCTTGAATCTTTAGCCAATCGTGCTATAGTTTTTTGTTATGAATGGCTCCTACGCAGCAGGGGAAAGGGGAATCTGTCGGCGGCCATGAAAGTCCTTTGGGCCCCCTGGCGCATGGAGTATATCTTGGGGGAGGATAAACCCCAGGGCTGTATCTTCTGTCCCGAAACCGGGGAAGACCTGAAGGAACGGCTGGTGCTCTTCAGCGGCCGTCTCACCCGGGTGATGATGAACAAGTACCCGTATATCAACGGGCACCTGCTGATTTCGCCCTTAAGGCACCAACCCGGGTTGGAGGACCTGACTCATGAAGAGCTTTTGGACCTGCAATTAAAGCTCCGGGGGTCCCTGGCCATTTTAAAGCAGACGATGCGCCCGGACGGCTTTAACGTGGGCCTCAACCTGGGGGTAGTGGCCGGCGCCGGGGTGGAGAGCCACTTACATTTCCACGTGGTGCCCCGGTGGCATGGCGACACCAATTTTATTCCGGTCTTTGCCGATGTGCGGGTGATACCCGAACATTTCCGCCAGACCTATGAGCGTCTGGCCCCCCATTTCCAGACCCTGGGAGACGAGGATCAGGCATGCGCTTCTTTAAAATAATTTTTTCCTCTTTATTGGCAGTGTTGGGGATCATCTTTATCATCCAGAATCGCACGGTGATGGAGCACAGCGTCCAACTGAAGCTGAATCTTTATTTCCATAACCTGCAAAGCGCCGCGATCCCCTTATGGATCCTCATCCTCTTCACCTTCTTCCTGGGGGTATTCACCGCTTCCCTTTACGGGCTCTACGAACTTTTTAAACAGCGTCAGAACATCCGCACCCTGAAGCATAACCTGGAGATCGTCAGTCAGGAACTGAAACGGGCCTCCGCGGCCGCAGCCTCCGAAATCCCTGCGCAGGAACCGGAGATCGTCCATCGTTCCGAGTAAGTCCAGATAAGTAGTAATGGGTGAGGGGGCAATTGGAGTAAGCCGTAAGCAGTGAGCAGAAAAAACCGGGAATCTGCGGCTATCTCTGGTTGCACTGCTTACTGATAACTGCTCATCGCTCACTCTTCTCCCGGCCCTCCTCCCGCCAGCCATCTCCACCTGAAAACCATGTCCGAGACTTCCGCTGACAAGCTTACTCCCATGCTGCGGCAGTACCTGGATTTGAAGTCCAGGTATGCGGATGCCCTGGTGCTCTTCCAGATGGGGGATTTCTACGAGATGTTCTTCGAGGACGCGGAAAAGGGAGCCGCGGCCTTAAATATCGTCCTCACCAGCCGCAGCCGCCAGGGGGAGGACCGCATCCCCATGGCCGGTTTTCCCATCCACGCGGCCCAGAATTATATCTCCCGGCTGCTGGAGCAGGGGTTCAAAGTGGTGGTCTGCGAACAGGTGGAGGACCCGGCCCAGGCCAAGGGACTGGTGCGCCGGGAGGTGACCCGCATCCTCACCCGGGGTACGCTGGTGGACCCGGAGGCCCTGGACAGCCGCCGGGACAACTACCTGGCCGCGATGGCGCTCCAGGGCCGCCGCTGGGGCCTGGCCTTCCTGGAATTATCCACCGGCGAGTTCCGGCTGACGGAAGGGGAGGGGGCCGATCCTCTGGGAGACGAACTCTGGCGGATAAAACCCTCGGAAATTCTGGTGTCCGAAGACCTGGACGGCAACTTCCTGGAGACCGCACTCTTTCCCTTCGACGTGCCCCCCACCCGCCGGGTCCTGGCCCCTTATGTCTTTGAACTCCAGGCCGCCCGGGAGGAAATAGGGCGGCAGTTGGGCACCTTGTTTCTAGACGGCTTCGGGCTGGAGGCATACCATTCGGGGGTGGCCGCGGCCGGGGCCATCCTCCGGTATCTCAAGGATTCCCACCATCCTTCCTTGCCCCATATCGACCGGCTGCTGCCCTTCAGCCGGGAGGATTTTCTCGGTCTGGACGAAGCTACCTTGCGGCACCTGGAGATTTTCGAGACCTGGCGCAGCCGCTCCCGCCAGGGCTCGCTCCTGGAGGTGTTGGACGTGGCGGTCACCCCCATGGGCAGCCGCCATCTGGGGAACTGGCTGCGCTATCCTCTAAAGGACCTGGCCGCCATCGAGGCCCGCCTGGAGGCCGTGCAGTTTTTTAAGGATAACGGCATCTTAAGGCAGAACTGGCGCACGACCTTGAAGGGTTTGGGAGACCTGGAGCGCCTCACCGCCCGGCTGGCCCTGGAGCAGGCCACCCCCCGGGAGGTGGCCGCGGTGGGCTACGCTTTGGGCCGTCTCCCACGGCTCCAGGAGATATTGAGTGGAGATCTGCCTCCTTTAGTAGCTCATTTGGCCGGGGATCTGGAAAATCTGGAGGACCTGGAGGCGCTCATCGCCCGGGCCCTGGCGGACGATCCTCCCGCCAATCTCCAGGCCGGGGGCATCATCCGGGAGGGCTATGACCCGGAGTTGGATGAACTCCTGCAGATGAGCCGGGAAGGGAAAGACTGGATTCTCCGCCTGGAAAGCCAGGAGCGGGAGCGCTCGGGCATCAACTCCCTGAAGGTGCGCTACAACAAGGTCTTCGGCTACTACCTGGAGGTCTCCAGGGCCAATCTGGACCGGGTGCCCGAGGATTATATCCGCAAGCAGACCCTGGTGAACGCCGAGCGTTTCATCACCGCGGACCTCAAGGAATACGAGGCCCGGGTTTTGGGCGCGGAAGAGGCCCGCCTGAAACGGGAGGTGGAGCTCTTCATCGAGCTGCGCCGCCTTTTGGGTAAAGAGGCCCTGCGCCTGAAAAAAGTGGCCGCGGCCCTGGCCCGGCTGGACGTGCTGGCAGCCCTGGCGGAAGTGGCGGCTTTGCACCGTTACTGCCGTCCCCGGGTGGTGGCCGAACCGGTGTTGCACCTTACCGGCAGCCGCCATCCGGTGATCGAGCGGATTTTGCCGTCCGGGAGTTTCGTGCCCAACGACGTGGCCCTGGACGGGGACTCCCAGGTGCTCATCGTCACCGGCCCCAACATGTCCGGCAAATCCACCATCTTGAGGCAAACGGCCCTGACCGTGCTCCTGGCCCAGATGGGGAGCTTCGTGCCCGCGGGAGAAGCGGTGGTGGGGCTCACCGACAGCATCTTTACCCGGGTGGGCGCGGTGGACGACATCGGCCGGGGCCAGAGCACCTTTTTGGTGGAGATGCATGAAACCGCCCGCATCCTGCACCAGGCCACGCCCCGGAGCCTGGTTATTTTGGATGAGATCGGCCGGGGCACCAGCACCTTCGACGGCCTGGCCCTGGCCTGGGCCGTGGCGGAGCACCTGCACGACGTAGCGGGAGTGGGAGTAAAGACCCTCTTTGCCACCCACTACCAGGAACTCACCCAGTTAAGCCGCCTCAAACCCAGGGTACGCATCTTCCAGGTGTTGGTGGCCGAATCCGGGGGGAGCATCGTCTTTCTGCACCGGCTGGCCCCGGGCGCGGCCGCCCAGAGTTACGGCATCCAGGTGGCGCAATTGGCCGGGGTGCCGGCCCCGGTCATCGCCCGGGCCCAGGAGGTGCTGGAGAACCTGGAAGCCGGGACCCTGGACCCCACGGGCCTCCCCCGGCTGGCCCGCTCCCGGCGCCGGGTAGGGAAAGAGGCGCCGCAACTCAGCCTTTTCACTTCCCCTCAGAAGGAAAATTAAACGTATTATTATATTTTGCGGCGAGGTTTAAA
>JAQTXE010000089.1 GCA_028688935.1 Syntrophales bacterium
CGACCAACTCCACACCTTTTTTGTGGGCGCCATGTGCGCCGCCGGTTCCCTGAACGCCAACTCCTGGGGCTATCCGGCCATCATCTTCAGAATCTTCAATTGCCTCCTGGCGGGGACCTGGCTCATCGTTAACTACACCGACAATAAAGGCTACGATTACCCCTTGATCAGAATGAAATACGTGCTGCTATTGGTGATCGCTCCCTTCATTCTGGCGGAAACCGTGGTCCAGGCCCATTATTTTCTCGGTCTCGAACCCGAGGTGATCACCTCTTGTTGCGGGGCCCTGTTTTCCGTCCAGGGCGCCAGTGTCGCCGCCGACATCATCGCCTTCCCCCGGGTGCCCCTGGAAATCATCTTTGCCGCCACCATGATCCTGGTGTTGGCCTGGGGCCTTTACTCTTATCGCACCGGCCAGGGGGGCTATGTCTTTGCCGCTGCCGCCTTCCTGGCCTTTCTCATTTCCCTGATGTCCTTTATCTCCTTCATCTCCATCTATATTTATGAACTGCCCACTCACCATTGTCCTTTCTGCGTGTTGCAGCAGGAATACTTCTTCATCGGCTACCTTTATTTTTTGACGCTGCTGGCCGGGACGATAACCGGCCTGGGGGTGGGCATTTTGAACCCTTACCGGCAAACCGCCAGCCTCCAGGGTATTCTGCCCGGGATTCAGCAGAAACTTATCCTCGCCTCTCTGATTTTCTTCGGCTCATTCACGGCCATCGCCGTGTTGCAGATCATCTTTTCCAACCTGAGGATGTGATCTCGTTTTCCTGCTTCAGGGCCCGGCACCCTGGGAATCCGCCCACATCTCCAAGGCCTCGGGGTCCCAGCGCTGGGCCGCGGCTTGCTGCCGGTCCCGGGCGATTTCTGCCTGCTGGGCCAATTCTTGATAGCGCTCATAGGCCGCCTTATCGCCGATATAGCACTGGGGGGCCTTAGAACTAGTGCGCACCAAATAGTGGACGTGGCCGTGATAGAGATTCGTCACCACCTGGTTGAGCGGCAGGGAGTTAAGGTAGTTTAATTTCTTGGGGCTGTTGGCGGTATAGAGTTTAAACCCGGCCCTTTGGAGCAAGTCTGCCTGGCTGGCCGTGCTACTGGCGGCGCCGCCGGGCGCCGTGGCGCAACCGGCCAGGAAGAACCCCAGGGCTGCTATCATTACCGCCAAACCCAACCGCTTCGCTCTTTCTCTCATAATCATCTTCCTCCTTTCATAAACAGGGGAGCCTCGCTTATCCTTCACCGCCAAAAACCAGATCCCGGAGTTCGCTCTGATAGTTTAATGATAATCCTTATCAGCAAGTCCGCAATCGTGGGGAATGGCTATCGTCTAGAACCGCTCCTTAAGTAATCCGGGTGACAGCCTTACCGGTTCCTGGGTGCCACTGTAAGGGGGCAGGATGGTTGAATATTGTTCCCACGTGCAGAAATAAGGTTATTTTACGAATATATTTGTTAGAATATGAGGTTGAAAAAAGGGCAGTTTAAATTTGACCACAGCCTAAGAGCAGCCTGCTCCCACCCGGAACAGACTCAGATAGCCTCGCCGTCCAAGACAGGGAAAAATATGAAGGTCTTGTTGATCCAACCGAACGCCCCGTTGTTATACTGGAAATTACCTAAATTATGTCGGCTTAGCGGCAAGAAAGCGCTTTACCCGCCGTTAGGTCTGATTACGGTGGCGGCTCTGCTCCCCTCTGAATGGGAATTACGCCTGGTGGACCTGGAAATTGAACGGCTCACCTCCCAGGACTGGGAATGGGCCGATATGGTCATGATTTCCGGGATGGTGTCGCATCGCCCGAATTTTCTAGCCCTGGTGCGGGAAGCGAAACAGCGGGGGAAAATTGTGGTGGCTGGCGGTCCCTATCCCAGTTCGGACCCGGACCAGACCATGGAGGCTGGGTGCGATTTCCTCATCAAAGGGGAAGCGGAAAACACCTTACCCCTATTCCTTGCAGCCCTTAAAGAAGGCCGCCGGGGAGTGATTCTCGATAAGGGAGAAAAACCGGACCTCTCCACCTCGCCGATTCCCCGCTTCGATCTCCTCAAACTGCCGGCTTATATGACTCTGGGGATCCAGACTTCCCGGGGTTGTCCCTATGCTTGTGAATTTTGCAATGTCTCCAGCCTCTTTGGGCGCAAGTCCCGGATCAAGGAAACCTCTCAGGTCCTGGCGGAGTTACAGACCCTTTATGACCTGGGCTGGAGGAGAGAAATCTTCATCTGTGACGACAACTTCATCGGCAACAGAGCTCAAGCCGTGGATTTGCTGCAGCAGTTAATCCCCTGGATGCAGGAGCACGGCAACCCCTATTCTTTCTGGACGCAAACCTCGGTGGACCTGGGTCAGGACCTGGAGATGATCGATCTGATGACCCAGGCCAACTTCGGCATGATCTTCATCGGCGTGGAAACCCCTGAGGAAGAAGCCCTGGCCGCGGCCCATAAATTTCAAAACCTCAGCCATTCCCTGGTGGAGACCGTCAATAACATCACTACCAACGGTCTGGGGGTGATGGTCAGCTTAATTATCGGCCTGGACGGCGAAAAACCGGGGACCGGGGAGCGGATCCGCGCCTTCGTGGAGGAGACCGCTACCCCGCTGATCATGCTCAATTTCCTGGTGCCCCTGCCCGGCACCAAGCTGTGGCAGCGCCTCCGGCAAGAAGGACGCTTGCTGGAGGACCGGTTTGACAGCGATCTGGTGGATAAAACCCTCAGTTATGTGCCCACCAGGCCGGAAGCCGAGATCATGGAGGAATACTTTCACCTCTGGGAATATCTGTACGAACCGCGTCATTTCTTGAAACGGGCTTACCAGTTCATTCTTAGAATCAGACCCACCCGCGCGGCCATGGCCAAGACCCAGGGAACGCCCCAGACCCCCAGACGGCCCGCGGCAAAAGAACACCTGCGCGACCAGCTTTACGGCCTGCGCACCTTTCTGGCCCTCTGTTGGCGCCGGGGGGTTTTGGCCCCTTACCGTTGGCAATACTGGCGGCAGTTTTGGGGAGTGTATCGTCAAAATCCTTCCCGCCTAGTCAAATATTTGAAAATCTTGGCTATGGGCGAGGATATGTTTAATCTGCGCACAGCTATGCTCAAGATCAGGGAGGATTATCATCGTCCGCTCTGAGCAGTTCAAGGTTCAAATTCAAGACTGAGGTGTGGCGCGGGCCTCCGTGTCCGCTATTGCCGGACGCGGCCGTCCCACCCCAACATCGACTTTGAACTTTGGTCCTTATATTTTGAACTTTTAAGCACAGAAAAAACAGAAAAAGGAAATCATGGAACAGGTGAAGGTGATCCCCGTGGAGCTGCCCGGGCAGATGCAGGCCTTTGTGGACCTGCCCTGGAAAATTTACGCCCGGGACCCCCAATGGGTGCCCCCTCTAAAAAAGGAGGTGGCCCGGCTTCTCGATCCCCAGGCGCATCCTTTCTGGAAGTTTGCCCAGCGCCGTCTCTTTTTGGCCCAACGCGGCCCGGAGATTGTGGGACGCATCGCCGGCATCGTCGATCATAATTACAACCGCTTCCACGATGAGCGTATGGGCATCTGGGGATTCTTCGAATGCGCCGACGACCCCGAAGCTGCCGGGGCCCTCTTGGCCGCGGCCTCTGACTGGGTTCGGGGCCAGGGCATGGCCTTTATCCGGGGCCCCTTGAATCCTTCCACCAATTACGAAAGCGGCATGCTGGTGGAGGGATTTGAGCAACCTCCGGTATTCATGATGTCCTATAACCCCCCTTACTATCCGGGGTTGGTGGAAGCCCAGGGCTTCACCAAAGAAAAGGACCTGCTGGCCTTCCGGGTGGAGCGCGGCTGGCAGCCGCCGGCCTGGGTGAATCGTCTCGCCCGGCGGATCATCAACAAGTCTAATATCCAGATGCGGCCCTTTCGCATCAAAGATATTTACACTGAGATGAATTATGTCAAAGAGATCTATCATGAGGCCTGGTTCGACAACTGGGGCTTTGTGCCCATGACCGACGCCGAAATCAATGATATGGGCCGGCACCTGGTGCGCATCCTGGAGCCTGATCTCTGTTTCTTCCTGGTGGACGGGGGGGAACCGGTGGGCGTGGGAATGGTTGTCGACGATATCTATCCTCTGCTGAAACGGTTCAACGGCAAGGTGGGGCTCCTGGGCTGGCTCAAGTATCTCCTCCACAAGCGGGAGATCACCGGCTGGCGGGGCTTGATCTTTGGGATCAGGAAGAAATACCAGCAACAGGGACTGCCCCTGGTGGCCTTCGACTATCTGTACCGGTTATTGATGGAAAATCCCAAGTATTCGAGATATCAATATATTGAATTAGGCTGGAACCTGGAAGACAATGATCTGATCAACCAGTGGTATATCGATGGCGGCGCGAAGGTGAACAAAAGATTTAGATTGTACCGCAAGGAATTAACCGCCTAAACCTAAGGCCTCGTCTCCTGGTATGCTGATTAACATTTACCGCGTAAGATTATATCGTTACGTCCCCTAAAGTCTGGTTATGAGCTTTACTCTGTGGTTCACCGGCATTCCTGCTTCCGGAAAAACAACCTTGTCGCAAGGAGTATATTCCCATCTAAAATCCCGGGGGCTTAAAGTAGAATTACTCGATGGCGATCTGATTCGCACCGCCTTTAACCAGGATTTGGGATTCAGCCAACGGGACCGGGATACTCAAGTGCGCCGCCTGGGTATCATTTCCCAATTGCTCAATAAGAATGAGGTCATCGCCATCGTCGGGGCCATTTCCCCGTATGCGGCCGCCAGAACTAAAAACCGCCAGATTATCGGCCGTTACCTTGAGGTCTTTTGCGACTGTCCGTTAGAGGCCGCCAAAACCCGGGACCCCAAAGGATTATATGCCAAGGCCCTGGCAGGAGAAATCTCGAATTTCACGGGTATTTCCGATCCCTACGAGCCTCCCGAGTCACCGGAGATTATCGTCCAGACGTCTTTGGAGAGCATTGAAGACAGTATGGCCAAGATATTGACTTACCTGGAAAAATGCGGCTATATCTCCTAAAGCACTAGCGCCGGCAGCGTTAATTACTTAGGAAAATGATATACTACTCTGACGCCCACAGTCCGGCAACCTTGGTTTTTGGTAAACTTTAAGTATAATTGCTAGGTAAGCTGGAGAGATATATACGTTTTCGCATGGTTAAGAATAAGTCTCTAGACCCGGATGCACCCAGAGATGTCCGGGGAAAAAGCATCTGCCCCTGATTCGTCTCGGGTTTCCTTTCCGAACCTGTCGAACAATCTGGCTCGCATCTGATGATGCCGTAGTAACAAGGTTCTTATCAGCTTTGAAAAAACTATTTTGGCAATCAATCCCCGGGATGAATCTGACCACCCTCTGGCGGGTTTTGTGGCGCAACCGGTTTCAGGTGGCCCCCCGCTATTGGGATCGTCTTCTTTATTTAACTTGTATGGCTGGGATCAATTCGGTTTTGGCCTGCTTCGAACGCCGCTGTAATGAAGAGAAAATCAAAGGCACCAAGCCCGTGGCTCCGCCGATTTTCATCATCGGTTGTTGGCGCAGCGGCACCACCCATCTGCACAACCTCCTCAGTCTGGATGAAAACTTCACCACTCCCACTTACTATCAGGTCATGTTTCCTCACCATTTTGTCTATACTCAGCCTTGGGCCATGGCCATCTTTAACTACTTGTCTCCGGCGAAAAGGCCCATGGACAACATGGCCATTGGCGCCAGAGCACCTCATGAAGACGAATTCGCATTGGCGGCGCTGTCCACCGTCTCTCCTTATAGGCAGGTGCTTTTCCCCGGCAGCGGCGATAATGGCTTTGCGGCTCTGGACCCCGCCCGATTAAAGCCGGAAGACCTGGAGAAGTGGAAAGCCGCTTTTCTACACTTCGTGGAGAAACTCAGCTTTTCCAAAGACAAGAGGATTGTCTTCAAATCCCCGCCCCATCTCGGCCGGGTGCGCCTCTTGTTGGACCTGTTTCCCCAGGCCAAGTTTATTCATATTTACCGTAATCCTTACAAAGTCTACCTGTCCATGAGACACTTGTGGCAGTCCGGCTTCAGCTTCTCGCATCTCCAGGTTCCTGATCCGGAGACCGTGGAAGAAAATATTTTATCCTGGTATACCGAGCTTTATTCCCTGTATGAGCATGACCGGGGCTTAATTCCGGCCGGGTCCCTGGTGGAAGTAAAATATGAAGACCTGGTCAGCAACCCCCGGGAATCTTTGCAGAACATCTATGCCACCCTCGGTCTGCCGGGGTTTGACAATTTTTGGCGCCGGGTGGCCCCCTATCTGGAATCCCAGAAACATTACCGGAAAAACACCTATAGGCTGGATCCGGCTGCCATCGCCAAGGTACGTCAACGCTGGGGTCCGACCTTTGCACGTTACGGCTACGACCTTTCTTGCACCGACTGCCGGTGAACGGCTTGGCATAATCGCCCCTTCCCCGCGGCAGGCTGACCGTGAGTTTGACTTAGTTTTGCTAAAACTTCCCCCACCCTGAAAAACCTTAGCTCCGAACGGCTTGGGGGGATTGCTTCTGGGAGCAAAGACTTGTATCCTTCATTTTTTCCTCTATTCCGGGAAAAAGTGATATTAAACAATAAGTAATTACATAAGCGAGGTTTCGGTGTTGGCACCCATGCGTCCGATTATCGCCACGGTCTGGCGGCTGGAAGAATTCTCACCGGCAGTGGCCCAAATGGCCCATGATACAGGGACTATCGCCCTGGTGGATATATCTCACCTGACTTTGAACGCCGCCGCGCCGGCCCTCCGGCAGGCTGAAGCTCGGGGGGAAGCGGTGCATCTCCAGGTGGCTCCGGAGGCCCTGGAAGACCCTTTACTACCTGAGCTTCTGGAAACTCAGGCCCTCCCAGGCCTGTGGGTGGAATTCCAGCCCCTGTTGCTGGAAGCATCCCCGCAGGCGGCTCTGGAGCGGTTGCTGGCCTTCAGCCCCAAGGTGGCAGTCTTTCCCATTCTCAGCAATACGCCTTTTATCCTGGAGGTCTTGGACCAATTTCCCCACCTCCCCCATCTGGTCCTTAAAGGTTGCGAGGCCGCAGGCTGTGTGGGCCCTGAATCCATCTTCACCCTCTATGCCACAGTCCGGGACCGGCTGCGGGGGCGGGAGGCCGCCCCATCCCTGGTGATCCGGGGAGGGGTGGCCACGCCGGAGGCAGCCGCGGCCTTTTTGGCCACCGGCGCCCAGGGTATCGTCTTAGAGAGCCTCCATTGGCTGACGGATCTGGCCGGCCTGGGAGAGGCGCCCCGCCAGGGCCTGGCCCGCTTGCGCCCGGATCACACCCAACTGGTGGGCCTCGATCTGGGAGTCCCCCACCGCTTCTTCAATCGGGGCAACTCCCAGGCGGTCAAAAAAATCCAGGAAGCGGCCGCGGCCGCCGGAAGCGAGTCAACCTTGGAATCCCGCCGGGCCTTTGCCCGGGAAATCGCCCGCACGGCCATAGCCCCCCAGGAGAGCCGGTTTCACCGGGATGAACTCATTCCCCTGGGAGTGGAGGCGGCCTTTGCCCAGGATTTTACCACGCATTACGGCTCCTCCACCCGGCAAGCGCTGGCGGGCTTCCTGGGCGCCATCAATGAACAACTGGCCCGGGCTCCGGAAAAGGCGGAACTTTTGGGCAGAAGCCCCATGGCCCGGGAAATGGGCCTCAAATACCCCCTCATTCAGGGGGCCATGTCCTGGATCACCGATGTCCCGGAATTCGCCCGGGCGGTAGCCGAGGCCGGGGGCCTGCCCACCGTGGCCCTGGGTCTCATGGACCAAGAGGCCCTGGCCAAAAAACTCCAGCGTTTGCCCGAAGTCATGGGGGATTTGCCTTACGCGGTCAATGTCATTGCCCTGGCGGAAAATCCCCACCGGGACAGCCAACTGGCCTGGATCACCCAAAATCGTCCCCGCTTCGCGGTCATTGCCGCGGGAGAGCCTTCCTTCGCGGCCGAGCTGCAAAAGCAAGGCGTCGAAGCCATCTATATCGCCCCCAACGAGGACCTGCTGCGCCTGGCCTGCACTGCCGGGGTGCGCCATCTCATCCTGGAAGGCAATGAAGCAGGCGGCCACGTGGGCCAGCACACCACCTTCACCCTGGCCCAAATCGCCCTGGAACTGAAGCGCCAAGAACCGGAACTCCTGGAAGGCCGCCGCCTGATCCTGGCCGGGGGCATCTATAACCGGGAGACGGCCGTCATGGCCGCCATGCTGGGGGCCGACGCCCTGCAAATGGGCACCGTTTACCTGGCCACTCAAGAGATCGTCAGCACCGGGGCCTTATCCGCCCTGTATCAGCGCCTCATTCTGGAATCCGCGCCCGGTGCCACGGTGATTAGCGGGGAATGTTCCGGGCTCCGGGTCCGTTCCTTAAAGACCCCGGCCCTGGACCGCATCGCCGCGCTGGAACAGGATTTTCGCTGTGGCCGTCTGGATGAAGCCTCTTTTCGCCGGGACATGGAAACCCTGGCTGCGGGGAGCCTCTTGGTGGCCGCCCGGGGCACGACAGGGCCTGAAGGCCCCCGGTTGCCCGAGGATGCCTGTCTGGACCAGGGCCAGTTCATGAGCGGGGCCTGCGCCGGCGCCATCACCCAGGTCAAATCCCTGGCGGAGCTGCACCGGGAGTTGGCTGAGGGTCCTATTAGCTTGGAGCAGCCGGAAGTGGGGGCTTCCCCTAGACCCGCAACCGCGGGCCACCGGCATCGGGGCCCCGCCTCTCGCCGGGAAGGCCGGGAAAGGATCGCCATCACCGGCATGAGCCTGGTGAACGCCCTGGGGAACTCCCCCGCCGAAGTCTGGGCCGCCGCTCAGGCCATGAAAAGCGGCATCACCCTGGTGCCGCCGGAACGCTGGAATCATCAACTCTTCTATCATCCCCGGCCCCGGACCCCGGAGAAAACCTATTGCCAGGTGGGCGCCTTCCATCATCTATCCATCTCAAGGAAAGACCTGGATATTGCCCCCCAGGACTTTCGCACCATGACCCATGCCACCAGGCTCACCTTGTGGCTGGCGGCCCAGGCCATTAAGGAATCCGGTATTCTTTCCGCCGATATTCCCCCGGAGCGCATCGGCGTGCTCATCTCCCAAAACTCCGGCGAAGCCGCGGGCACCCTCATGGACCTTTTGGTGCGGGGGGCCTGGGACGAAATCCTGCAAACCATTCAGCGGGTGGTGCCCCTGTCCCCGGAATTGGCGGAGGCCATCACCAATGAGGTGAAAGACGGGCGGCTGGCCATTGACGACACCACCTTGCTGGGAAGGCTCAACTGCACTGCCGGCGGTTTTATCTCCAATAAATACGGCTTTAGGGGTCCCAGTTTTGCAGTGTCCGCGGCCTGCGCCACTTCTCTGGTGGCCCTGTACAGCGCCATCCAGATGATCAACAACGGCATCATCGACGCGGCCATCGTCGGCGGCGGCGAAGAGAATCTTACCCCCATGCACTTCCTGGAATTTTCCGCCCTGGGGGCCCTGGCGGGCATCTCCGGGGAGCCGCGCCCCCCGGAGGAAGGCAGCCGTCCCTTTGACCTCACCCGGGACGGCATGGTGCTAGGGGAAGGCGGCGGCATGATCGTCATCGAGTCGGAGTCGGTGGCCCGGCGCCGGGGTGCTAAGGTGCATGCCTACCTCACCGGCGCCGGCGCCTCCAACAATAATTTGGGGCTGGTGGAATCCTCCCGGGACACCCAGGAGATCGCCATCCGGGCCGCGTTTGAGGACGTGCCTTACGGCCCGGACACGGTGGATCTGGTGGAATGCCATGCCACCGCCACCTTTCAAGGGGACGTGGAAGAGGTCAAGGCCCTCCAGACCTTTTACCAGGGCAACGGCCGCACCGTCTTATCCTCTTTCAAATCCCAGATCGGCCACACCCTGGGCGCCTCCGGTCTTAACAGCCTCATCCGGGGCGTCTCCGGCATGAATACCGGGGTCTTTCCCCCCACCCTCAACTACCGGAACCATGATCCCTCCATGGGCATCGAGGAATCCGGGCTGCAGGTGGCCACCGAGCCCCTGGAGTGGCCGGCCGGCAATGGACGGCCCCGGCGGCTCCAGGTAAATTCCTTCGGTTTCGGCGGCTCCAATTATGTCATGCACCTGGAAGAATCCCTGGACGGCCGGGACACCGTGTTGGTGTCTCTGCCGCCAGAGGCTGCCGAGGTTGTGGATGAAGGGCCGGCAGTTGACCCCCCCATTGGCGTTATTTGCGGCCGTACCACCCTGGACGGGCATCCCTACCGAGTGGCCCTGGCAGCCGGCTCCGAAAAGGAGGCTTTAGACCGCATTCAGGCATTGGAACCCCTCTCCGTGAGCGGTCCTCTGCCGGAGAAGACCCTGCGGGTCCTGGGGCGCAAAGGAGTCTTCCTGGGGCCGGAGAACGTCACGCCTCCTCCCCTGGCCCTGGTCTTTCCCGGGCAGGGGGCCCAATACGCCGGCATGGGCAAGGAGCTCTATGAAAACTTCCCGATCATCAGGGAGTATATGGACCAGGCCGCGTCCTTCGCGGATTTCGATCTTTTGGATTTAATCTTTAATAACCGGGAAGAGGACCTCCAGAAGACCCGCTGGCAGCAACCCGCCACCTTCACCCTGGAATACGCCATGGTGCAGTACCTCCTCTCCCTGGGCATTAAGCCCGCGGCCATGGCCGGCCACAGCCTGGGAGAACTCACGGCCCTGGCTATCTCCGGAGTCTTCTCCTTTGAAGACGGCTTCCGCCTGGTGAACCAGCGGGCCATCTGCATGGACAAAGCCTGCCTGCTGAACCTGGACCCCGGCATCATGATCGCCACCGATATGCCGCTGGAGTTGGTGGAAGCCAAGGTTGAGGCCTTAAAGGAAGTCTTTATCACCAACTACAACGCCCCCAACCAGATAGTGATTGGCGGAGAGACTAACACCGTCCAGGCCTTGCGGCTAGATATCAAGGCCGATGGCTACCGGGCCACCCAGCTCAAGGTCAGCATGTCCTTCCATTCTCCCATCATGCGGGTGATCCATGATGATATGTTGGACTTCATCACCCCCCTCCCCTTCCATGCTCCCCAGATCCCGGTGATCTCCAACACCACCAAGGAGCCCTTCCCCGATGACCCGGAGGCCATCAAAAAGATCGTCATGGCCCACCTGGAATCTCCGGTGCAGTGGATCAGCAATGTCCGCACCTTGTGGCAGGATTTCGGCATCCGGGCCTTTTTGGAAGTGGGGCCGGGAGACGCTCTCAGCAATCTCATCACCGAAACCCTGGAGTCGCCCCAGTGTATTGCCACCTGCCTGGCCGAGGCGGAAAGCCAGACCCTGAAGACGGCCACCGCCCAACTGGTGGCCGGGGGTCATCTCACCACGCCTAAGCCGTTAAAATTCATCTCCTTCCCCACGGTGCAGAGCCAGCGCCCGGCCTCGGCGCCGGCGGCGTCCGGAACGCCGCGCGCCGGCCTGGCGCCGGTGACCCCGGCGGACCCCATGGAGCGCATCATCCAGCGGGAGATCAACGCCTTTGTCCTGGAGAGCTTCGGACGGTTCTTGGAACCCGGATTGCTGGCGGCCATCCGCCGGGAGCATGACCCTAATTTCTCCGAGGAAAGTCTGGAGCAGTGGCTGCAAGCCCGGCAGATGGCCGGGAGCCAGGCCTCGGCCCTCACCTCGGCTTTTGCAGCCGCCGCGGCCCTGCCCGCCCCCGCAGCCGCGGTGCCTGCCCCGGCAGGGACCCAGGCAGTCTCCGACTATCTGGAAGAGGTGATCCTCCTCATCATGGAGGCCACCGGTTACGACCGGGATGAGATTGAGCCGGACATGGACCTGCGCACCGACCTGGCTATCCGCTCCAGCCGCCTGCCGGTGATCATGGACGCGGCCGAAACCAAGTTCGGCATTGAAATCCGCATCGAAGACTTCATGGATGTTCGCACCGTCCGGGAACTGGCCTCCAAGATTGCCGAAGTCGCGGCCCGGGGCGGAGAACCTGGGGCCGCGCCCCAGGCAGCCAAGGCTGCAGCCGCCCCGGCTCAGGAGTCCCTGGAGCCCCAGGCCCCTGAGGAGGAAAAGCTCAAGCGGCTGACCTTCCATCCGGTGCCCCTGGCAGACTTCGATCCCCGACCCTTGGAACTGACCGGGGCGGATACGGTAGCCCTGTTCTGCCCCACTCTGAAGTCGGAGTGGCGGGAACGGGTCGAAAACCACTTCCGCCAAAAATTTGGCGTCAACGCCAAGACCTTCGCTTTTCTGGAGTCCCACCCGGGACCGGAGGAGACAGGTTTCGACCTGCGCCAGCCGGAAGAGGCCGCCCGGGCCGCGGCCCGGATGCAGGACGATGACTCCCTGGCCGGAGTGGTCTTCCTCCTGGACGGCAGTCTGACCCCGGAGCTCCACGAAATGCTGGACCTGCCCCACCTGGTCCAGGGCTTTTTCTCCCTGATGCAGGCTTTGGCGGCCGCGCCCCGGAAGAAATTTGCTTTGACCCTTAATTGCTCCGGGGAGGAAACCGGCGGGTTGGGTCTGCTGGCCCAGGGGCTTCTGGGCCTCTTCCTGAGCAGCGCTCTAGAGTATCCCACCATGCTCTGCCGCACCCTGCGGTTGGATCAGGACGCGGACCTGACCCGGGCGCTGGGTCAGGCTCTTGACCCCCAACAGCCGGTGGTCGAAACCATCTATCAGCAGGGACAGCTCCTGACCATGGAAGGCCGGGAGTCCTGGTCAGCAGTCTCCGGGGAACCGGTTCCGGCCCTGGGCCCCGAGGACGTAATCGTCTTCTCCGGGGGCGGCTACGGCATCACCCCCCATCTGGTCAAGGGCCTGGCCCCCTTAAAACCCCGGGTGGTCATCCTGGGCCGCACCGTCATCGACCTGGCCCCAAAGCTGGTGGAACTGCTCCAGGAAGATGAACCCACGGAAAAAGCCCTGCGTTGGGAGATCATGCAGCAGCAGCCGGACATCTCCCAAGAGGATCTGGGCCGGGAGATTGCCCGGCTCATGCAGGCCCGGCAGGTTCTTAAGACCCTGGCGGACCTGCGGGCTGCGGGCCTGGAGGTCACCTATCTCTCCTGTGACGTCACCGACCCGGCCCAGGTCCAGGCCGCGGTCCGGGCCATCATCGACAAATACGGCCGGCTCGACGGCATCGTCCACGCCGCCGGGGTGGTACGGGACCGGTTGCTCCCGGATCTGGCGCCGGAAGAGATCGCCAGCGTCCTGGACGTCAAATTCCGGGGCGCCTGGAACCTGTTCCACGCGGCCAAGTCCAGCGGCTTGCGCTTCCTGGTGGCCCTGTCTTCCGCAGCCGCCATCCAGGGGAACCGGGGCCAGTCCAACTATACTGCGGCCAACCGCATGATGTCCGGCCTCTTGAGCCAGATCAGGGAGAACCACCCGGAAATCCGGTGCAAGGCCCTGATGCTGCCCCCCATCAGCGGCAGCGGCATGGCCGAAAACGAAGAGGTGCGCCGCTTCCTGGAAAAGATGGGGGTAGGTTATTTTGAGCCGGTGGAACTCGCGGGACTCTTCTGCCGGGAGCTGCTCCTGGGAGAGCCTGACGCGGTCTGGGTGATGTTCATGTCCCGGCTCCCGGACATCAAAAGCGTCCGGCTGGTCACCACCGGCGCCACCCCGCCCTCCCCGGGTGTAACCGCGGGCGGCCTGGTCTTTGCCCCGGAACAGTTCCCCCTGATCGACGCCGTGACCCAGCTATCTTTGCGGCAGGGAGTATTGCGGGCCACGCGGACCTTCTCCCAGGAAAAAGACCTGTGGATCGCCGACCACAAGCCCTTCAAATTCCTGAAACACCCCCTGGTCTCGACGATCATGGCCATGGAAACCTTCATGGAAACTTCCCGCCTCTTCTATCCTTATCTGGAGGTGCAGGCGGTCCGGGAAGCAGTTCTTTCCGAGGTTATCGAGATTCCGCCGGAGGTGGCCATCGAGTCCTACATCACTTGCCAGCGTCTCCGGCAGGAAGATGGGCGGGTGGTGTGCGAACTCTCCCTGGAGACTCCGCTTCTCTCCCCTTCGGGCCGGGTGCTGGAGAAGAGAGCCCTCAATTACCGGGCCCAGGTGGTTTTAGGGGGAGCGGGTTCCCTCTCCTGGCTCGATCTCCCTGGTTTTCCGGTGAAACTGGAAGAGTTGAACACCCGTCCGGCGGAATTAGAAGAAATCTT
>JAQTXE010000355.1 GCA_028688935.1 Syntrophales bacterium
CAGGTCAGGCGGTTAAAACTCAGGGGAGGAGCAGACGACTCAGCTATTTTCCAATAATTCCTGCAGTTGGGCTTCGATTTCATCTTCCTGCTTTTCATTCACTAACGAGAGTTCTTTGACCAGCAGGTTTTTGGCGGTGTCCAGCATCTTGCGCTCTCCGAAGGAGAGGTCCTTTTCGGTTTTGAGGAGAGTCAAATCGCGCAGCACTTCCGCTACCCGGAAGGGAGAACCGGTCTTGATTTTATCCATGTAATCCCGGTAGCGGCGGTTCCAAGTCTGATTGTTGATGCGGGATGGCCGGAGGCTGAGGATTTCATAAACTTCGGGGACCGAGTTGCTGTCGATGATATCCCGGAGACCGACGTTTTCGGCGTTGCTCATGGGAATCATGATAATCATGTCGTTATCTAACAGGCGCATGATGTAAAATTTATGTACATTCCCAGAGATGACCCGTTCCTGGATTGATTCGATTAGTCCCACTCCGTGGGCGGGGTAAACGGCCAACTGGCCAATCTGGAACATCCTGATTCACCTCCCACTAATTTATTATCATATTTTCCCAGAGAAAGAAAGGGCGAGGCTTCTGGAAATAATTTCGGGGGGGAGTTGTCAGCTTTCAGCTATCAGCGTTCAGCTAAATGATAAAATGCCGGAGAGCAGAGACTTGGGATGTAATCGAGATGAACAAATCCCCAATGTTTGTTTTGGTTTTTATTATTAAAAAGCTGAAAGCTGATCGCTGAAAGCTGATAGCTTTATTTAGAAAAGCGGAATAACAGTATCTCCCCATCCCGGACCTTATAGTCCCGGCCTTCCACGTGCAGGCGTCCGGCTTCCCGGACCTTGGCCTGGCTGCAGTAATTTTGCAGGTCAATAAAGTCCATCACTTCGGCCCGGATGAAGCCTTTTTCCATATCCGAGTGCACCCGGCCCGCGGCCTGGGGTAGGGCTGTGCCCTGGGGCACCGTCCAGGCCCGCACTTCGACCCCGACGATGGTATAAAAGGTCACCAGCCCCAGAAGCCGGTAACTCTCCTGAATCAAGCGGTGGATGCCGGATTCGGGCAGGCCCAGACCGGCCAGGAATTCTTGTTGCTCCTCCCTGGGGAGTTCCTGGAGCTCCGCTTCCAGGTCCCCCAAAATGGGGACCAGAGGCGCGCCCCGGGCCGCGGTTAAATCCTTTAAAGCCTGATAATGCTCGCCCCCCTGGAACTCCTCTTCACTCAAGTTGGCCACGAAGAGACAGGGCTTTAGGGTGAGGAGCGGGACGACCTCCAGGTGCTCCAGTTCCGGGGCGCTGAGGTTTAAGTCCTTAGCCCACCGGCCCTTATTCAGGCCCTCTTCCACCCGGGCCATGGCCGCCAGGGCCGCGGCCACGGCTTTTTCCCCGGCCCGGACTTTCTTCTCCACTTTCAGGCGCTGGCGTCCCAGGATTTCCAGGTCGGCCAGCAGGAGTTCGGTCTCCACCACTTCCACGTCCCGCAGCGGATTGAGGCCGCCTAAGGGGTGGGGGCATTGGGCTGAAGCGAAGCAGCGCACTACGTGCACCAAGAGGTCCACGTCCCGGATATGGCCCAGGAACTGGTTGCCCAGGCCCTCACCCTTAGAGGCCCCGGCAATGAGCCCGGCCACGTCCACGAATTCAATGGCGGTGGGGGTGAGCTTCTCCGGCTTGAGCAATTCCCCCAGGGCCGTCAAGCGGGTATCCGGCACCGGCACCACCCCCAGGTTGGGGTCGATGGTGCTGAAGGGATAGATGGCCGTTTCCGCGCCCGCGGCCGTGAGGGCGTTGAAGATGGTGCTTTTGCCCGCGTTAGGCAGGCCGATGATGCCGCATTTCCAGGACATGGTCAGTAGTCAGTGGTCAGTGGCCAGTGGCCAGTGAACAGTAATCAGTAATCAGTGGTCAGTTTTGAGGTTCAAAATTCAAGATTGATGGATTCGTAAAAGGTCTAAATGGACCACCGTTTCGGAATGATTTACCCCCGATCTTAATGTATACTACATCGATATTCCTCATTAATCCCCTCTCCCCTCGGGGGAGAGGGTTAGGGTGAGGGGGGTGAAAATGACTTTTTGCGAGTTCATCAAGGTTGCGACCTCTGCGAAAGTCCCTCTTCTGTCATTCTGAACGGAGCGCAGCGTAGTGAAGAATCTCGCTTTTGGCAGCACAACTTTTCCAGACCTTGTCGATGATTACCCCCTGAATGGGAACCCTAAGCGCCAAAATACGAGATCCTTCGCTCCGCTCAGGATGACAAAAAAACACTGTGGCAGAGATTACAAGTTTTAGGTTGAGATTTAAACCAGCATCGGGCGGTCTGTGGTCGCCTTATAATATTGAATAGTGGGCTTGATCCAAGCGATAGTTGTTGGAAACCGAAGAGTAAAAGCTGAAAACTGAAAACTACGCCTTTTGCTTCCAAATCCCTGGAATCTTCGCCCCGCAATACCCGCAGGCCCCGTCCTTCAAGTGCATCTCTCCCAACCGGTAGCCGGTGCGTTGGATGATCATTTTGCCGCAGCTATGGCAATAGGTGTTTTCAGCCGGATTAGCCGGGATATTACCCAGGTAGACGTATTTCAGGCCGGTTTTGAGGGCGATCTCCCGGGATTTTTCCAGGGTGCTCACCGGTGTGGGGTAGTGGTTGCGCATCTTATAGAGCGGGTAAAACCGGGAGAAGTGCAGGGGCGTCAAGGGGCCCAGCTCGTCTTTGATCCAGGCGCACATCTTGGCCAGGGTCTCCGGCTGGTCGTTGAAAGTGGGAATGAGGAGGTTGACGATCTCCAGATGCACCTTCTTTTGGCGCAGGGTCTTCAGCGTCCGGAGCACCGGGGCCAACTCCCCCCCCACCAGGTCCCGGTAGAACTGGGGGTCGAAGGACTTGAGGTCGATGCAGGCCGCGTCCAGGACTTCCGCCAATTTTTCCAGGGGCTGGGAATTGACGTAGCCCGCGGAGTGGCAGACATTGAGAATCCCCGCTTTCTTGGCCAGGCGGGCCGAGTCCAGCATGTACTCATAGAAGATCAGGGGCTCCACGTAGGTATAAGCGATGGACGGGCAATCCCCGGCCCGGGCTCCGGCCACCACTTTATCCGGCGGCAGCATATAGTTAATGGTCTTTTCCGGCCGGGTCTGGGAAATCTCCCAGTTCTGGCAGAATTTGCAATGCAGGTTGCAGCCCGCGGTGGCGATGGAGTACGAAAGGGTGCCGGGAAGGACGTGGAAGAGGGGTTTTTTTTCGATGGGGTCCAGGTGCACCGCACAAGGGTTGCCGTAAACCAGGGTAAAGTATTTGCCCCCCCGGTTTTCCCGGACCAGGCAATCCCCCCGCTCTCCGTCTTTGACCTCGCACTTCCGGGGACAGAGGCGGCATTCCACCAAACCTTTGGCGATGGGCTCGTAAAAGAGGGCAGGG
>JAQTXE010000356.1 GCA_028688935.1 Syntrophales bacterium
ACCGCAGACCCCAAGGCGGCCACGGCCTGGTCGGCGTAGATGGGGAGGTTGAGCCCCACCGGTCCCGCGAAGCCTACCTCTGCCTTGGTAAGTTCCTTAACCTTGTCGGCCCCGGCCAGGGTCAGGTCCATCACGCCCAAGAGGTTTTTTACCTTCACTTCGTTGACTTCGTGATCCCCCCGGATGAGGACCGCCACTGGCTCCTTCTCAGTTTCATAGATCAAAGTTTTGACGATTTCTCCGGGGGAGACGTTGAGGAACGCGGCCACTTCCTCCACGGTGCGCACCTCCGGGGTGGAGACCTCTTCGAAGTACCAGGCTGCCTCCGCAGGTTCGGGGTTGGCCGCGGCCAGCACCACCTCCGCCTTTTCCAGGTTGGCGGCATAGTCGCAGGCCAGACAGGAGGCCAGCAAGTCTTCCCCGGTCTCCGCCAGGACCATGAATTCATGGGAGAAACTGCCGCCGATGGGGCCGGAGTCCGCTTCCACCACCTTGAAGCGCAGGCCGCAGCGCTGGAAGATGCGGTTATAGGCGTCATACATGTCCTGGTAGCAGGCCTCGGCGTCGGCTTCATCCACGTGGAAGCTGTAGCCGTCCTTCATCAGGAATTCCCGGCCTCTAATCAGCCCGAAGCGGGGGCGCATCTCGTCCCTGAACTTCATCTGGATCTGGTAGAGGTTGAGGGGAAGTTGCCGGTAGGATTGGACCTCCCCCCGTACCAGGTCGGTGATCACCTCTTCGTGGGTGGGCCCGAAACAATAGTCCCGGCCATGGCGGTCCTTAAACCGCAGCAACTCCTTGCCGTAAATCTGCCAGCGGCCCGAATCCTGCCACAACTCCCCGGGCTGCACCGCGGGCAGCAGCACTTCCTGGGCCCCGGCCCGGCTCATCTCTTCCCGGACCACGCGCTCCACCTTGCGCAGCACCCTTAAGCCAAGGGGCAGATAATTATAGATACCCGAAGCCAGCTTGCGGATCATGCCGGCGCGCAAGAGCAAACGGTGGGAAACAGCTTCCGCCTCCGCGGGATTTTCTTTGAGAGTGGGAATGAGCATGCGGGAATAAAACATGAAGACTCCAATCCATAATATTTTACCAAATTTATCTTACGACAGCAGCACCCTTAGCTCAATCAGATTTTGGCAGGTGATTGTGGGGGGAGGGGGCAGGGACCTGAGGTCCCTGCCCCCCCACATCCACCTCCCCAACCCGCATAGAGAGGCTGGGGAAGGCGGGGCTATCGGCCCCGCCTTCCCCAGTCTAATTTTTCGAGAAAATATTAAGGGATTGGGGGAGGAGGTAAGGGGCGCAGGCCCTTATCCCCCTTCTCCAATCAGGCGATTCTCAGCCAGGTTAAAGGCCTGGTCCATCAGAGTTTCCAGGTTGATGACGTCTTCCCGGTTGTAGGTGAGGAGGGTGGGCAGGGCGGAGTAATCGCCCCGGCAGTGGCGGTCCCAAAGGAGCACGGCCTCGTAACCGTCCATGCCGTTCACCTCCGGGGGCCGGTGGATGCCGAAGCGGGGTTCGATGCGCTTCAGACCGCCTTTAAAGCCCAGGCTGGCCAGGATAAAACGTAAATCCAGGTGCACCGGCGGCAGTTCCAGGTCCGGGAAATAAGCCCGGAGCACGGGGAGATCGAATTGGGAGCCGTTAAAAGTGACCAGCAGGTCCAGGTTTTCCAAGGCCTGGGGGAATTCCTCCAGGTTCTCGCCGTGGATGAACTGGCGCATGGTGTGGCCGTCATAGAGGCCCACCACCGTCACCTGGAGGCCCGGCCAGGTATAACCCGTGGTTTCGATGTCCAGGTACGCGGCCCGCTCCCGGAAGCGGCGGAAGAGGCGCCAGCGTTCGGCTACGGGGAGGCGGGGGCCGAAATACCCGGGGTCGTCTTCGTGGGCCAGAGATTCCTCCACCCCGGCGCGCAGTTGCGTCACCCGCTCCCGGCCCAGGCCCGGCACTTCCTCTGCCGCCAAGAAATCTTCCCAGGTACGAAAACCCTGGCGCCAGAAACGGGCCTCGGTATGCTCCCCTACGCCGGGGAGATGGATGAAGGTGCGTTTGAGCATTATTTAAAGATAACATCAGGAGGATATTCTGTCATCCAAGGGGTGATTTTTTGTGTCATCCTCAGCGGGTGCCAGGAAGGAGAAAAGATGCTCCGGAACTGGGAAGTTGTCCCCTAGAGGCAGCGTTGCAGCTCAAGTTAATTGGACTTTATCAGCTTATGCTCCATCAGGAATTGGAAGATAAGGTCCGCGGCCAGGCGGTTGCCGGCGGCGTTCCAATGGGTATTGTGCAGCAGATATAATTCTCTGGTCTTGCCGGCTTTTTGAAAGGGCGGGAATAAATCCAGGCAATAGATGTGATTTTCCCGGCAAAACCTGCGCAGCAGACTGTTGGGATAATCCAGGTCCAGGGAGTCTTCTCTGATCTTATATCTCCGGAAGAGTTCCTGGCGCAAAGCCTGATCCACCTGGAGCTGGTCCGGGAAGATGGCCAGAACCAGGGGCACCTTCCGGTCGTCGCACCATTGTTTGATCCGGAGCATGACCGGGGCGCCTTGCCGCCATAAACCATCCAGGAAGGCCTGGCGATCTTTTTTAAAAAAGACGGTTCTGGCCCGCTCCACCCCCATGAAAGATTCTTCGGAGAAACTTCCCGCGGCCTGGGGGCCTTTTTCCTTAACCAGCTGAGCCATGCGCCATTTTTCCCGATATTGGATATACCTGTGGCGTATCAGTTTAGATAACCGGAAACCGTCAAAATTCCGATAACCCAGGATTTTTCGTTTCAGTTCATGGGGCTCCCAGATAAGATCTCCAAAGTTATCGTTGCATTCGTATTCCAGAAAATCGTTACCCTCAAAGAAACCCACCAAGACCAGATCAGGCTGAAAACGGCCGCCAAATTTGTTCAGGGTATGCAGATAGTAACCCGGACCCGTACAAATCATCCCGGCATTGACGATCTCGACTTTCCTGCCGCTGAGTTGAGCGAATTTTTTTTGCAGGAAAGCATTATAATTATGATTTCTGTTGCCGTCCGGGAAATTTGCCGCAAACGAATCACCGATACTCAGGATTCTGAAAACGCCTTTCTCTTTATTAAATACTGCCGGGGTTAAATAGCCCCTGCTGGTAAAATCCGAAAATTCTCCCAGAATGTCCGGATTGCGGCTGGCCATAAAAAAATGAGGGGCAATATATAAACAGATCTCCAGAAACACGGCCAGGATAAAGAAGGTAGCAATCACGGTAGCCGTATTGGCAATAAATTTGCCCATCTTCACATGGGGGTTCGGGAAAAAGGTCAGGAAAATAATGAATAAAACGAGGAGGAGAAGCAAATATGACCAAAAAAAGGGGATGTTGAAGTAAAGGAGAATAACTGCGGAGACGGCCGCC
>JAQTXE010000090.1 GCA_028688935.1 Syntrophales bacterium
TTCCGATCTTCTGGTGGGTATCCTCACCGGCAAGCTTTCCCTGTTCACCAGCCTGATCTTCGCAGTGGGCATGATCGTGGCCTTTGTGCCCGAGGGACTGCTGCCCACCCTGACCCTCTCCCTGGCCATGGGTGTGCAGCGCATGGCCCGGAAGAACGCGCTGGTCAAAAAGCTGTCAGCCGTGGAGACTTTGGGCGCGGCCACCGTCATTTGCACCGACAAGACCGGCACTTTGACCACCAATGAAATCATGGTGGAGCGCCTTTTTCTGGGCGGGGAATTGCTGGAGGTCTCCGGTACCGGCTTTAACCCTGAAGGGCTCCTGGCGTTGCAAGGAAAAAGCCTCTCCCCGGAGCAACGGGACAGCCCGCTTCTCCACTGGGCTATCTCTTGTGCGGTCCTGTGCAACAACGCGGCCCTAAAGGAATCGGGCTCCGGGGTGGTGGGGGACCCCAGTGAAGCCGCCCTGCTGGTGCTGGCCGCCAAAGCGGGACAGGACCCCGAGGCCTTGCGTGCCGCCTCTCCCCGGCTCAAGGTCTTTCCCTTCGAGTCGGTGCGCAAGCGCATGAGCACTATTAACGTCTCTCCGGAGGGGAGGCTTTATTGTTGGGTCAAAGGGGCTCCCGAAAATCTGCTTCCTTTGTGCAATAATATTACGGACTGGCAAGGCCGCAGACGGGGCCTTACTTTCCAGGAGCGGGCCAGGCTTATCCAGGTTTTGAACGACTTGGCCCAGAGGGGCTTGCGGCTTTTGGGCCTGGCCTATAAGGAGGTGGATGGCCCGGACCTGGGACAGGCCCAGGCGGAGAGCAATCTTAACTTTCTTGGCATCACCGGCATGATAGACCCGCCCCGGCCCGAGGTGCCTGCCGCTATAGAGAGCTGCCACGGCGCCGGTGTCCGTATCGTCATGATTACGGGGGATTTCGGGGGCACTGCCCGGGCTGTGGCCAGGGAGATCGGCATGAAAGTGGACCGGCATTTTCCCCTCCTCACCGGCGACGAAGTCTCCCGCCTGCCGGAGGTGCAGTTGCGGAGAATTCTTAAGCGCCGAGAGGATCTGGTCTTCGCCCGCACCTCTCCGGAGGAAAAGCTGCGCCTGGTCACCACCTTGCATAATCTGGGAGAAGTGGTGGCGGTCACCGGCGACGGGGTGAACGACGGTCCGGCCTTGAAAGCCGCGGACATCGGCGTGGCCATGGGCCTAAGAGGAACGGAAGTGAGCAAGGAGGCGGCGTCCATGGTCCTGGCGGATGACAACTTCGCCTCCATCGTCGCCGCCATTGAGGAAGGGCGGGCGGTTTACGCCAACATCAAGAAGTTCATCACCTATATTTTTAACAGCAACATCCCGGAAGCAGTTCCTTTTGTCCTCTTTGTGCTCTTGGGGATTCCGCTGCCTCTGAATATCATGCAAATCCTGGCCGTGGACCTGGGGACCGACCTCCTACCGGGATTGGCCCTGGGTGCGGAACCTCCCGAACCGGGGATTATGAATCGGCCTCCCCGGTCCCGCAGGGCACACCTCATTGACTGGCCCCTGGCCGCGCGTTTCACCTTTTTGGGGGTGCTCAACGCCGGCGCGGCTATGGCCTCCTACTTCTTCGTCTATTTTATGGCTGGCTGGCGGCCCGGATTGGAAATGGCGGCCAGCGGTCCCCTCTATGCCCGGGCCACCACCATGTGCCTGGCCGGCATTGCGGCCGCCCAGATCGGCAACGCCCTGGCTATTCGCACCGAGCGGGAATCCATCTTCACGGTGGGCTTGTTTACCAACCGCCTGCTGCTTTGGGGGATCATCTTTGAGATCGCCATCCTTCTGGCCCTGAGCTATATTCCTTTCTTGCAGCGCATCTTTCAAACCGCGCCGCTGCACCTGAGCGATTTTCTCTTCCTGCTCATCTTTCCGCCCCTCATGCTCCTGGCCGATGAGGCCCGCAAGGCCTGGGTGCGGCGGCGGGAAAGGTAGAGGTTGCGACCTTGGGAGAGGAGCAGGGGCCTCAAGCCTCTGGCCCCCACAATCTCTCAAGTTCCTCCCAGAGCCTCCCTGATAAAGGCCCGGCTCTCCGGGGGGACCGAGGTAAAGTGGATGTGAGCCCGGCGCTGCCCATCATCTCCGGGTTCCACCAGGGTCACCTTGCCGTAGATTCTCCCGGGAATTTTCCGGTGGGCCGCATCCAGGAAATGGAGGCGTACGTCTTCCCAGGCGACCAGTTCGCCGCTGAAACGGACCACGGCCGCGGAGTCGCACAACTGGGTGACATCGGCTTTGGTGCTGGCGCCGGTGAGGATTTTGTCCCGGAGGCGGTAGATCTGCACCGGCAGGCTGGTGGCCAGGGGCCGCAGGGTTTTTTGCCGTTTTTCCAGGCGCAGTTGATAGGGCCCATGGATGGCCCGCACCTCATAAAGGGTGGCCGGTTCCGGCACCCCCTTCATCTCCGCCCGGATGGTGACGCCCACGTCGATTAAATCCTGCACCCGCTGATAAGTGGAGGGGCCCAGGAGCACCTGGCCCCCCAGGGCGTAGGACTCGATCCTGGCGGCGAAGTTCACGTCCGCGCCCACCACGCTGTATTTGGTGCGCCTCTCCGAACCGATGTTGCCCACCACCACCGTGCCGGTATTCACGGCAATGCCCATCTCCAGGTGAGGCAGGCCGTCCGCGGCGTTTAAGGCGTTGATCTCCTCCATGGCCCCCTGCATGGCCAGGGCGCAGGCCACGGCCTGGGCCGGATGGTCGGCCATGGGTTCGGGCGCGCCGAAAAAGGCCAGGATGCCGTCTCCCATGATCTCGTCAATGACCGCCTGGTGGTCTAAGAGAATTTCGATCATCCGGCTTAAATAACGGTTCAAAAAGGTGATGATCTGGGCCGGTTCCATCTCCGCGGTGAGGGCCGTAAAGCCCCGGATGTCGGACATGATGAGGGAGACCTCCCGGGTTTCCCCGCCCAGCTCCAGGGCCTCTTTGTCGTCTAAGAGCTTCCGGGCCACTTCCTGGGTGACGTAGCGGCCGAAGGTGTCCCGGACAAAGTCGTGTTTCTCCATATAATCAATGAGTTGCCGCCCCAGGAGGTTAAAAGATTGGGACAGCTGCACCAGCTCTTTGACCCCGGTTTCCGGCACAGTGACGGTCAAATCGCCCTCCCCCATTTTTCTCACCCCGTCCCGCAGGCGAAAAATAGGCCGGGACAGGGCGCCGGCAAAGAAAAGTCCGGAAAGCCCGGCAATGATGGTGAAGATAATCCCGCCGATGATGCTGACAAACTTGATCTCCCGGTTGATGGCCTCGGCGGACGCTTGAATGGAGTTGTCGGCCTGGGTCATTCTCTCCTGGGAGGCCTTTTTGATTCTGGCCTGGGCCGGCAGGAAGAATTTATCGATATTCACCGCGGCCACCAGAAAGAAAGGAGTCCGGGGCACGTGCACCAGAACCATGAACTTCTTCCGGGGCCGGTTTTTTCTGTCCAGAAAGGTGTAATAACCTTTTACTTTGGGTTTGGTAAAAGCCTCGGAAACCAGGCGCCACATCTCCGGAAACTCATCTTGCCATTCCGAAAAGTTTCTGCCTTCCACCCGGGGGTTGGGATGCAGGATATTAAGGCCGGTCTTGTCATTTAAGTCCACGTAGCCCGCTACCCCCTCCGTGGTGCGAATATCCTGGGTGGCAATGGCCCGGAGACGCTTGTTATGGCGAAGTTGCTGATAATTATAGGACTGGCGGCCGCCGATGAGAAAGGAGACCTCCATAGCCACGGCCTCGGCTTTGGCTTCCACGAGTCTTTCCGCGTAGGCGGTTAAAAATTCTTCGGAGAGCCGATAGTTGGCCGCGGTCAAGCCTTCCAGGTTTTCCCGGACAATTACCTGGTTCTGCTCGGTGAGCTTGAAGGCGATGTGGTCGAAGAGCTCGGCCAGGCCCAGGGTCAACAGAATAAGGGCCAGGTAAGAAAGAACCAGATAAGTGCGGATACTCATGGGATTCTCTACTCCGCCAGCGGAGCCGCCTGGCGTGGGTATCTGAGATGCGGTGGGGAATCAGGCCTGTGGTTCTCCCTCCAGGGCTGCTTGAATAATCGTCCGGCTTTCCGGGGGTACCGAAGTGAAGCTGATATGGGCCTCCCGGAGATCGCCCTCCCCTGCTGCCACGGCCGTCACCTTGCCGTAAATCTTTCCGGGAATTTCCAGGTTGTCGGCGTCCAGCAAATGCAGGCGCACGTCTTCCCAGGCCGCCAGCTCACCGGTGAAGCGGACCACGGCTACGTTCTCGCCCAACTGGATAATCTCAGCCGTGATAGTGGGGCCGGTGATGATTTTATTTTGGATGCGGTAGATGTTAACCCGTAGATCGCCTTTAAGGGGCTGCAAGATTTCCCGGCGTTCTTGCAGGCGCAGGTTAAAGGGGCCGTGAATGGCCCGCACTTCGTAGAGGGTGGCCTCCGGAAAGCCCTTCATCTGCGCCTGGATAAACGAGCCCACTTCGATCATATCCTTCACCCGCTGGTAGGTAAAGGGGCCGATGACCACCTGGCCGCCCAAAGCGTAGGATTCGATCCGGGCGGCAAAGTTCACGTCCGCGCCCACGGCGCTGTATTTGGTGCGCCGCTCGGAGCCGATGTTGCCCACCACCACCGTGCCGGTATTCACGGCAATGCCCATCTCCAGGAGGGGCAGCCCGTCGGCGGCGTTTAAGGCGTTGATCTCCTCCATGGCCTCCTGCATGGCCAGGGCGCAGGCCACGGCCCTTGCCGGGTGGTCCTCCAGGGGTTCGGGCGCGCCGAAAAAGGCGAGGATGCCGTCCCCCATAATTTCATCGATCACCGCGCGATACTCCAGGAGGACCTCGATCATCTTCTCCAGGTAGCGGTTTAAAAAGGTGATGACCTGCTCCGGGTCCATGTCCGCGGTCAAGGCGGTGAAGCCCCTCAGGTCGGAAAAGAGCAGGGTCACCTCCCGGGTTTCACCCCCCAAAGCCAGGCCCTCTTCCGATTCAAGGAGCCTCTTCACCACTTCCTGGGTGACGTAGCGGCCGAAGGTGTCCCGGATGAAATCGCGCTTGGCCATATATTCCGTGAGCTGCTCCCCTAAGGCGTTGAAGGATTGGGCCAGCTGCCTGGTTTCTCTGGCGCCGCTCTCCGGCACGGTCACGGAAAAATCCCCGTGGCCCAGGGCCGCGGTGCTCCGGGCCAGGGTTCTTAAAGGTTTGGTGATGGACCGGGCCAGCAAGGTGATCACCACCCCCAAAAAGGCCAGACCAATCAGGCCGATGAACATCAGCCGCTCGCTCAAGCGTTGGACGTTGGCGAACAATTCCGCTTCCGGGAAGATGACGCCCAGGGTCCAGCCGGTGGACCCCAAGGGGGTGTAGTACATCCAGGATTTTTTCCCGGAAACAAAGTCGTTCACCGGCATGAAGCCGTGTCCGCCCCGGATCATGTCCCGGCCGATGCGGCGCAGCTCCGGGTCATGCCGGGCCGCGGCCACCGAGAAAATACTTTCCCGCATAATCAGGCGTTTATCCGGATGGGTAACAAAGATGCCGTTTTGGGAGATGAGAAAGGCATAGCCGCTCTGGTAAATGGAGACCGCAGCCACCAGGTCTTTGAGCCCCATGAGGTTGACGTCCGCGGTCACCACCCCCCAAACCTCTTTCTTGCCCTCCCTTTCCCGGTAAAACGGCTGGGAAAAGGTGGACATGATAATGTTGCCGCCCCCTTCATCATAATAAGGCTCACTCCATAAGGGGGTCTGGAGGATGGTGGGGATTTGATACCAATCCAGAAAGAAGTAACGGTAGGTGTTGCTGCCCAAAAAAGTGACCTTGATTTTCCCCAGGCCGCGATAGGCGTATGGCGCGAAATAATAGCTCTTGGGGTCGAAGGTGAAGGGGGCGAAGGAAGTGGAGATGCCGTAAATTTCCGGGTTATTGACAAGCAGGCGTTTTATCAGGCGTACCAGTTCCTTCCGGGAGTAGGGACGCTCTTCCATAATGGCGGCCAGGGACCGGGGGATTTTTTCCACTCCCTGGAGGAGGGTCTCGATTTTATTGCCGGTGGCCAAAGCTAGGTTTCTGGCGTCCGTCGTTACTTCCGCCATAATGGTGGACCTGGAAAAATAGTAATTATAAGCCAGGGCCAGAACGAAAATGACGGCCGTGCTGGCCAGAATGAAAAAAGTGAGTCTGGTGGCCAGGCCGCTATTTTTCATTACCGGACCTGCAGTTGGACCTGCAATCGATATGAAACCGGGAGAAATCCGGGACCATATGAATCAAGCCGTTTTTTTTGAGCTCCCGGGCTACCTGGAGATAGGTCTCTTCCTCCAGACACCCCAAAGGAATCTTGCTTCCGGGCGGCAGAATGATATCCTGCATCCGGGCCAGCATCCATCCCTGATGCACCCGGTTGGTGGCCACCTGGGCGGCGTTGGCGTATTTCATGACAATATCCAGGGCTTCTTCGGGATGGCTAAAGGCATACTGCCAGCCTTCAAGAGAAGCCTGGACGAAATTATGGGCCCGCTGGGGATCTTTTTGGTAGGTGGATTCCAGGCAATAGATGCCGTCTTCCGGAAATTTCAGGCCATAATCGGACAGCAAAAAGGTGGTGAGCTCATCCGGGTTAACCCCGGCCAGGATGATTTGATAGTATTCGTTGTACCACATGGCCGAAGCCAGGGCCACGCCCCCCCGCAGGAACAGGTTCATGGTGGAGCTTTGGGGGATTATTTTCACCTTCAGCCCGTGTTGCCTGAAGAAGGCCAGGGGCTGGATGGCAAACTCCGCCCCCCACAAACCTACACTCTGGTTCTGGATATCCGCAGGCGTCTTTATGCCCCGGGACTTCTTGGCCACCAGCATCAGGGCCGAGCGTTGCACCATCTGGCCGATATTGATGAACTTATAGCCCTGGGCCCGTTTGACGATGGCGGTGGTCAGGAACATGGTGCCGAAATCAGCCTGGCCGTCGGCCAATAATTCCGAGACCGGGAAATCCGGCCCTCCTTTAAGAATCTTCACCTCAAGGCCTCGGGCTTTATAAAAACCCTTCTCATAAGCCGTATAATAACCGGCGAACTGGGCCTGGGGCAGCCACTGGGGGATAAAAAAGACCGCCTCCCCGGCCCGGGCCGGCAGGCAGGAGGCGTTAATCAGCAGAGCTATTAAGAAAAACAAAAGAATCTTACGCATGGGCCTGGTCCGGAGGATAGCTCTCTTTATCCTGATCGTCAATGGGGGGAAAATCCTTAGACGCATCGATACTAAGGAAAGGAGGGCCGGGGACCCATGGGCGGGGAAGACTCTGCTGCGGGTCTGATCCCCGCCGGATCGATCAACCTGGGGCTAAGCCAGGCCGATGGCTGCCCGGATCAGGGGATAAATCTGGGGGGAGACCGAGGTAAAGCGGATTTGGGCTTCCTGGTGGCGGCCGTCGCCGGGTTTGACCGCGGTGACCTTGCCGTAAAGCCGCTCCGGATTTTCCTGCCCGGCGGCGTCCAACAGCAGCAGGCGGATGTCTTCCCATTCCCCCAGTTCTCCTTCCAGGGTCAGCAAGGCGGTGGTTTCCGAAAGTTGGACGATCCAGGCATCGGTTTCGCTGATGACCACTTTTTCACTGATGCGCTGTAAGTGGACGGGGATTTTCTCGGCCAGGGGCGTCAGGGTTTCATAGCGCTCCGGCAGATGAATATCATAGGGGGCGCCGATGCCCGTCACCTCGTAAAGAGTGGTTTTACCCGGCACCCCCTTTAATTTTACCTCCATGGTCTCCCCCAGGTCGATGAGGTTATGCACACGGGCAAAAGTGGCGGCCCCGATGAGGACCTGCCCACCCACCGCATAGGATTCGATGCGGCTGGTCATGTTCACGTGGGCCCCCACCACGCTGTATTTGGTCCTTCTTTCGGAGCCGATGTTGCCCACCACCACCTCCCCGGTATTCACGGCAATGCCCATCTCCAGGTGGGGCAGGCCGTCGGCCCGGTTTAAGGCGTTGACTTCCTCCATGGCCGCCTGCATGGCCAGGGCGCAGGCCACGGCTTTGACCGGATGATCCTCCATGGGTTCGGGCGCGCCGAAAAAGGCCAGAAGACCGTCCCCGATGATTTCGTCGATCACCGCGCGGTAGTCTGTGAGAATGTCGATCATCTTACCCAGGTAGCGGTTAAGAAAAGTGACCACCTCTGCCGGTTCCATGTCCGCGGTCAAGGCGGTGAAACCCCGCAAATCGGAAATCAGCACGGAGACTTCCCGGATCTCCCCTCCCAGGGCCAGGGCTTCATCTGATTCCAGGAGCCTTTTCACCACTTCCTGGGTGACGTAGCGGCCAAAGGTGTCCCGGATAAAATCCCGCTTGGCGATGTAATCGGAGAGCTTTTCCCCCAACAGGTTAAAGGCGTGGGCCAGTCGCATCACTTCTCTGGCGCCTTTTTCAGGGACGGCCACGGCAAAGTTTCCTTCCCCCACCTCCTTCACCCCTTTTTGCAAGCGCCGCAGGGGCCGGGAAATGGAGGCGGCAAAATAGATCCCGAACAGTCCGGCAACCAGGGAAAAGAAAACTCCGGCGAGGAGCCCCGCCATCTTGACCGTCCCTTCCATCTCCAGGGCATGCTTGGCAATGGCTTGGTCCGCCTGGGCGATGATTTCCTTGGAGGCCTTTTGCATCCTTCTTTGGGTGGGGAGAAAATATTCATCAATGTTGACAATGGCGGCGACGATGAAGGGAGTGCCGGGCACGTGAATCCGGACCGAGTATCGCTGCTTTTCTTTCTTCTCTTTATCGAAGAAAGTGAAATAACCGCTTACATTGTCTTCCTTAAAAGAACGTTTGATCAAAGCGGTGGTTTCCGGGAATTGCTTCTCCCAATCCAGCTGATTGCGGCCTTCCACGTTCGGGTCGGGATGAAAGAGGATATACCCGTGGCGGTCGTATAAATCCGTATAGCCCGCCGGGCCCTGGGGGGTAAAAATGGTTTGTAGGGCAATGGCGCGTAATTTGGGGTCCCGGCGCAGCTCCTTGTAATTAAAGGTCTTCCGCCCTGCCAGCACATGAGCCAGCTCGGTGGCCACGTCCCGGGCTTTATCTTTGACGATGTATTCCCCATAAGCGGTGAGAATCTTCTGCGCCGTTTGGAAGTCGGCGGAGGAGATGGCCATGGCCCCTTGTTCGGAAAACTTCAGGTTGCCCTGGGTCATATTCTCCAGGACCCGGTCGGCCACGGCCCAGAGACCCGCGGTCAGCAGCAGAATCAGGACCAGATAGGACAGCAGTAGCTGGGTGCGGATGCTCATCGGGAAAGCCCCCAGAGATCAAAGGGATAACTGCAGGCTCAGCAACTGCCTGACAGAGTATATAACGTTATGGGCGGGGCAATAAAGAAAAAGAAAGGTGGGAGAGGGAAGATTTTACAGGTTTATCCTCTGGTCGGGAAAGGTGGCTGGTCGCGTCGAAACTGCCGGGAGGCCGCCGGCAGCGGCCCCCCAGGGGCAGCAAGGCTTAAGAAAAAGTAAGCTTTGCTCAGGGCACAATTTCCCAATTCGCCTCAAAGGTGTTGTCATAGAGGGTATATAAATACCCCATCATCTTCCCCACGCCCGGGGGCACCCCTTCCTTGACCCGCCAGTAGGCGAGGTAAATGGCCGGAACCATCCGGGGTTCACCGGTTTTGGGGTCAGGATCAATGTTTTGCCAAACCTCCCGTTTTTCCATAGCTCGCCAAATAGTGCCGTATTTCTTGCTGCGCACCGTCTGTCCGACTTCAGGTAACCCCTTTTTCTTGGTGATTTCCTCGTAATCTTTCATGGCCGCCTCCTCATCTCAGGAGAGATTGGGCAATTATCTATTTTAAAAAATAAGACGCGATTTTTTAGTTTCAAGATAGGTGACGATGATCACCCCCATAATCATCCAATTTTAATCGAACCCGGGATCAATCCCCGGACGCGGCGATCCGTTCCTTTAGAGCCAGCAGTTCTCCTTCGGCTTTAAGGACGGCGGCCAGGCGCTGATCCAACTCTCCCGTCCGGGTGGCCGTAGTCTCGGCCCGGACTTGCTTCTGGATCCGGACCCGTTCCAGGGCCTGGCGGATACTCTGGATGGTTTCGTCCATTTTGGCCAGCCAGGTTTGCCGGAATTCCCGGGCGATCTCCCCCAGGCGCTGGTGAAAATCATAGCGCAATCGGCCGCAATGCTTGTCCACCAGTTCCGTGACATTTTCCACTAGCTTCTTCAAGAGCAAACCTTTGGTCAGGGCCCGGGGCAGAAGAGAGGTAACGGTCATCTGCAAAATCTCCAATCCCACCGGCTCTTCCTTAAATTTGAACCAGAATTGACTTTTTTCGGTAAAAACGGTTTCGGCTTCGAAGTCCCGCAAAGAAAAAGCAAAGATGCGGGCGGTCAATTGGGTGAGGCGTTCCAGGATGGCGTTGATGCGGCTGGCGAAATCCTGGTGGGTGTCAGCCAGACTTTGGGCCAGTTTTTCTATTTCCTGGCGCCGCCAGACGGTGAACACGTCCCGGAGCGCCGCGAACAAGAACTCTTCCATCTCTTTTCTGAGGTCCAGGGCAGAGCGGCTTTTTTGCTGAAAGGCCGTTTCCACCTCCAGGCGCAGGCGGGCGGTGGTCTCCCGCTTAAAGCCTTCCAGGTCGGCGTCCAGCGCGGTTACCAGCCCTTTGATCCGCCCCTCCAACACTAGCAGGGACATCTCCCGTTCCTTCTCCAGCCCTTGCAACTCCCCCTCGAAGCGGGCGCTCTTTTCTTCCAGTTCCGCGAGGGACAAGGCCCCGGCCTGTCGCTCCACTTTGAGGGACAGGGTGGAGTCGGTGAGGGCCTTCAAGGCCCCGTGCAGGCAGGAAAATAAGAGGACCCGCCCCTTTTCCTGATAGAGAAACCGGCGCAGGTGCTCTTCGAAGGCCGGCAGAAGGCTGGCCTCCAGAAATTCCGGGTGGCCGTTGGTTTTGGCCTCGAGGGCCAGCTTGGCGGAGAGGGGAAAGATAGTGACATGGTCCGCGGCCAAACTCTCTTGCAGCATCCCCGAGGTAAAATCCAGGGCTTCCCGGCGTTCGGCCTCGTCCACGTAATCGATTTTGTTGAGGACAAAAAAGAGCTTATGGACGTATTCCCGGATATCGTGCAAGAATTCCTGCTCCGCCGCAGACAAAGGCGGGTCCACGGTGACCACGAAGACCGCCGCGTCCACCTGGGGCAGGTAGTTGTAAGCTACCTCGGTATTGTGGCTGTATACCGACCCTACTCCGGGGGTGTCGATGATCTGCACCCCATCCTTAAGGTAAGGGGAAGGATAAGCGATCTTTACTTCCCGGACGCCTTTGCGGTTACGGGGGTTGCCCTTTTCAGTGATGTAGTCCACCAGTTCTTCCCGGGGGATTTCCCGGGTTTGGCCGTTGTGAAAATGGACCTGGATGCTAAGCTTTTCCCCGTAGCCCAGGATGGTGACCACGGAGGTCAAAGGCACGATGGCGGTGGGCAGAACCGGCTCTCCCAGCAGGGCGTTGATGAGGGTGCTTTTCCCCCGCTTGAACGCGCCCAGGATCACCAGGTTGAAGCGGTTTAAGCGCAACTTGTCCAGCAGTCGCTGCAGATGGGGCCCATTTAGTTCCGGAAACCCGGTCAAATGGCGCAGTTGCTTCTCCAGGTTTTCCTGGAGTTCCCGGTAAGTCCCCATGGATTCGCTCCTTATGCGGGGCGAAAAAAAACTTCTGCCCCCAAAATGGACAGAAGTCATCAGCCCCTGCAAAAGCGGGGCAGTTATGGCGGACTTCATCGCCTCAATGTTAATATGTTAATTATATTATTAGGATTTTCAAGATTCAAATAAATTTCACCGGGAAAAAGTGGCGCCACTTGACAACCGCCAAAGCTTTGCCAATAATCTAAATTTGATAAGGCGATGGAGTCCGCCAGGGTGAACTTCATTCATCCGAACCGCTGAAAAGCTGATGGCTCCTGATCTTGCTGTGGGCGATCAGGAGCTTTTTTTATCGGCCTGCTCCCCTCTGGAGGCCTTATGGCGATTTCTCTGGCAATCATCATCATCCTGGGATTAGCCGCGGATTACCTTTTTCGCCGCCTAAAGCTGCCGGGCCTGGTGGGCATGCTCCTGGTGGGCATGTTGGTGGGGCCCCATGTCCTGGGCCTGCTTAAGCCGGAAATGATGGCGGTTTCCGCCGATTTTCGCAAAATCGCCTTGATTGTTATCCTGCTCCGGGCCGGGTTCGAACTGCACAAAGACACCCTGAACCGCACCGCCCGCCCCGCTGTCTTGATGTCCTCAGTGCCCGCGCTCTTCGAGATCGCCGGGGTGGTGTTGGTAGCCCCTTTTTTCCTCGACCTTACCCCCCTGCAAGCGGCCATCCTGGGCTCCATTTTGGGTGCGGTCTCCCCCGCGGTGGTGGTGCCCTTGATGATCGACTTCATGGAACGGGGCAAAGGGGCCAAGAAAGGCATCCCCACCCTGACCCTGGCCGCCTCCGCCATCGACGACGTCTTCGTCATCGTTATCTTCACCATCCTCCTGGCCCTGGAGAAAGGCCAGGCGGTCAACTATCTCTGGCAGATCGGCAGCATCCCCATCTCCATTGCCCTGGGCATCCTGGTGGGGCTGATTCCGGGGTATCTGCTCTATAAGGTTTTCGGTAAGTACGACTTCACCAGCCCCCGGCGCACCATCATCGTGGTGGGAGTGGCCATCATTCTCACCTGGGTGGAGGACCTGGCCCACAAATGGCTGCCCATCGCCAGCCTCCTGGGGGTCATGGCCCTGGGCTTCGTCATCCTGGAAAAGGACCAGGGCCTGGCCCATCTCATCTCCCAAAAACTTAAGCGCATCTGGGTTTTTGCCGAACTACTGCTCTTTGTGTTGGTGGGGGCCCAGGTGAACCTGCAGGTGGCCTGGCACGCAGGCCTGGCGGGCCTGGCGGTGATAGCCATCGGCCTGGTCTTTCGCTCCGTGGGCACGTATCTTTCAGTGCTAGGCGCCGGGCTCGATTTCAAAGAAAAAATGTTTTGCGTGGTCTCCTACATCCCCAAGGCCACGGTGCAGGCGGCCATCGGCGCCATCCCCATGGAGGCCGGGGTTCCGGGGGGCGAAGTCATCCTGGCGGTGGCGGTGCTCTCCATCCTGGCCACCGCGCCCATCGGCGCCATTGCCATCTCCATTATGGGGGAGCGGGTCCTGGAAAAGGACGAAGTCAACGTCTACCGCTTCAAGGTCCTGCGGGAGACCCTGAACCTGCCCCGGGTGGGCCAAAAAGTGCGGCATCGGCGCCACCGCACGATCTGGAAGGTCATCGAGGAAAAGGAAGTCTGGTTGCCGGGGACCGGCGAGGGGGCGCCCGCCTTGGTCCCGGCCCTGCACCTGCGCTTCTGGAAGGTCAACGCCCGGCTGGGCCGGGGCAAGACTTACAGCCACCAGTACATCCCGGGAGACCGCTCCTTTGAGCATCACTGGGAGGTTTTGGAAGAGTAAGCAGGGGGATACCGACCGTTTAATGGCTGCAGGGCTTGGGCCAGGGCCGGGGTAGGAAGCCACACCGCCGCCACTAACACCACGGCCAGGGGAAAGATTATCCTCGCATTTATGAAAGCCAATCCCGTCAATCCACCTGCCCTGCCTTTAGCCATCGACAAAAACCTTTTTCCGGATTCTCGCAGGCAACCCTTTTCCCGGAAGGCAGGATAGGCGGAAAATGCTTAAAAATCAACTTCTTCCCGGATTCTAGGCCTCCCGGACCCTCGAAATAGGAGTGTCATTGGTAACGGCCGCGCCGCTTCTCACACGGGAAGCGGCTTTTTGACCGCGCGCCTTGCCGCCCGCGATAATTCCCGGTTTTTTCCGGTCCGGGGAAAAAAGGGCAATTCCTTGACAAAAGTCTGCGGCCTGCATATAAATTATAGTGCACTTGGGGGATCGTCCAACGGCAGGACAGCAGACTCTGGATCTGCCTATCTAGGTTCGAATCCTAGTCCCCCAGCCAGAGTTTTTAAGGCTTTTCAATAGGTTAAAAAAGGGCACCCCTAATTTTCGGGTGTCCCCAGACTGTCCCCGCCTCTTAAAACTCCAGTTTTTCGTTT
>JAQTXE010000091.1:0-11613 GCA_028688935.1 Syntrophales bacterium
AAAAATCCTGGAGAACGTGGCCGCGATGCTGCAGGCCAAGGACCAACCTCAGACTATTCCTCCCCTCGCCGAAGTCTTTGACCAGAAACACCAACAGTTGCTCATCAACAAACTCATCAGGCAGGTTGACGCCCTGCACCGCAGTGAAGAGCGCTACCAGCGCCAGGCGCAAATCGTGACCGGGATCAACCGGGTTTTTCACGCCGCCTTAACCTGCGAGACGGAAGAAGAGTTGGCCCACACCTCCCTGGAGGTGGCGAAAGACCTCACGGGAAGTCCGATTGCCTTAATGGGGATGGTAAGCCGGAAGGGCAAGATGAAGGTTACGTATTGCGACTGGCCGGACTGCCCCCTGTCGGAATCGAAAAAGAAAACCGGCTGTTTCGAAGGCGTAAAGCCGCTTCATGGATTCTTCGATAGAATCATCGAGGATGGACAGTCCTTGATCGCCAATGATCTCGGCGGCACCCTTAACAGTAATGCCGCCGATTGTCCTCCGCCTGCCGCCTTCCTGGGGACGCCGCTGAAATATGACGGCCGGACCATCGGCCTGATCGCTTTGAGGAACAAAGCAGGAGGCTTCGAGCCATCGGATCAGGAAGCCGTCGAGAGTTTGTCTCTCGCCATTGTCGAGCCCTTCATGCGCAAGCGCGCCGAGGAGGCCCTAAAGCAGGCCCATGCGGAACTGGAACTGCGAGTAGCAGAGCGCACCGCCGAACTTAAAACGGCAGTGGATCATTTGGAAGAAGAAGTTAAAATGCGGCAGGAGGCGGAAGAGGAAGTCCAGGTGATCAACGAAGAGTTGGAACAGCGGGTCAGGGAGCGCACCGCCGAATTGGAGGCCGCCAACCGGGAGTTGGAGGCCTTCTCGTATTCCGTGTCCCATGATCTCAAGACCCCCATCCGCGCCATTCAAGGTTTCTCCCGGATGCTGATTGATGAATATGCCGCCGGGCTCGATGCGGAAGGGCTCAGGCTTCTCAACGTCGTGGTCGCCAACACCAAGCTGATGGATCAGCTAGTCGATGACCTTCTGGTACTCTCCCGCCTGAACCGTCAGCCGATGAACAAGACCGCCATCGACCCGGCTGCCATAGTCAGGAAGATTTTCCGGGAACTTCAGCATCATGCGTCGGCAAAGGATTTGCAATTAATTGTTCAGGATCTCCCTCCCGCCCTCGGGGACCCGGGTTTGATTAATCAGGTCATGGTCAACTTGCTGGCCAATTCCATCAAATTTTGCCAAGTCGAAAAAAACTGTATTATTGAAGTAGGCGGCAGAAATGCAGAAGACGAAACCGTTTACTACGTCAAAGACAACGGGATCGGTTTTGATATGAACTATGCCCACAAGCTGTTCGGCGTCTTCCAAACCTTGCACAGCCGGCAAAAATATGAAGGCACCGGCGTGGGGCTGGCCATTGTCCAGCGCATCATCCACCGCCATGGCGGCCGTGTCTGGGCCGAAGGCAAGGTGGGGGAAGGCGCGACCTTTTACTTTGCTCTCCCCAAAGATATAGGGGGGTGACATAGTAACCAACCAGAAAGTTTACAATAAATCCTCACAAATTGGGAATGAGATAGTGACTCTTTGACCCGTTGGCGCCCTTTAAACAGCACCACGGCCACCGCCCTTCCCCCGGTAAATCCATCGCCACCCTACCAAGTCCCCCAACTTGTCCGGTACTGCTAACTGCTCTAATTCAGGAGTTATCACTGAGTCAAAACCTTCTAGATGCAGTTCATAGCTGAACTTCTTGCCGCCCGATCGATAATTCCAGCAAGCGGCTAGGCGCGCACCAGTTCGGCGCTGTAGATGAAGGCCCCGTCCTTCTTGGTCAGGTGGCCGTTGCGCTGCTCGATGATCCAACCGCTTTCGCCTTTACCGCCGAAAGGCAGGCGCAAGGGGGTGAAGAGAAAATTGCGGTTGGCATAGACCATATCCGAAGTATGGCGATTGGCATGGACCATGCCGAAGGTGTCGCGCAGGGTCTCCTGGGCGCCGGGTGGGGGAGTGCCGAAGTAGGCCACCAGGAAGGGATAGCGGCTGGACAGGACCCGGGCCACAGCCTGGGCGTCGCTGTCCACCGGTGTCAGGGTCAGAAGGGGTCCAAACAGTTCCAGGTCCGGCGGCTCCGGGGTCTCCACCAGGAAAGGGCCCTGCCACTGGCCATCTCGTCGCGGCGGCGCCAGAAAGCGGGGTTCCTTCAAAGCCGCCAGGGCCCGGTCCAGGAGTTTGCGGGAGCGCTCCGCCTTGATGGGGCCGATCCAGGTGGCAGTATCCCGGTGGTCTCCCACCTTGATTTCCGGCAGGCGCGCCAGGATCAAACGGCGCACCTCATCAAAGATCTCCCGGTGGATATAAGCCCGTTTGATGGAGGTGCAGTATTGGCCGCCATTGACAAAGGCCCAGCGCACCAGGAAGTCCACCGCGGCCTCCGGGGGGGCGTCCCGGAAGAGCAGGACGGGCGGCAGGCCGCTGGGGCCGGCGAAGAAGAGTTTGTCAAAGGCCGCAGCCTCTTTGGCGTAGGCGGCTCCCACCGAGCCGCCGCCGGAAATGAACAGCACCCGCACCTCAGGGTCCTCGACGCACTGCCGGCCGAAGGTGCGGTTGTCCAGGCCCACCACCGTCTGAAACTCCGGGAAGGGGGAGACAATCTCCGCAAACAAGCGGGCGGTGCGGGGTGTCAGGGAGGAACAGGAGAAGCGAAAGCGGTTGCCGCCCAGGATGGCGGCCCCGCCCACCCGGGCCAGTACCACCGGGGCGGCGTCATAGGGAAAAATGGCCGCCACGGTGCCATAAGGGGATTTGCCCTCCACGTGGGGCAGATCATCAGCCATGTTCTGCAGGTGCTCCACGGCCAGGTCCACTTCCAGCCCGGCGATGCGGCAGGGGGCGCCCATGTCTTTCCCCGCCGCCAATACCAGTTCTTCCCGGCGGGCGGCCAACCGCCCGGCCAGTTGTTGCAGCAATGCCAGTCGCGCTTTGAGTTCTGTAGACATAACTATTTCGTCACCTGTGCCAGCTTGGGAAATGGGTTACGGGAAGGTTTGATTTCTACCGAAATCTATGATTCGGTTCCGCGGCAGCAGAGGAAACCGCGAAATGTAGATGATCACCAAGCGGCAATTTAATTGAAAAATTAAAACTTATATTAAATCCGGTACCCCTTCAAAAAGGAACCATTGATTTCCTAAGCAACTGGGTGCTCATCGATGGAATATCGGCATCGTATTTTTAGAATATATCTCTTCTACCGAAAATATCAATCATAGTTGTAAATGCTGGCAGGAGCCCTCGGCCATTCTCCCTAATTTTGGAGGCGCACTGGGTAACTGCTCTGGTTCGATGTTTAGACAGAAGCCGCAGAGACTCCGGAAAGCAAGGAGCCGCAGGCGAGCCCCCCGAGTTTGGTGACCCCTGCGCCGGCCAAAGCTGAGCCGCCCCCGGTAAAAAAAAAACCCCAGACGGTCCAAAGTTAAGCCGGAGGGATTTGAACCGTTCTAGGCAGGCAAAAAGACAACTCAGAAATGAATTTCTCTGCTCCTGGAATTAAGGGGGAGGATTAACCTTGATCCCCTGACTTGCTCCGGATTTTTCCAAGGCTTTTTCTTGTTCCATCAGCCGCTTCTCGGTGTAATCCTCCGCGGACGTATAACCTTCGGCAGTTACCATGACTTCGGGGCGGAACCAGAGGAAAATCTTCACCGTTTGATCGGTTTTTCGAGACACCGCTTTCTCCAGTTCCCTCACGTTCCTGGTCGTCGCGACCCGGGCCCCCACTGCCTCCACCCGTACGTGCCAGACTCCATCCCGCTTAATCGCATCGACATTAGTGAGAAAAACATCAGGAAGTTGCTTAAATTCTTCCTTTACCGCATTCTCCACCTTCTCCCGCAAGGCTTTTTCTGGTGGCGTCTCTACCCCAAAATGCGCGGCTCCATAGAGAATGCGCCCCTGAGCATCGACTTCCACCGTGGTCAGGCAGCGTACCAGTAAGCGGATGTTCGGGTTCTGGAGACGTTTCTGCATGGCTTCTTCAATCTTTTTGACTTCAAAAGGAATCAACACGCGTGATCCTTGAATAGTGGTCAGAATTACCGGTCCACTGGGGAAATGAACCAATTCCACATCCATGAGATTGAGCTCCGGCCTGGAGGCCAGGGTCTCTCGCAAAGACTGTTCGGCTAATTGAATGGTCAGGATATCCGGCGACAACTTGCCTGTAAGGAAAAGCCGGTTCAGGTTCCGGGCGGTCACTTGGCTGGTGGAGCCCGTGGCGCTAATGTCTTTGGCTAAAATGCTCCGCACTATCAGTTCGGTGGGCAGGTGGAGTTTTTTATTCAGGTTTTCCTGGATATGCTTGACTTGGTTAGGAGAAATGACTTTGGGAGAACGCATGGTAGCCAAAATATACAGCTTACCCTGATAAGTCTGATGAATAATGTCTTCCAGGGCGGAGGTGGGTATATGAGCTAATTCAGCCGACATAACTTTTTCAATGGTATTGGTTAAATACCGTTCCTGAACGATGCGGATCAGGGCATGGGTGAGGAGGACACTCACGATAATGAAGCCCACGCAAGCCACTCCGAAACGGCGGAAAAGCTCTCGAGTGTTTTCAAGTTCAATCTGTTTGGCCAGTCCGGAGGCGATAAAGACCACCGTGGACACCAGGAGAATAGAGAGAAGGTTGGCCAAAAACAGAAGCATTGAACCATACATGCCCAGATAGGCACCCACCGCCAGACAAAGTCCCGCATTGGCCAGAGGCGGCACCACCGCGACGGCGATGGCCACACCGGGCAAGGCCGGACTGAGATGCTCATCAATAGTAGCATAAGCGCCGGCGAAGCCCGCCAACACCGCGACCAGCATGTCCAGTAAAGTGGGTTGGGTACGGGCCAACATTTCCGGAGTGACTTCCAGAGCCAGGGGCAGGGAGCCGAAAATGGCCGATACCCCGATGGCCAGAATAACGCCCAGGGTTTCCGCCTGCAGGGCCCGGCCCAATAGTTTCGCATTGCCACGCACCAGGGCCAGAGCCATGCCGAAAATCGGGGTCATGAGAGGTGCTACCACCATGGCCCCGATAATCACTGCCACACTGTTGGCGATTAGCCCAAAAGCGGCAATAAGGGTTGAAGTGGCTACCAGGGCATAGAATCTTGCCGCAGGTTCGGAGCCGTAATTGATTTCCTTAAGCACCACCGGAATACGCTCAGGCTCTATTTGCAGCCATTTAATCCTAAAGCGCATAACGGAATCCTTCACGAGATCTTTATCGAAATATCCAGGCTAATGGACATTCATGATAGAATGCTTTTTGGTTTCCCACCCGCTTGTTCCGGGTTTACGATCCGCTCCATGAGGGAATTAGTCTAACGCAGGACCTGCTAAAACGGACAATTTCAAGGGCCAGTGGTGAGCGCCATGGCGGGTTGAAAGACATCAAAGTAGCGTCAATAACTTCTAGTTGCTGGTTCTTAATCTTTGGTAGACATTTGTCTGCCTGAAGATCGACCCAATCCTTTATCTTTTCTTTGCTAATGAACCGGCCTGGACAAGCAGTGCCGTTGCAGTCCCGGTGAAAAAGAATTCGACTGTCCCGGATGTGATACTTTTTCTGCAAAGACCGCAACGCATAGGCCAGGGGAGCCCTTAGCTTTTGGGGCAACTCCCTCTGATTGTAGTTTCCCACGATACATAGGTGCAAAGCCTGAAGATTACATTCAGGATCCTTCGTGGCCGGGCTGAAAGACAGGTAGTGATAGCGCCCGGTGGCCTCCAAATAGCCTGTGGGCACATAAGTGCTTCCATTGGATAAGATCAGGTGATAAGCCGCGTCCCGCCAGCCCCTGCTCTTGGCATGGAATTCTTTAATCGAGGCATAATTATCATTATTAGACGCGGAATGGTGGATGATGATCGCATTAAAACGGTACCATGGAACAGCAATATATACCAATATAGCGATGGCCAAGATACTGATCAAAAAAAAACAAGCTTTAAAAAACCGAGACAATATTTCCTCCAGATGAAATTTATCAAGATAACCTGCCTGGCTGGGTACGAGTGTGGATAAAGAGGTCGAAGAGTCCAGGGTCTCATCTTTTCCCCTGGACTAAGTAGAGATTGGAAAAAACTAGAGCATCTGCCTCTGACCAGACGGTGCGTAATAGAATTTTACCGCAAAGGATTGCTTCCGGGAAGTTAGGCGCCATACTTTTTCAATTACTCATTCCATCTTTTTTTAGGCGGTTTTCCGAACAAAATATCCGGAGGCCGCATATATAGCCGCTCAATCAATCGATTCAAAGTTTCAGATGTCTGCCCCAGTTTCTCCGCCAGAAGATTGATCCGGTCCAAAGCTCGGCGGGATTTTCCCACTGTTTCAGGAAGCATCATAGCTTCCAAGTCTTTTTTGGCGCTGGCTACCAAGGTCCGCGTTCCTTCGAAGGTTCCTTTGGCCTCCAGGAGAATCTTTCCAATTTGCCCCCCGGAAATGTCCTTGTTAATCCTGGCAGTGATCTTTTTCAAGTTAGTCGAACTGATCTCCAGTTCAGCTATGATATGTTTCGTCTTTTTCCCACCAAAAAAATTTTTCATCTCTTTGAAAGTGACCTTAGCTTCATCAGTAATCCCTTTGGCGTCAATTTCCTTGAGGTTGGCGATGACCTCCTGGACCCCGGAGAGAATCGTCTTGATTTCCGAGGGCTGGGAAGGGATAACCGGATACTCAGGGGTAAATACGATTTTGGGGACCGGCTTTTCCGGGTCCCGGGGACCCAGGTTGACAAAGACAATCCCGGTAATCCCGGTTAATTCCAGTTGAGCCACATAATCTCTGGTCAGATCTGCTTTGAGATCAATGGTCATCAGTACTCCCACCAGTTTGTTATCCGGAGCAATGCGAATCTCTTCCACCCTACCCACCTTCACCCCACGGAACTTAACTTCCGAATCCTTTTGCAGCCCCTGGACGGATTCATTGAAATAGGTGATGTATAGTTTGCCTCTCTCGAAATACTTGGTGGCCCCGATCCAGATCAATACCACTACCAGGATGACGAATCCTCCGGTAACAAAGAGTCCTAGAATAAAACTGGAGAACTTTTTCCGGGGCATGTTAAAAGTTCCTTTCTTTCAATCTGGCAGGCAAACGGTTAAAAAAGTTGTGAACCCGAGGGTCTTGAGCCTGCTCCTTCAGGTACCGGGGATCTCCTGCAGCAATCACTCCCCGGGCTTCTTTGTCCAACATAATGACCCGATGAGCGATGTTGAAGATGGATTGCAGCTCATGGGTAATAACCACCATGGTGATCTCCATTCCGGCGTTTATACTTTTAATCAGAATGTCCAGTTCCACCGCCGTAACCGGGTCTAGGCCGGCCGAAGGCTCGTCAAAAAAAAGCACCATGGGGTCCAAGGCCATGGCCCTGGCCAAACCAGCCCTCTTTTGCATGCCCCCTGAAAGCTCATCAGGCAGATAATTCTCATATCCCGCCAGATTGACCATCCCCAACTTCATCCTGACGATGCGATTTATTTCGTCCTCGGGGAGGTTCGTATATTCTTGCAGGGGCAGGGCGACGTTCTCGCCCAGGGTCATGGAACCGAACAAGGCGCCGGCCTGAAAGGCCACGCCAATCTCCCGGCGCAACTTCCCGCGTTCCGTTTCATCCTCGGTGTGGACATTAATACCGTTGACCAGCACTTTCCCGGAAAAAGGAAGGTTTAAGCCAATCATCTGTTTCATGAGGGTGGATTTGCCACAGCCGCTTCCGCCCACGATTACCAGGATTTCTCCGGGGTAGACCTCGAGTTGGACGTCCTCCAAAATGATATTTTCGCCGTAGCCCGCGGTCAGCCGATCCACTACGATAACCGGTTTTTCTCCCTGGTTCGGGAATCTCTTCTCTGCAACCACGTTTGATAAACCTCAACAGGATGGGAGGGGATTACCCCAAATCTAGCAGATCAGATGATCTGCGTTTTCTATAATATCTTGGTTAAAGCTCATCTTATGTAGTGTAAAACAATGGCGAAGGCTCCATCTATCATGACAATAATAAAGAGCGAGGTAACCACGGCCGAAGTGGTCATTGTCCCCACGGCTTCTGCGCCTCCCCGCACCTCAAAGCCCCGCTGGCAGCCGACGCCGGCCACTACTACCGCAAAGACCACCGACTTGATCAAGCTGGCCACCAAATCAAATAGAGTCACATTTTTCATGGTTTGGTCGATGTAAGAGAAAGCGGTGAGGTCCAGTAAATACACCCCTACCAGGAAGCCCCCGGCAATGCAGAAAAACATAGAGTACAGGGTTAACAGCGGTAATACTATTATCGACGCCAGCACCTTGGGCACGGATAGAAACCGCACGGGTTCAAAGCCCATGGTGCTGAGGGCGTCCACCTCTTCCTTCACCTTCATGGTGCCGATTTCCGCCGCAAAAGCAGACCCTGAACGCCCGGACACCAGAATCGCAGTCAACAAGGGACCCAACTCTTTCACCACGGCTATGGCTACCAGGGGCGCCACATATTCGATGGCTCCCAGTTGCTTGAGTTGCAGGGCGGACATGAAAGCTATGACTGCTCCCGTCCCCAGGCTCATCATGCTGAGAATCGGGAGAGCCTCCACTCCGCTTCGCGTCATATATAATAAGATATCTCCCCACCTCAACGTGTGGGGATGCCGGAGACAATAGGCGAGGGCATACAAAAGGTCGCCCAGAAAAGACTGGAGGTTGTAAAAATCTTTCCAAAGAAGCCGAGCAGTTTCCCCCACCAAAATAAAGAAACCCGGTGGGCGCTCTTCCGGACGTCTGGAGGCCAAGGTGAGGGCCTCGGGATCAATGAGGCTCATTACCCCCTTGATTTTTTTACTGGCATTTTCAAAGTTGAAGGGAATCTCAAGTTCTTTGGCCTCGCTCTTAAAATCTATCAGCGCCAGCGCTCCAGCGCTGTCCACATACTCCAGTCCGGCCAAGTCCAGTGTAATAGAGGCCGGGACCATCCGCTCAAAGAAGTTCTCCAGCTCGGATCGGAAGGAAAGCAAATTATCCAACTCAATGCGGCCGGAAATGCTTAGCCGGATCGGCTTTCCTTTAACGCCTTCCAGCCCGATGGCGAATTCCGGTATGCTCTCGGTATCTTCAGCCACGGCGGTTAATCCCTCGATCGTGAGTTTTTCCAAACGCTTTGTTCCCGGGTTGTTCTAGTTAACAATAGTCACTCAATCCCGAAGAGCAATATTGAGGCGTAAGTCTTCAAGACTCATAAACCTGGAAAATGGAAAGCAATCTGTTTCAACCGAAGGTCGTTAGGCCATAGAAAAGACGAGTCCGATCAAGGCCATGCAGCTTCTGGAAACCATGAGAAAATCCTGCCGCGCCCTGACCGGGGGTGGATATCTAATTGGAGAAAATGAGGACTTGCGAGAAGCCGGGTCTTCTGATGGCAATTATTAATCAAAGGCGCACGGGCTTCTTGCCCGTACACCATCTAAGGCTCAGGGTAATAAAAAACCAATGCCCTCTTTCAGAATTAGCTCAAAGAGCTTCTTCCATCTTGATCTTAAAACCTTCGGGGCCGATTTTAAGCTCTACTCCTTTCTGTTCGGCTTCCAGGATAATGTGCACTCCCTTGGGATTTACAAAGTCGTTTCTTTCTTTTCCCTTGATTAACGCTGCGCCCGCGGTGGCGGCCACATACTGCCCCGAAAATTCCCCCAAACTGAAGAGGTTGTAGACATCGCCTTTGGCCTTGGCCTTGGTAATGCCCACGGTTACCAATTGTAACCCCTTTATTTTAAAGGTATATTGCTTGCCTTTATAGGTAAGCACTCCTGTACCCCATTCAATGCCGATGCCGACGCCAACTCCTTTCATTTCAATGGTCACCTGGCCGATGGGGTAAGGTTTGGAATATGGGGGTTCTGGTTTTTTCTGGCCTTCCTGGGCCCCGACGGAACCGACGGCAAAGACCAACAGGGCAGCCAGGAAAAGAAGGAGACAGGTTTTGATTTTCTGAATTTTCATTGTTGTTACTCCTTTTATATTTAGAGAATTATTTAAGATTAAAGTAAAGCCGAATGCCTCCCTGTCAAGGATTACCAAATGGATTATTTGCAACAGGGGATAGCTAAAATAGTCATAACCAAATGATGGGCTCAACCCAAGGCCGGACAGATATTCTGCCCGGCCCTGGTTTTTTCTCGATCTTGACAAGCTTAGTTACGGTGCTTAACTTTTACTCAGTTTTTTTAAGGTGGTTTTTACTTATAAAGCTTCTAAAAAAGAGGTAACTATTTATGAATATCTATGCACAACCTTTAGTTGCGCTGATAGCTGGTATATTAATTTTAATCCGACCTCGCCTGTTAAATACTATTGTTGCTATTTATTTAATATTAATTGGAATATTAGGTCTAACACCACGTTAATCTTAAAAGCTCTATTAATATAAGCAAAAGCTGAAAGAAACAAGACATTTCAAATTGTTACTACACCGGTTCAGCATCCAGACGGTAGCCTATCTAGTATGTCCATCTTTGAACACGCGGTAGAAGGCATCTTCCAGAGCACTCCTGCAGGGCGCTTAATTAGCGTTAACCCGGCCCTGGCCAAAATGCACGGTTACGGTTCACCGGAAGAAATGATTATCAGTATCATGGATCTCGGCCACCAGGTCTTTGCCGATCCTAACTGCCACGATGAGTTCAAACGGGAGACGGAGAAATTGGGAGTAGTTCGGGGAGCAGAATATCAGGTGTATCGCAAAGACGGCAGCAAAATCTGGATTTCGGTAAATGCCCGGGCCGTGCGGGATGAACACGGCGCCATCCAATACTACGAAGGTTTTATTCAGGAGGTCACGGACCGGAATACGGGGATACTGTCAAATCAAGTCTGATTCAGGAAAGCTAAGGCCGGTTGAATTTTTCAAGCACCCGGCATAAAACGATTCACCAAGAACCAGCCCTATGGAAATAATCCCTGCGGTTCAGTCTCAGTCAGTTACTGTGGCTTACTTCTCTATGGAAGTTGGCCTGGAACCGGGTATTCCTACTTATAGCGGGGGCTTAGGGGTATTGGCCGGAGATACCTTGCGCTCCGCAGCCGACCTGGGGGTCTCCATGGTAGCGGTGACCCTTTTGCATCGCCAGGGCTATTTTCGCCAACATCTTGATGCCTGGGGTAATCAAACCGAAAGCCCTGACCTGTGGAACCCTGAGGCTATCTTGGAGACCCTGGCGCCTCGAGTTGCTGTGACTTTGGAGGGAAGAGAGGTGCAGGTGCGTGCCTGGCGTTATCTGGTACACGGGTTGTCGGGGCAGGTGCCGATATATTTCCTGGACACCGCACTGCCAGAAAATAGTCATTGGGATCAGACTCTCACAGATTTTCTCTATGGGGGAGATGACCATTACCGTTTGTGCCAGGAGGCCATTTTGGGCTTTGGGGGAGTGGCCATCTTGAAGGCCCTGGGTTGGGAAGGGAAGATCATTTACCATCTGAACGAAGGCCACTCGGCCCTGCTTGCTCTGTCCTTATTGGAGCGTCAAATCGAGGGACGAGGTGATAAAATTCCTCAAGAGACCGATGT
>JAQTXE010000091.1:11623-14064 GCA_028688935.1 Syntrophales bacterium
ATCCGAAAATTGTGTGTGTTTACGACACACACCCCCGTACCCGCCGGTCATGATCAATACTCCTGGGAGATGGCGCAGCAGGTGTTGGGGGCGGAGCGGGCAGCTCTCTTAGAAGCCACGCAATCTGGGTTTGATAAAAGCCTTAATATGACCTATCTCGCCTTGCGTTTTGCCCATTATATCAATGGGGTCGCCATGCGGCACGGCGAAGTTTCCCTCGGCATGTTTCCTCGTTATCCGATGAATGCCATTACTAATGGCGTACACGCCTTCACCTGGACTTCCCCCCCTTTTCGTAACCTGTTTGACCGTCGTATTCCGGAGTGGCGCCACGACAACTTCTACCTTCGTTATGCAGTGGGTATACCGCTGCACGAAATCCAGCAAGCCCATACTGAGGCCAAGAGGAGACTATTGGCAGAGGTGGAAAAGCAGACAAGTGTTCGCTTGCCCGAGGACGTGATGACCGTGGGTTTTGCCCGACGCGCTACGGTATACAAGCGCCTCGATTTGCTCGTTTCGGACCCTGAGCGTCTCAAATCGATATCCCGTAAGGTTGGCCCGTTGCAAATTATATGTGGAGGCAAGGCTCATCCCCGGGACGAAGGCGGGAAAGAAGTAATTCGGCATATCTTCAGAGCGGCGCAATTGCTGGGGGATACGGTACGGGTGGTTTATCTGGAGAATTATGACATGTCTTTGGCCCAGATCCTTTGCGCCGGCGTCGATCTATGGCTCAATACCCCGCATAAACCCCTGGAAGCCTCTGGTACCAGCGGAATGAAAGCTGCGCTTAACGGGGTTCCAAGCCTGAGTGTGCTGGATGGTTGGTGGATTGAAGGTCATGTGGAAGGGATTACCGGTTGGTCCATTGAGGAAGGAGACTCCTCCAGCGAAATTGCCTCTCTTTACGATAAATTGGAACGGGTGATTCTTCCACTATTTTATGGAAAACCCCTGGGTTTCGCCGAGGTCATGCGTTCGTCTATCTCGTTGAATGGCTCTTTTTTCAATACCCAACGGATGGTGTCCCAATATCTCAACAATGCCTATTACCCCCTCCAAGAGCCGGAACGAATAACTAAAGAGGCCTTTTAAAGCGCCTTGAGAGATCCCCAACCGTACACATCGCCGGGAGCTTCACTAATTCTCAGCAAGAAGGATTCGGGCTCGCTGCGCCGCTTTTTGCCCTTGGACGATGGCCGCCTCGATGCAAGGCATGCCTTCCAAGTCTGAGTTAGCCAGGATGACGCGCTCCTGGGCTTGGGCAATATTTCCCTTCAGTGTGGAAAGAAATCCGGGATAGGGCACGATTTGGGCGTGCCCGAACCGGTAGAGGTGGATTTCATCCACTTCCCTTGCCGTTCCCGGGAAGTGTCTTTCCACTGCGGTCAAGAGTTCCGTAGCCTTATCTTCGGGTTTAATTCTCAGCAAGGCCTCCCGGCTTTGGGTATGAGGTTGGGGAGCAAACACCGTCATGACCCTGGCTTCGCCCCCCCGTGGAGTTCGGGGAGACATGATGAAGTCGGAAAAATTCTCATCTCCAACTATCCAGTTCTCATAGCCCGGACTTTCCAAGGAGATGTTACCGCACAAGGCTGCCACCACGTAGCTGCTATAGCGGAACCTGCTAAAAACCTCCAGGTTCCAACCCGCATGTGACGGGAGGATATGCCGGGCGGCAAATTTCCCCAGCGCCAGGATCACTGCCCCTGCTTGAAGACGATAGCCCCGGTTATCCAGGCTATCCCACACCCATAGATCCACGCCATGCGGAGCGGGCTCCAGGCGCACCAGGGTTTGGCCGCAACGGACCGGCGGTGATAATGACTGCGCCAGGGCCTGAGCTATCGTGGCATTGCCTCCGGGGAAGGCGGCAGTCCTGGAGTTTGCGGAGAACTCCGACATCAGAAAAAAGAGGCCGGCCCAGGCGGAGACGGTTTCGGGGCCGGCCCCCAGACAAGAGCGGCAATATGGAGCCAAGATGCTGGTGACCTGCGGTGGCAATTGCTGCTCATTTTCCAGGAAATGCGCCAGGGAGACCCGGTCTAACTCCGGATTGGGCAAGCTATCAGAACCCATCGGGTCCCAAACTTCCTCCCAGGCCGCCAGATTTTCCGCCAGATTTTTCAGGCCATTTGTGGCCCTGCGCGGCAACGGCAGTGTCTGGATGCATGGTTTGGAAAAACAATCAGGATACCAGCGGCCTCCATAGAATAAGGCGCTTACCGGCTTGGCTACCAGGGAGTCAGCCAGAGGCAGCCCCAAATTTCGATACCAGGCCTCCCAGGAAGGGTCGCCCGGATAATAGAAATATGCGGAGCCGGCTGGATAGGCAAGCCCCCGGAAAGAACCCTGCCGGCATACACCTCCCGGGACCTTACCTGCCTCCAGCACCAGCACCCGAGGTTCCCTTAAGTGATAGGCGGAGGTAAGTCCGG
>JAQTXE010000357.1 GCA_028688935.1 Syntrophales bacterium
CGCGGGCGCCAGCACTTCCAAGATGCGGGCCACCGCCTCCGCATCGACGCAACGCAGGGGCGAGGAGGAAGTATCCAGGGGTTGCCAGGGGGCCTGCACCTCTCCTTTTTGAATATCGAGGGGCAGACTGAGATGCGCCGGGCCTTGCGGGCCCGCCCGCATCCGGGTCAGTGTGGCCCGCAAATGATGGTTCACCAGGTGGATATTTTCCACGATCAGGGAGGAAACCATGAGGGGTTGCAGGACCGCCAGGTCATTCCAGGCCCCCGGACTGGAATCCTGGAAACCGCCCCGCCCTTCCCAATCCGTGGGCACCTGGCCGGAGACCACTATCACCGGGGAGCTGTCCGTGCGGGCCGCGGCCAGAGGCGTCACCATGTTGGTGATGCCGGGGCCGCCATGGCCATACAGGCCCCGAAGCGCCCGGAGGCCCGGGCGTAGCCGTCGGCCATGTACGCGGCCCCGCCTTCATGGGCGGCGACAATGGGGGTGAGGCCGGAGGTGGCGGTCAGGGCCGGCAGAAAGGGATCGATGAGCCCCCCCGGCACCAGGAAGACGTGGGTGATTTTTTCATCCCGCAAGGCCGACAAAATATAGCTGGTGGTTTCCATGGTCTTCGATGCTAACAGATAGATTAAGAATATGACACTATTGAGCTGTGCAAAACGGACTATTAGGGCCTTCTTAATCCTCCCCGCAGTCCAGCCGCTAAGACAATTGCTTGTTTCCTTTTGGAAAATGATTATTTAATATCTAGAATATCCTGATGTTAAAGTCGAGGTTATCATGCCGGGCCTGAGAAAAAGCTGCAAGTTTTTGGCCTTATTGGGAGTACTGGCTTTCCTCCTCCTAAACTTCCCTCTGTTGCAGATTTGTAATCGCGACACCTTATGGGGAGGGGTGCCGCTGCTGGTCTTGTATCTCCACGTGGTATGGCTCCTGGCCATTGCCGGGCTCTTTGCCCTGGGCAGACGTTTAACCTCCCGGGACTAAATAGGGGGCAGCAAAGAATTATGCTCAGCACAGGCCTGGTCGCCGCCGCCGCTTTCGGCTATCTCTTCCTGCTCTTTGCCATCGCCTATTACGGGGACCGGCAACGGTCCCGGGGCAAGAGTATTATTGCCAACCCCTATATTTACACCATCTCGTTGGCGGTCTATTGCACCGCCTGGACCTTTTTCGGCAGCGTCGGCAAGGCGGCCACCTCCGGCGTGACCTTTCTCACCATTTATCTCGGCCCCACCATCATCGCCTTTTCCTGGTGGTTCGGCTTGCGCAAGCTGGTGCGCATCTGCAAGGAAAACAACCTGACCACCATGTCCGATTTCCTGACGCTGCGCTACGGCAAGGGGGCCTTTCTGGGGGCACTGGCTACTGTGGGAGTGCTTTTGGCCATCACCCCCTATATCGGCCTGCAGCTCAAGTCCATCTCTGATACCTTTAACATCCTGGTTTATAAAGAATTTAGCCCTCCCGCAGCCCTCCCGATTTATCAGGATACCGCCTTTTACGTGGCCCTGCTCTTGGCGCTTTTCGGCATCCTGTTCGGGGCCCGCCAGTTGGATCCCACCGAACGCCATGAGGGGTTGGTGGCGGCAGTGGTGTTCGAGTCCCTAATCGAAGTTTTTGCCTTTGTAGGTATCGGCCTACTGGTGACTTTCGCTGTTTTCCAGGGCTGGGGAGAGATATTTACACGTATTCGCCAACACCCAGAATTTCACCAGCTTATTCTGGTAAATACCGGGCCTCACAATAGTTATACTCTGCTTGTGGTGTTGACCCTCCTGGCCATGGGGGCCATCCATTTTCTGCCCCGCATGTTCCACATGGCGGTGGTGGAGAATACCGATGAGAGACATATTCTCACGGCCATGTGGCTCTTTCCCCTGTACCTGTTGTTTATGAACCTGTTTGTGATATTCATCGCCTTCGGGGGATTGCTGCTGGGACTCCCTCAGGACCAGGCAGACACCTTTGTGCTGCGAATCCCGCTATTAAGTGGCCATCCCTACCTTGCCCTCCTGGTCTTCTTGGGAGGGGTGGCGGCCTCCACCGGCATGGTGGCGGTGGCCTCCGTCGCGATAAGCACCATGCTCCTCAATAGCCTGGTGATGCCTCTGGCCATTCGGTTAAAACTCCAAGAGCGCATCACTCCGCATCTCTTGGCCATCAAACGGGGCGCCATCCTCTTTCTGATTCTTTTGGGATATTTTGGTTATCACCTGGTCTGGCCTACGGTCATGCTGGTGGATATCGGGCTCATCGCCTTTTGCGGGGTGATGCAACTGGTGCCCGCGATGTTGGGGGCCTTGTATTGGCGGGAAGCCACCCGGTGGGGGGCCGTCATCGGTTTGCTGTCCGGGTTTTGCTTCTGGGCCTATACCCTGGTCTTCCCATATCTGGTGGACGCGGGCTGGTTTCCTCGCACCATCTTAACGGCCGGTCCTTTCGGTTTGACCTTGCTCAAGCCCACGGCTTTTTTAGGTCTGACCGGCCTGGATCGGCTCTCCCACGCCTTCTTCTGGTCCATGCTTTTTAATGCCGGCACTTTTGTAGGCGTTTCTTTGTTAACAATGCCCAGTCCGGCGGAGGAAGAGCAGGCCCGGCGGTTTGTGGGGGTCTTTGAAGAGGAAAGGGAACTGCCTTTAGAGAAACGCTATATTTCCTTTCCCAGCCTGGAGCACTTGACCCGCTTTATGGCCAAGATCATCGGCCTCCGGAAGGCCGCAGAAGCGCGCCACGCCTTTCTCCGGGAAGTAGCGACGCCGGAAGCCGATTGGGGGGACCGGGAAAAGCTCCGGCTGGCGAAATTTATCGAACGCACCATCGCTCGCTCCATCGGCCCGGCTGCGGCCCGGGTCCTGGTGGAAGGCTACCTTTCTTCCCTGGGCTCCCGGATGGAGGACGTTTTCGATATCTTCGGCCGCATCTCCAGTTCCCTGGAAGAAAGCGAACAGCAACTGAAAAGGCGCGTGGCTGAACTCTCGGTGCTCTACGAAGCGGCCCGGCGGCTGGCGTCTTCCCTTTATATTCCTGATCTGCTGGCCGGGGTGCTGGAGGTGCTGGAGGAAAAGCTGGGGGTGGATAAATGTGCCGTGCGGCTGTTGGATGAAGAGGGCTGCCTGCACTTGAAAGGCTCCCGGGGGTTTTCTCCGGAAACCTGGGAACAGGTGGCCAAACCCGATCCCGCCTCTCTTTTGGGGCAATGTTTGTCGAGCCGCCAGGTAATTTCCGTGGCCGATACCGCCGCGGTGGCGGACCGCCTCCAGGGGCTGCCGGAAGAAGAGACTCTGGCTTCTCTGCTGCTGGCGCCCATTACCACGGAAACCCTGACCCTGGGCGTCTTGACGGCGGCCAGCAGCCAGAAGGGCTATTTTTCCAAAGAACACGTGGAGTT
>JAQTXE010000358.1 GCA_028688935.1 Syntrophales bacterium
AGTTGCCAGGAAGTTGCCCCTGGAGCTTTCCAGTATGGCTCTCGATTAACTAAATCCTCATAAAAAGGGAAAAATGATGATTGTCAAACAAAAGGCATGCTGGGGGATATGGTTCTTGGCTCTGACGCTAATCCTGGCCGGCTGGGGCTGTGGTCCCTCCAGCGCCCCTTCCAAAACGGAAAAGGCATCCAAGGTTTCGCTTTCTCCCCAGGCAAAAGAACACTTGCACCAGGGTCAAAAATTATTGGCCGAAAAGAAGTTCGCCGAGGCCGTGAAAGAATTCCAGGAAGCCACCCGTTTATCCCCTGATTCCGCCTTGGCCTACTATTGGCTGGGCCGGGGCTATTTCTACCGGCAGGATAAGGAGCAGGCCGAGAAAGCCTTCCAACAGGCCCTGCAGTTAGACCCGAAGCATTACCTGTCGATGATCAGCTTGGGTCGGCTTTATTCCCTGGACTTAAAAAAGCTGGACCAGGCGGAAAAATTGTTGCTGCAGGCTCTGGATGAATCCCCGGATAATCTTGAAGGCCGCTTTGTTCTCGGAGTGGTCTACGGCTTGAAACGCAACAAACAAAAAGCGTTGAACGAGTTCAATTTCACCTTTGCCAAAGAGGGTGAGCTTGCCCTCTACCATTTTGAAATAGGACGAATCCTGGAATCCACGGGGGATAAGAAACCGGCCTTGGCGCACTACCGGAGGGCTTTGGTTCTAAACCCGAAACTTGCAGTGGCCCAAGAGGCTGCCAAGCGACTCGAGGCGGACCCAGGAAAGAAGGCAGCGAGTAAGGCTCAATCCGTAAGGAAACCGGGGAAAACCCAAAGGCCGGAAAAGAAACCGGCAAGTTAGGGAAAACCTTGGCAGGATTATCTTATGGTTTTCAACCAAAGAACTCTGAGTGCCGCCCTGACAGTTCTTTTGTTAATGGTTTCCCTTGCCGGCTGTGGGGATGTCGGCGAGACCCCCAACCCTAAAAAAACACCACAGATTAACCAATTAACTATTAAAGACTCGACCAAGGACCGACTGTCTCAGATTCCCCAGACCCTGGAGCCTATCCTGGAGGGAAGGAATTTCCTCAATAGGGAGAAGCTAGCCAAGGAGATAAAGGAAGACCGCGACAGCAAAGTTCCTCCAAGAAGACGACACCGCCGCGGCTTCTAACGACTACGGCAGCAAGAGCTGATAAAGGCCCAGTGGTGGCTAGATCAGCAGGTAATCAAGATTTAATCACCTCAATCACTGGGTTAGTACACTACATTCCCAGGCTCAGGGTTGGAAAAAAGGTCTGGCCGTGGAAGGCTCCCTCCAGATCTGGGGGTTTTTCTGATTCCCGGCCAGAGGTACATCGGGTACATCTATGGTCACTTAGAAGTCCCCTGGTGCATCCGCGACCACTGGTACATTGGGAGGGTGAATGGGACGAATCTCTGACGGCCTTCAGGTTCATACCTGTTCTTGGTCTTTTATGCTCGGCAATCTGCGGGAATATAGCGGCGAGTGGAAAGTGAAGCCCTTCGGCAACAACCAAACCCAACACACCTATAAGATGGTTCCTGCCCCCGGAGGTTTCGTATTGAAATCAAAATTGAAACTGCCGCGATTTTCCAGAACCCCGGTCACCGTGCCGCCTTGCTGATTGAAGATGGCAGCGTTCAGACTACCTCCGGTCTGATTGAAGGTACCACCGGTATATAAATCAATGGTCCCCGCGATCAGGCTGCCACCGCTCAGGTTATAGGTGCTGGTGCTAAAATAATCAAAGAAACTAGAATAAATTCCTCTTAATAATAGAGATGCAGTTGTATTAGTCCCCCCACTTTGGGTAAAGTTATTTTCGCCAAATCTAGTCGCATCAAAAACTTCAAATTGAGCCGAGAGGCTACCACCGCTCAGATTATAGGTGCCTCTGCCGCCATTATCGCCCAGGTATAGATACGTGGTGTGATTAATGCCACCGCTCTGGTTAAAGGTGCCATTGCCTTCACCCCCAATTCGCTCATAATTAGCTGATAGACTGCCATCGCTCAAGTCATAGGTCCCGCTGCCATAATGAATGCCCACTCCAAGATAGTTAGTAGTATTGCTGCCGCCGCTCTGGTTAAAAGTACCATCGCCCGACATACTATACCCAATCCCTTGACTATAAGCCGAGAGGTTCCCGCCGCTTAGATTATAGGTCCCGCCACCGGAAAGCCGTAGGTAGTTGTTCACGGTGTTAGTGAAACCGCCCTGATTAATGACGCCGTAGACAAATTCTTTGTCATAGGCGATGTTGCTGTTAACATTATAGGTGACGCTGGGGTCCACCGTGAAGTTGGCAGCCTGGACGGGGGCCGACGCCAGGACAAGTGGCAGAGTCCAAATTACTGCCATTAGCTTTCGCCAGGTGCGGCGTCTATCCTTCTGGAACACGGTTAGCCCCCTGTTAAACTGTGAAGCCTGACTATTATTCATTCTACCATCCCCCCTGGAGGCCTTGTTGAATCTGGATCATCTTGCGAATGCCGACATTCCCAAGGTAAGCAGCGATAAAAAAGCCGGCAGGGTTTTTCATTAACCCGGCCGGCTTTACTCAAGATGGAACACGCGGTTTCACTTTCAGGTGTGATAGATGGGTTTGGAATCGTCTAAAATGCTAATTTCCTTATAAATAAAATTCACATGGTGGACTCAAAATAGCATTGATATTTAATATTTCAAGCTATTTTCATGAAATATTGATAGGCCTATCGAGGCGGAGGGTGAGAAAAAAAATTGCTTCTTCCTGCCCGTGGTCTTATAATTGAGAAAATTTTCTTAAAGGAGGTGATCCCAGGTGCATCGGCCCATGATTTTTATTCGCAGCAAGTCCTGAAGCCCAGGTGTCCGGGGGGCCTTGGTAAGGCCCGTAACCCCTAAGGCGCTGGATGAGGCCGGGGAGGATCGCCTGGGATTGAGACTGCTTAACCTAAGTTCCTCGTAAAACCTCCTCCCTTCCTTTCTTCAGGTCAATTCTTCAACCTGCCGACATTCCAGCTTAGCTCTTAGAACCCGCACATCTGGGCCACGTTCCCGGCGGAGACCCGTCCGCGTCCTCTGACGCGCGCCGGTGCGCCCGCCGGGACCGGGAAGGCTGCGAGCTCATCAGGCACAACCAGTGCCGGCCCCGCTCGCGCCGGGCTTCATATGAAACTTTACCTAAGCTGACTGGAATGAAGGAGTTGAGAATGACTGAGGAATATTATCCCAAGATTATCGGTTTCTGCTGCCGCTGGTGCTCCTATGCCGGGGCCGACCTGGCCGGGTCCATGCGGCTGCAATACCCCCCCACCATCAGGATTATCATGGTCCCCTGCACCGGCCGGGTGGACATCCTCCATATACTCACGGCCTTTGAGAACGGCGC
>JAQTXE010000092.1 GCA_028688935.1 Syntrophales bacterium
CTGCACTTCGGAGCCGGGCCCGGACGCGAACAGCAAGGGCACCAGCCCCAGGATGGCCACCAGGGCGGACATGAGCACCGGCCGCAGACGGCGTTGGCAGCCCTGGCTCACCGCCTCCTCCAGGTCCAGCCCCTGGTCCCGCAACTGGATGATTTGGGAGACCAGGACCACCCCGTTTAAGACCGCTACCCCGAAGAGGGCGATAAAACCCACCGCCGCGGGCACGCTCAGATAGAGGCCGGTGAGCAGCAACCCAAAAATACCGCCGATCAGGGCCAGGGGCAGGTTCAGCATGATCAGGCCGGCATAGCGCAGGGACCCGAAAGTCAGGAAAAGCAGCAGGAAAATCAGGCCCAAGGTGACGGGGACGATGAGCAGGAGGCGCTGCATGGCCCGCTGCTGGTTTTCGAAGGTGCCGCCCCAGGTGAGATAGTAGCCCGGCGGCAGGGAGAGGCGGCTGGCCAGTAACTCTTGCCCTTCGGCCACCACGCTGCCGGTATCCCGCCCCTTGATGTTGAATTCCACCACAATGCGGCGGCGGGCATTGTCCCGGCTGATTTGCAGCGGCCCTTCCGTCTCGATGATTTCGGCCAACTCCGCCAGGGGCACGGACCCTCCCCCGGGGGTGGCCACCAGAATGCTGGCGATGGCCTCAGGACTGTTGCGCTTCTCTTCGGGATAGCGCACCACCACCTCGATGCGCATCTGGCCTTCGATCACTTCCGTGGCCGCTTTGCCGCCCACCGCGGTTTCTATAACTTCCTGGACATCGTTCACATGAAGGCCGTAACGGGACAGCCTTTGCCGGTCGATCTGCAGATCGAGATTGGGCATGCCGGCCACCTGTTCGGCCCTAAGGTCGGCGACTCCGTCTATGGTCCGCAACAGGGCTTCGGCTTCCTCGGCCTTGGAGCGGAGCACCTTCATATCATCCCCGAAGATTTTCACCGCCACCTGGGATTTGACCCCGGAAATCAGGTGGTCCACCCGGTGGGCGATGGGCTGGGAGAAGTTGTAGGCGACGCCGGGGATCCTCTCCAGTTCCGCCCGCATCTTGGCGATCAACTCCTCCAGGGTGCGGGTGGTGCGCCACTGGCTCCGGGGCTTGAGCACCACGATGGGCTCGCTGGATTCCACCCCGTGGGATTCCGTGGCAATCTCGGCGGCGCCGATCTTGGAGACCACGGACTCGACTTCCGGAAATTTCAACAGAGTCTGCTGCATCTGGCGTTCCAGGGCCACGGACTGGGATAAGGAAACCGAGGGTAAACGGATAGTGATATTAGTGATGTAACCCTCGTCCAATCGGGGGATGAACTCGGTGCCCAGAAAGGGGACCGCGGCCAACGACATGACCAGGAGGCCCCCGGCCCCCAAGAGCACGATCTGGCGATTTTCCAGGGCCAGGGCCAGTACCGGACGGTAGAGCCGCTGAGCCCCCCGCATCAGAAAGCTGACGCGCTCCGCGGCCGGTTTGAGCACAAAAGAGCACAGGGAGGGGATGGCCACAATGGAAAGCACCAGGGAGGCCAGGAGGGCGATGACCACGGTGAAGGCCAGGGGCGCGAACATCTTCCCCTCCATGCCTTGGAGGGTCATAATGGGGAGAAAGGTCAAGGCAATGATCAGCTCCCCGAAGAGACTGGGTTTCCGGACTTCCAGAACCGCGTTGAGCAGCGTCAGGCCGAAGTTCCCGCCGGGGGTCATCTCCCCCAGGCGGTGCATGACGTTTTCCACCTGAATGATGGTGCTGTCCACGATCATGCCGATGGAGATGGCCAATCCCCCTAAAGACATGAGATTGGCTGACAGTCCCACCTCCCGCATGGCAATGAAGGTGGCCAGGGCCACCAGGGGCAGGGTGAGGGCGATGACCAGCGCCCCCCGGAAGCTGCGGAGAAAAAGGTAAACCACCAGGATCACCAGGAGGACGCCCTCGGCGATGGCCCGGCCCACCGTGTTGAGGCAATCCAGGACCAGGCCGGTGCGGTCATAGAAGGCCCTGAGGGTGATCCCCTGGGGGAGGATGCCCCCGGCGTTCAATTGCGCCACTTTGTCCTTGACCGCGGCCACCACTTCCCGGCCGCTGCCGCCCCGGATCATCAAGACGATACCGGCCACGGCTTCCCGTTTGCCGTCTTTGAGCACCGCGCCCCAGCGGGTGGCCGGACCTTCCTTGACGAAGGCCACGTCTTTGACCAACACCGGGGTGCCGTTGACCACCTTGAGCACCACTTCTTCGATATCCTTGACGGAGTGCATCAGGCCCAGGCCCCGGACCAGGGCCTGTTCACTGCCTTTTTCCAGGATATTGCCGCCGGTGTTGGCGTTACTCTCGCTCAGGGCCTTATAGACCTGAGGCAAGCTGAGATCGAATTTCCGCAGCCGGTCAGGGTCAACCTCTACCTGGTATTGTTTGACGTAACCCCCGAAGGAGTTAATGTCGGTGACGCCCGGTACGGTTTTCAAAAAGGGGCGGACAATGGCGTCCTGGACGGTGCGCAGGCGCATGAGGCGGGCCGTCTCCCCACCGGGCGAAGTCGCGGGCGGCGGATTCTCCTCTTCCAGGGTGTATTGATAGATTTCGCTTAAGCCCGTGGCAATGGGACCCAATACCGGCTCCACGCCCAGGGGCAATTTCTCCTTGGCGGCAATGAGGCGCTCCAACACCAGTTGCCGGGCAAAATAGAGGTCCACCTGATCGGCAAACACCACCGTAATCAGAGACAGCCCGAACCGGGAGAGGGAACGGAGTTCCACCATGTCCGGCAGACCCGCCATCTGCACCTCGATGGGGAAGGTGACTTGCTGCTCCACTTCCACGGGAGACATGCCCGGCCAGGTGGTATAGACCTGCACCTGGACGTTGGTGACGTCCGGGAAGGCGTCCACCTGGAGCTTCAGGGACGAATAAACTCCATAGGCCACCAGTCCCACCAGGGCTACCAGGACCAGGTAGCGATGCCGCAGGCAGCTTTGCATGACCTTGTCAATCATCTCGGGTCTCCTCGCGGCCGGCGTTAATGCGCATGTCCATGCCCGAGGCCGCCCCGGCTGCCGCCCTTGACCAACTCGGATTTCAAGATGAAGCCCCCTTGCACCACCACCGGCTCACCGGCCTCCAGTCCTGCCAGCACCTCCACCCGGCCCCCGGCTTTTTCTCCTATTTTGATGGGATGCTTGCGGTAGACGCCGGGGGCCATTTCCACAAAAACAAAGAGATCGCCATTGGCATTAAGGACTGCGGTTTCCGGCACGCTCAGAGCGGTGCGCCGGCCCACCTGGATGGCGATATTGGCGAACATCCCGGCCTTGAGCAGGTTGTGGGGATTATCCACCCGCACCCGTCCCTTAATGGTCCGGGTGGCCTTGTCCACCATATCCGCCAGGTAATCCAGGCGGCCGGAGAATTCCTTCCGGGGCAGCGAGTTGATGGTGATTACCGCTTGGGAACCCACCTTAACCAGAGGCAGATCCTTCTCCGGGATCTGGACGAAGCACCAGAGGGCGGAAGTGTCGGTGACGGTGAACAGCTCCGCTTCTTCCTTGACCACCAGGCCGGGGGTGACTTTCCGGTCCACCACCCGCCCGGCAATGGGACTGCGCAGGGCGAAGACGGCCCCGGAGGCGGAAGGGATGGCGGTCTTGGCCCCGGCCTGGGAGCGTTGGGGCCAAGAAGGGGCCGCGCCTTTGGCCCCCAGGAGGCGCAGGCGGTTTTGGGCATAATCCAGATCGGCCCGCTCCACTTCCAGCCGGGCCTGGCGCTCCTGGAGTTCGGCCCGGCTGATGGCCTTGCCTTCATAAAGCTGACGGGCCCGGTCATAGGCCTTTTGGGCGGCGTTGAATCTGGCCGCGGCCTGGCGGGCGGCCATCCGGGCCTGGCCCAATTCCACACTGTCGATGAGGGCCAGCACCTCTCCCGGTTTCACCGTCTGCCCGTAGTCCGCGACGATCTGCACCACCCGTCCCGGCACCCGGGCCCGGATTTTAGCCAGGCGCTCTTCGTTGAAGACCAATTCGCCGGTGAATAACACCCGGTTATCCAAAGGACCGCGCACCACGGGGGCGGTGGCGATTTTGGCCTGCTGCGCCGCCTTCTGGGTCAGTTTGACCTCGCCATTCTGGGGGGATTTTTGTTCATCATGATGCTCGCGGCGGGCCTGGTCATCATGAGTCTCGTGATCGTGGTCCTGGGAGGGTTGATGTTTTTCCCCCTGAGCTTCCTGGTGTCGGGGCTCATGATGGTCGTGATCCTGGTCCTCGTGGAGATGCCGCCACCCCCAATAACCCGCCACCCCTAAGACCACCACCATAATTACCAGCCACCAGTTTTTTCTCCGGCTTACCCGCATCATTTGACACCTCCGCCAGCCAAGCGCCAGAGTTCCACCCGGGCCAGGCGGTAGTCCAACAGGGCCTTGTAGTAGTCTTGTTCCGTCCCTCGGTAGACCCGGCGGGAATCCAGGAGTTCCAGGAGGCTGGTTTCCCCGTGTTCATAGCTGAACCGGGCCACCCGCAGAGATTCCGCCGCCTCTTTGAGGATGGCGGTCTGAAAGGACTCCGCCTGCCGCCGGGCCGTTTCATAGAGGCTGTATTGGGCGGCCAGCTTGGTTTCCAGGTCCTGTTTGAGGAGCCGGAGTTCGGATTGGGCCTGGCTTCTGGCCGCGGCCGCCCGGGCCACTTCCCCTTCTTTACGGTTCCATAAGGGAAGGGGAAAGCTGAGACCGCCGCCGGTGGCGATCAGGTCTATTTCCTGGACATGAAAAGCCTTCACCGTGACATCCGGCACCCAGGCCTGGCGTTCGGCCCCCAGGGTGCTCTCAGCCTGGCGGACCTTGGCCGCCTGCGCCGCCAGCAGGGGATGAGACCGCCGGGCCGCCTCGTGCCAGCGTTTCCAGGGCACCAGCGGCTCCAGCTTAACAGGGGCCGCGGTTAGAGCAAAATCGGGGGGTAAGGAGCCGGCCATAAATTGCTGCAAGATCTGCCGGCTCCCCGCCAGGGTGGCCTGGGCCTTGTCACGTCCCCGTTCCAGGGAGAAAAACTCCACCCGGGCTTTAACCAGTTCCATGGGCCGGCTTTCTCCCAGGCGGACCCGTTTTTCGGCAATATCCAGCAGGGTTTGGGCCGACTCCAGGTTTTTTACGGCAATCTGCAACAATTGCTGGTCGGCCAACACCCGGTAATATAGTTCCCGGCAGCGCGCCCGTATGTCTATCTGTTCCTGGAGGAGTTTCTGCCGGGCCGAGTCAATGCCGAAGCGGGCGGCCTCCTGCTTCTTACTGCGCTGTCCCGGCCATTGGATGGTCTGGGACAGCTCGATGCTAAAACCCGTGCCCAGGGTTCCCCCTTCCGGGGGCCTTTGGCTGCTGGCCAGACCTTCTATTTCCGGGTTGGGGTATTGGCGGGCGATACGTAGCTCGGCTTTGTTTTTGTCAATTTCGGCGCCGGCAACTTTCAAGGCCGGATGCGTCTTCAAAACGGCCTCTTCCAGTTCCTTAAGCGAGTAGGTCCGGGTTCCGGCCAAAGCTCCGGCGGACCCGGGGAGGGCCAGAATAACGACCAAGCCCACGGCAAGCCTTTTGAGGTTCACCATGCACCTCCGCGATGACAGGTGTAACTAATGACTGATTAAAAACAGATGGTTAGATAAATCGGAGGGAGTTAGGCTTTAGGGGGACGGTCGATGCTGAAGGTAAAGATTACCGGTAACGGTTGCTCTTCTATGGGATGATAGAGAAGGACTAAGTGCCTGACTAGGGGCGCGGGGTTATCGGCGTGCAGGAGATGTATCGAGTGGCCCCCGCAGCAATCACTATGGGGACAAGTTCCAGAGGCGCTGTGAATGTCGGCATGACATGGCATAAACCAAGCCAATGCCAATACCGGCAGGAGGAGGAGCCCCAGGAGTACCCGGCCCGACCTGCGGGAGCCTCTGGAATTTTTCATGGGTTAAAATTAATCTTTCCATAAATGTATGTCAAGGTTTGGCAGGCATTTTGCCTCCAGCGGCCTCCACGGCAGAAATAAGCCCCAGAGGTTGATGGCTTTTCCCTGTCCCAACCTCTCACTTCAACCGGCGATGGTCCAAACAAGGCAGTTCCCGGCGCAGGCGTTTCAGGCGGTCGTGGTCCAGATGGGCGTAAATGATGCCCTCTCCATCCGGGGCCTGGGCCAGGATGAGGCCCCAGGGGTCGACGATGAGGGAGCGGCCGTAGCTGCGCCGGCCCGGGGAGTGTTGGCCCCATTGGGCCGGGGCGATGAGGTAAGCCTGGTTTTCGATGGCCCGGGCCCGGATGAGGACTTCCCAATGGTCCCGGCCGGTGGCCAGGGTGAAGGCCGCGGGCAGTAACAGGAGGTCAGCGCCTCGGTCAGACAAGGCCCGGAAGAGTTCGGGAAAACGCAGGTCGTAGCAGATGGCCAACCCCGCGGTGAAGGGGGTGCCGGGAAGGGATTCGACGGCCAGATCGGTTCCTGCTTGAGTAAATTGGGATTCCCGGTATCGGGGGCCTTGGACGATATCCACGTCAAAGAGGTGCATCTTGCGGTAGGCGGCGAGAATCTCTCCCTGGGAGGAAAGGAGTACGCTGGTGTTGTGGGGCCGGGTGTCCCCGGGGATGACTTCCGGGAAGGAGCCCAGGAGCAGGAAGACCCCCAGCTTACGGGCCAGTTCCCTGAACTCGCTCACCAGGGGGCCGTCCAGGGGCTGGGCCGATGGGGGTTTTACGTCCTCCGGCCCCAGGTAAGCGAAATGCTCCGGCAGGGCGATGAGCTGCGCGCCTTGGGAGGCGGCCTCCGCGATCAAGGCCCGGGCCCGGCTCAGGTTGTGGTCCAGATCCGGAGTGGAGTTAAGTTGTACCGCCGCGACCTGCATAGGTCCTCCGTTTTAAAATGTGTGAGAGAAGGCAAGTAATGTGGAACAGCCGCTCCCGGCTGTTCCGGAGCAGGCGAGGGCGCCTGCTCCACATTGTTAGGCCTCCACAAGATTCTTGTTCTCCGTTAGACAAGCCCTAAACTCTTCAGTTGTCAAGGCCATAAATCCCAACCGTTGGCTGAGTCGCAGCACCGCCGGGGACATCAGGCGGCAGGCCGACAATAAATCCTCCTGGGCCAGGACCTCCCGGGTGGGGCCGTCCAAAAATATTTTCCCATCTTTCAAGACTACCAGCCGCTGCGCGTAGTTGGTGGCGGCCCACATGGAGTGGGTGACCATGACAATGGTATGCCCTTGGCCGTGGAGTTCCCGGATCAACTCCAGCATGTCCACCTGTTCCTGGTGGTCCAGGCCGGTGGTGGGTTCATCCAGGATGATCACCTGGGGGGTGAGGGCCAGGACCCCGGCCACGGCCAGGCGCTGGCGCTGCCCCTTGGTAAGGGAGAAGGGATCTTCTTCCCGGCGCTCCAGGAGGTGGACCCGGGCCAGGGCCTGCTCCACCCGGCGGGTGACTTCAGCCTCGCTCAGCCCCAGGAGCCGGGGCCCGAAGGCCACCTCCTCCCAGACCTGTTCCGCGAACAATTGATAGTCAGGGTTTTGGAAGACGAAGCCCACTTGCAGACGCGGGTTTACCGCCGCGGCCCACACCTTTCCGGCCTGGGGTTGCAGTAGGCCCCGAAGGAGTTTCATCAGGGTGGTCTTGCCGCTGCCGTTGGGACCCAGAATGGCGATTAATTCTCCGGTATGGATGCTGAAAGAAAAATCCTGGAAAATGGGGGCTGCATCCCGGTACCCGAAAGTGATTTTTTGTAGTGCCAGAAGTTCGGGGGCCGGGGAGGGGAGGGGAGGGGCCGCGGCCGGTTCCCGGCCTGCCTCGGCAAGTTCCCAACCCAAGGTCCGTGCCTGGGTCACGGCTTCCTCCAGGGTTAAGGGGAGGCCGGTTTGGCCGAGATCGTGGAACAGGGCCGGAAATTCCGGAGGCCGCAGGCCCAGGCCGCGCAGGGTCTCTACCTGCCTCAGCACCTCTCCGGGCGGGCCGTCAGCCGCCACGGCCCCGTGATCAAGCAAAATAAGGCGGGAGCAATGCCGGGCCAGGCGCAGGTCCGCGCCCAGGAGGATCAGGGTCAGGTTCCGGTCCTGGCTGAGGCGGCCCAAGGCGGCCAGAAGTTCTTCCACCCGTACGGGGTCCAGGTCCGTGGTGGGTTCATCCAGAATCAGGACTCTGGGGTCCAGGGCCAGGACCGCGGCCAGGGCCAGGACCTGCTTCTGCCCGCCGGAAAGGGTGGCGGGGTCGCGAGCTTCCAGGCCCTTAAGGCCCACCCGGTCCAGGGCCTGGGGCACCCGCCGCAGGAGTTCCGCCCGGTTAAGGCCCAGGTTTTCCGGGCCGAAGGCCACCTCCTGGTCCACCCGGGTGGAGAAGAGCTGGGCCTCGAAATCCTGGAAGAGCAGGCCCACCCGGTCCGCCAGTTCCCGGGGGCGGCAGAGGTGGGTGAGGCTCCCGGCCACCTCCACCTGCCCGTGAAACTCCCCCTTGATCATGCGGGGGATGAGTCCCCCCAGACAGAGGGCCAGGGTGGATTTCCCGGCTTCGCTGGGACCCAGGACCGCCACCCGTTCTCCCGGGGCAATCTCCAGGTTCAGGCCGTTAAAAACTGGAGCCGCGGCCCGTTTGTACTTAAAATAGAGGCCGGTGATTTTGATTATTGTCCGTTCTCCAAAGAAATTCTCACGCCAAGACGCAAAGACGCAAAGAAAGACGCAAGATCATTATAATTATTGCGTCTTTGCGTCTTGGCGTGAGAAAATATTCATTTTTATTGCAGCACGCAGCCGATTAGCAGGATCACCACGAATGGCGTCAGCAGCGCCGCCAAGGGGGGCAAGCCGGAGAGGCCCACCAATCCCAGACTCACTGCCAGTCCCAGCAGGAAGCCGCCTCCGGCCCCCACCCAGGCCAGGGCTAAGCCCAGGCGGGGCGCAGGGCCGGGAGAGCGGTCTTCCGGGTCCATGATTTCAGTCCAGGAAAGGTCCCAGCGGCTGACCCGGGGCTCCAGCAGGGCCAGAAGAAAGGGTCCGAGAATCAAGGTGATGACCGCGTTATTGATGAAGATCGCGGCGGCGATGACGCTGAAGGGCAGGAGTTTCAAGACCTCCACCCCGAAGCCCACCACCAGGGCGCAGCCCATGGCCCCCAGGAGCACCGCCAGGACAAAATAAGGCAGGCGCCCTTTGATGGGTCCCAAGGGCCGGTTCCGCCACATTTTATAAGGCAGGTACGCGGCCAGGAAATTGCCCCAGAAGCCGAAAAAACTGGTGATGCCCAGGGTGCCGAAAAAATCGCCGATGAGATTGCCCAACGCCGCGCCCCAGGCCCCTGCAGGCCCGAAGAGGAGACCGAAGACCACGGGGATGACGTTGGCGGGCCGCAGTTCCGTCAACCCGGGAATCAAAGGGATGCCTTTGAAAGGGATGAGGATGGCCGCGAAAATACCGGCCGTGAGCACGGTCAACACCACCATGGTGGAATAATGCCACATGCGCCGGACTTCCCGCATCCCGCCTCCATAAAAACATCCCGGCCTATTCTAACAGAATTCTCAGGAGCGGGATCTCATAAAAACGAGGTTTGTGGGGGAGGCCCGGGATCTGCAGCAGGCCGGCCTGCGTCGGCACAGCCGAGGGCGGCCGGGCTACATTCTTGGGTTTCCTAAGCTCAGTTTGGGCAGGAGAGGAGAAGTCCGTCGACATTTATCCGGGACGTTTTTCCAGAATAATTTAAGAAACTTCAATAAGTTTTCCCATCGGCCGGGTACGAAAAGGGTTTTTCTCTCCAATTTTTCGATTATAATTTCCAAAACCAGCCCTAACGAGAGAGTAAATGCGCAAGACAGCCTCCCCATCCTGGCCCGGGGGTGATTGGTTCATTGACCGGTCCAGTCCCGAGGAACTGACGGCCTTCAAGAAGCAGGAGGTCCTGGTTGCCGGGAAGACCGCGTTTCAGGATTATGAAATCTTTGTCAGCGGGGTTTGGGGTAAAGTCTTGATTCTGGACGGCAGGCTGCAATGTGCCGAGAAGGATGAATTCGTCTACCATGAGGCCCTGGTGCAGCCGGCGATGTTGGCCCATCCCCAGCCCCGGCGGGTAGTAATCCTGGGAGGGGGGGAAGGGGCCACCTTGCGGGAAGTCCTGCGCCATCCCGGCCTGGAGCAGGTGGTCATGGTGGACCTGGACCGGGAGCTGGTGGAGGTCTGCCGCCAATGGTTGCCTGAGTTTCATCAGGGGGCTTTCGCTGACCCCCGGGGGGAACTGGTGTTTGCTGATGGCCGGGCCTGGCTGGCGGCCCAAGGGGATGGGAGTTTCGATGTCATCATTCTGGATCTGCCCGAACCCCTGGAAGAGGGGCCGGCCTTGCTGTTGTTCACCCGGGAGATGTACGAGCTGGTCCAACGCAAACTTGCCCCCGGAGGCCTGGCGGCCCTGCAATCAGGGTCGGCCGGACCCTGGTGCCGGCTGCTGCCGGACCTGAACCACACCCTCCGGGACGTCTTTCCCGGGGTGGCGGCTTATACTGCGTATATCCCCAGTTTCATGGACCTTTACGGCTTTCATCTGGTGGGGGGAGAAGGCTTTGCCTGGCCTGACGCCGACCGGCTAACGGACCGTCTTCAGGCCCTGGCTCCCTTGGGCTGGCTGGAAGCGGGATTCGCCGCAGCCCTGCCGTATCTGCCCGGCTATTTACAGACGCGGCTGGCCCAGGAGGGCCGGGTGCTCACCGACGCCGCGTCTTTCCGCCCCGGTACCGGGAGTGAGCCGGTTTTTTGAGTCGTCGCGCTTAGATTAGGAAAATTAAGTAGTTAGAACTGATTCCCTGTCGTTTTAGAGCAATACTTTGATTATTTAGTATCAGAAAAGGAGCTTTGAGAATCTTATGAACCATCGCCGAGTAGGAATCTATGTGGATTCCATGAATATCATGCGCAGCGGCGGCTACGGTATGCGCTACGAGGTCATCCGCCGCTTCGCCGCCAAAGACGGCGAAGAAGTGATGCGCCTTAACGCCTATGTGGCCATCGATGAAGAACGGGCTAATTCCGACCCCAACTATAAAAATACCCTGAACTTCATCCTCACCCTCCGGGACCTGGGCTTCAAGGTCATAGAAAAGCCCATCAGGTGGTACACGGATGATTCGGGCCGCACCTACGGCAAGGCCAACCTGGATATGGAGATGGGCCTGGATATCATCTCCCAGTCGGACCGTCTGGACCTGGTCTATCTGTTTACGGGTGACGGCGATTTCTGCAGTGTGGTGAGCATGGTCCAGAACAAGGGCGCCCGGGTGGAACTGGTGGCCTTTGCCAACGTCTCCGCCCGGCTGCGCCGGGAAGTGGATCTGTTCATCCCCGGTTACCTCATTCCGGGACTATTGCCCACCACGCCTCCCTTTGCCGGGGCTCCCCCCTGGGGCGAGTCGGGTAGCCGGGTCCGGGGGGTGTGCACCAAGTACTTCGTGGACCGTTCCTATGGATTCTTCCGCTTCATGCACGGCTTCGGCAAGGTCTGGGTGACCGATACCCGCCTGGAGGAATCCCCCTATACCTCGGTGTTTTTCATGGAAAAAGACCTGCCTGCGGGGGTCAACCCGGACTACCTCCCCAGCCGGGACTTTATCTTTGAATTTACCTTGACCGAGGGAGAAAAGGGCTTTGTCGCCGCCGATATCGACTTTGTGTATAAATATTAGTGACCAGTGGTCAGTGGCCAGGGGCCAGTTTTTCTGTTTTCTGTATTACTGACAACTGATCACTGACCACGGACAACTTTATTAAGGAGGGGCTATGGCGCGGAAGTTGCGGGTTTTGTTTGTGGCCTCGGAAGCGGTGCCTTTTGCCAAGACCGGGGGGTTGGCCGACATCGTCGGCACCTTGCCTTATGCCCTGAAAGAAGTGGGCGCCGAGGTCAAGGTCCTCCTGCCTTATTACGGCGTGATTAAACAAGGCAAAGCCCCCATGACCACGGTGGCCGAAAACCTGGAAGGGCGTTTGGGCGCCACCGGCCTCACCTTTGATGTGCTGACCCCGGCGTCCGGAGATGCCCCCTTTTATTTCGTGGAGCGGGATGAGTTTTTTGAGCGTTCCCAGCTTTACGGCACCCCCAAGGGTGATTATTTCGACAACCTGGAGCGTTTTTCCTTTTTTTGCTCCACGGTGCTGCCGGTTTGCCAGAACCTGGGGTTCCAGCCCGACGTGATCCATTGCCATGACTGGCAAGCCTCGCTGGTGCCGGTCTATCTGCGGCACCGCTGGCAGGGGGCGGAGATTCTCAACCGGGCCAAAACCGTACTTACCATCCACAACCTGGCTTACCAGGGGCTCTTCCCCAAGGGAAAATTTCCCCTCCTGGGATTGGATTGGTCTCTGTTCAGCATTGACGGCCTGGAATATTACGATCAGATCAACCTGCTCAAAGGGGGCATCGTCTGCAGCGATGCCATCACCACCGTCAGCGTGGGCTACAGCAAAGAGATTCAGACGCCGGAGTACGGCTACGGCATGGAGGGGGTGCTTCAGTCCCGGGCCGCGGACCTCCACGGGATTTTGAACGGGGTGGATTATCAGGACTGGAGCCCGGAAAACGACACCTTGATCCCGGCCACTTTCAGCAAGTCCAAACTCGCGGGCAAGGCCAAGAACAAGGCGGCCTTGATGGAGGCCTATAACCTGGACCCGAAACTCGCCAAGGCCCCCATCCTGGCCATGATCTCCCGCCTGGCGGACCAAAAGGGTTTCGACCTGCTGGCCGCGGTGCTGCCGGAACTCCTGACCCAAGACCTGATGGTGGTCATCCTGGGCACCGGGGAGGAAAAGTACCACCGCTGGCTGGCCCAGGAGGCCCCCAAATACCCCGGCAAACTGGGAGTAAAGATCGCCTTCGATAACGCCCTGGCCCATCTTATCGAGGCCGGCGCGGATATGTTCCTTATGCCTTCCCGGTATGAGCCCTGCGGCCTGAATCAGATGTATTCCTTGAAGTACGGCACTATCCCCGTGGTCAGGGCCACCGGCGGCCTGGCCGACACCGTGGAGCAGGCGGACCCGGCCACGGGCACCGGCACCGGGTTTCTGTTCAGCGACTACACTCCCGAAGCCTTCGCCAAGGCCCTCCAGGCGGCTCTCAAGGCCTTCAAGAATCAGAAACAATGGCGGGGCCTCATAGAAAACGCCATGTCCCAGGACTTTTCCTGGGAAAGGTCCGCCTCCGCCTATCTGAATCTGTATAAATTATTGGTGGAGGGAGAGAGGTAGACGCTTGGAGGGAGGGCCGGAGCTCCAAAGCCCCGGCCTGCCTTGCTAAACCGCATGACGATCTGCACCAAAAGGGCGACCCCCGGGGTCGCCCTTTCTTTGCTGGATTTAGGAAAATGAGGGGGCCGTGGCGCCGGGCTTCAGCCCCGCCGCGACCCGCGAGTTATACCAAGTTCGGTTTCTGCTGCAACAAAATTAACTTATAACTTATTGATAATTTGATATCTTTCTACCGATAACCGAAAACTGAAAACCGAAAACTGAAAACCGAAAACGGTATTATTTGGGAACCGGGATGGTGATTTTCTGAATCTTCGGTGCCCGTCTTTTTTTGCCTTTGATGATCTTGGCTGCCTTCCGGGCCTCCTGGCTGGTGGCGAAGGGACCCACCCAGACCTGATATCTGCCTTTATCCCGGCGGATAAAGGCGGGTAACCCCTTCTTTTTTAATTGTTCCATCTTCTTGCCGGCGCTGCTGTAGCTGCGGTAACGTCCCACCAAAAGTCCATGTTCTTCCTTTGGCTGCAGGGGTTGCAGCCCGTTTTTGGGAGGTCCCGGTTCCGGGGCCCCGGGTTTGGTTACCGGTTTGTCCGGAGGAGCAGCCGGGGGGGTGGGAGGAGGCGGGGGTGGCGCTTTGGCAGCCGGCGCGGGTGGGGGCGTGGGCGCAGGAGTAGG
>JAQTXE010000359.1 GCA_028688935.1 Syntrophales bacterium
GGAGATGGACATAATCACCTGGAGATGAGTGCATTGGCGACTTGCGATAAATGGGAGCCATGGCCGACTATGAACAATTATCAGGGTGAGCAGCAGGCGCAAGGGGCAGGGTATTGAATCCTCCGGTTTTTTTGCAGATATTCGCCCAATGCTCAAAAGAATTCTCCTGATAACCTATGGCAAAAAGAGGGTAAGGCTGGATGATTTCCGTCATCCGGCCGGAGGACAGATACTGTGAGCCGGATAGAAACAACAGAACTCTCAAACCGAAAACCCGAAACCCGAAACCGAATTGTGGACCTGGTAGCAGCTTTGATGGACCCGGTTGCGTACCCGGAGCCCACCTTCCGGGTGGAGCTGATCCAGACCCACATCTCCTGGGTCTTTATCACCGACTGCTTCGCTTACAAGGCTAAGAAGCCGGTGGACCTGGGGTTCCTGAACTTCACCACCCTGCGCCGTCGCCATCATTATTTGAACGAAGAACTCATTCTGAACCGGCGCCTGTGCCCGGATGTCTACCTGGAAGTCTTGCCCATTACGATCCATCGCGGTCGGGTGCGCCTGGGAGGAAAGAGCCGCCCGGTGGAATACGCCCTGAAGATGAGGCGGTTGCCCCAGGAGCGCATGATGGATGAGGTGGCGAACCGGGGGGAGCTTAAGCGAGAGCATCTGGACGGCATCATTGCGCGGCTGGTGCCCTTCTACGCCCAGGCGGCCACCGGCCCCCAGATCAACAATTTCGGGGAGCCGGCCCTCATCGCTTACAACCACGAAGAGAATTTTTCGCTCACCGAAGACCTGATAGGGTACTTGCTGTCCAAAGAGTTGTTTGAAAAGATCGGAACCTTTGCCCGGAACTTCTTAATAAACCATCGGCCCCTCTTTTTGCAGCGTATCCGGGAGGACCGCATCCGGGACTGCCATGGCGACCTGCACATGCGGAACATCTGCCTGGCTGATCAGGTTTATATCTTCGATTGCATTGAATTTAACTATAGGTTCCGCTATGGCGATGTGGCGGCGGATGTTGGTTTCCTGGCCATGGACCTGGACTTTCACGGTTTTAAGGACCTGAGCCGCTATTTTGCAGAGTGCCTTGCCGTAGCCTCCGGGGACCCGGACCTATTGGTGATGCTGGACTTCTATAAATGCTACCGGGCCTATGTGCGCGGCAAGATCGCTGCCTTTACGGCCCGGGACCCAGAGATGGCACCGGAGGCCCGAGTCCAGGCCGAGCAGACGGCCCGGGAGTATTTTCTGTTAGCTGGAGAGTACGCCGAGGCGGGGGCGCGGTGGACAGCTTAATGGTGGTGGTCATCTTCGGCCTGATGGCCACCGGCAAGACCACCGTGGCCCGGGCCTTGGGGCAGGCGCTTGCCTGGCCGGTGGTGAAAAGCGACCGGGTGCGCAAGCACCTGGCCGGAATGAAGCCCACCACCCGGGCCCCCTTGGCCTTTGGCCAGGGGATTTACACCGCGGATTTTTCGGCCCGCACCTATGAGGAGATGCACCGACAAGCCGCGGCAATTCTCTCCACGGGCGCCAGCGTCATCCTGGACGGCTCCTACAAGCGAGCCGAGGAACGGGAACTGGTGCGGCAACTGGCTCGGGGGCACCAGGCCACAGCACTCTTCGTCTATTGCGAATGCCCCCCGGCAGAGGCCCGTCGGCGGGCGAGGATCAGGCTTACCGATCCCCAGGCCATCTCGGACGGCCGGGTGGAGCTGTTCGCCGCCCAGGTCAAGGATTTCGACCCGTTGATGCCCGAGGACCGGCCGTTGTTGCGCCTTAATACTGACCGAGAGTTCGTCGTGGTGCTGGAGGAGTTGCAAGGTTTCGTGCAAACCTTTTTATAGGGCGGGCATATCGCCATCCGGGCCGGAGGACAGATACTGTGAGCCTAATGGAAACAACAGAACTGGGGGCAGCAGTCTGGGCCCAATTAAGGCACCTTTTAAGTCCTCTAAATAAATATATCAGCTCCTTTCATGTCCGTTCCGCTATGGACCGGTACAAGGTCATAATCCGCTTTACCAATAACTATGGGCTGGAAGTTTCCAAATACCCGCAGGGAGATTTTTTCGATATGACGGTTATTAGATTTTCTGGGCAGGGTGCCGGCGATTATAAATTTGCGTTTGATATCCCCCATATTCCTGACCTTACCATAGCCTACTCCGATAAAGATATTTTAAGGCTTTGCGAGCAAGTATCTCAGTTGAGATAGGCCTTTCTACGACTAATAATCCAGGTCAATCCAAAATGTCGGCTGCTTTCGCAAATAAGGAGGTATTATAAATGTCCATCGAAGCCGTGGTCACAAAAGTAGATGATTTGGCAGATGGAGAAATGAAGGAGGTTGGGGTTGGCGAAACCAAGGTTCTGCTGACCCGGATAAAGGGGAAATTTCATGCCATCGGCGGTATCTGCACCCATTACGGCGGGCATTTGGCCGATGGCGCCCTGTGCGGGGACCGAGTCTATTGCCCCTGGCATCAATCCGCCTTCAACGCGGTCAGTGGCGATCTGGAGGAGGTGCCCGGATTGGATGCAGTATCGCGCTTCGAGGTTCGCATTGAGGGAGAGAACGTTATTGTTCAGGTGCCGGAAGGAAGCAGCGACCGGCGGACCATGCCCATGGCCAGGCTTGATCCCCGGAAGGATAAACGAACTTTCGTCATCCTGGGAGCTGGGGGAGCGGGAATTGCCGCAGCTGAAGCTTTGCGGCAGGATGGCTTTCAAGGGCAAATCGTGATGATCTCCAAAGATTCGTCCTTACCCTATGACCGGCCTGAGGTCAGCAAAGGATATCTCAAAGGTGATTCCCCTAAAGAAGGGATGCTCTGGAGATCACCGGAATTCTATCAGGAACACGATATCAAGGTCCTTTTGTCCAGGGAGGTCACCGAGGTCGACGCGAATGCCAGGACCGCCAAGTTTAGGGGTGGCTCCTCCCTAAAATACGACACTCTGCTCCTTGCCACCGGGGGGATAGCTCGCCACCTCAGGGTGCGTGGTGAGAGGCTGGCAAATATCTTCACCCTGCGCGGCATGGATGACGCCGACCAGATCGTCGCCGCCGCGGCCAACAGCGCCCATGCGGTTTGCGTGGGAGGCAGCTTTATCGCCATGGAAGTAGCCCAGAGTCTGGTGAAGCGGGGGGTCAAGGTCACTGTCGTGGCAGCCGGCTCAGTGCCGTTTAAATATACCCTGGGGCCAGAAATCGGCCGGATGTGGCAGCAGATCCATGAAGAGCATGGCGTCTCATTCCGGATGGGTGCCAGAGTCGCCCGGTTCGACGGAGAGATCTTTGTCCGGACCGTGGTTTTGGATGATGGGACCCAACTGGAGGCCGA
>JAQTXE010000093.1 GCA_028688935.1 Syntrophales bacterium
ATTCCCGAGTCCCGGGTGGTGGACGCGCCCCCGGAGAATATGACGATTTCCCAGGTGGCGGCCCTGGCCAAGGATTTCGACCTGGCAGTGCTCTTTACCACCAACCCTTCTTTTCAGCACGATCTGGCCACCGTCACCCGCCTGAAGGAAGAAAATCCCGGATTGATTGCGGGTTTGGTGGGTCCCCAGGTGAGCGTTCTCCCCCAGGAATCCCTGGTTGCCGGCCCCCAGGTGGACTTTGTGGCCCGCCGGGAATTTGATTATGCCATCCTGGAGGTGGCCCAGGGAAAGCCCTGGAAGGATATCCTGGGAATCAGCTACCGGCAAGACGGGCAGATCACGCATAACGACGACCGCCCCTGGATCGAGGACCTGGACACCCTCCCCATGGTCACCGAGATCTATCACCGGGATTTGGTCATGGAGCATTACAATATTCCCTACCTCCGCTACCCTTACGTCTCTTTTTATACGGGCCGGGGCTGCCCGGGCCACTGCGTCTACTGCCTGTGGCCCCAGACCTTCACCGGCCGGCGCTTCCGGGTGCGGAGCGTGGACAGCGTGGTGGCCGAAGTGCGCCGCAGCCTGGAACTCTTTCCCCAGGCCGCGGAAATCTTTTTTGACGACGACACCTTCACCGCCGCGGGGGAGCGGGCCCGGGCCCTGAGCCAAGAGTTTCGGGACCTCAAATTCACCTGGTCCGCCACCGCCCGGGTCAATACCTCCTATGAGACCTTGAAGGCCATGAAAGAAGGGGGCTTGCGCCTGCTGGTGGTGGGCTTTGAGACCGGCGACCCCCAGGTCCTGCATAATATCCGCAAAGGGGCCACCCTGGATTTAGGCCGCCGTATGGTCAAATGGTGCCGGGAACTGGGCATCCAGGTCCACGGCACCTTCATGGTGGGTCTCCCCGGGGAGACCAAGGCCAGTATCGAGGCTTCCATGCGCTTCGCCTGCGAGCTGGACCCGGACACCATCCAGGTCTCCCTGGCCACGCCCTACCCGGGCACCGAGTTTTACGACTATTGCCGGGAGCGGGGTTATATGCAGGACGACCAATTGGTCAACGGCCAGACCGGCTATCAACAGTGCGTGGTGGATTATCCGGGCCTGGCCGCGGCCGAAATCTTTGAAGCCGTGCCCCGGTTTTACCGCCGTTTTTATTTCCGGCCTCGTTACATGGCCCGAACCGCGAAATTAATGCTTAAAGACCCGGAAGAAAGGCGACGGCTGCTCAAAGAGGGCCGGGAATTTCTGCATTTCATGTTTAAGCGGCGCCAGACGCCCGAAGGTGAAAAGGGGACCTGCCGCAGTTGTCCAAAACCATAAAAGAACTAGTGAATCTGGCCCTCCAGGGCGGGCCCGGATTCTGCCAGATTGCCGTCACTAATGCCTGTAATGCCCGCTGCCGCTTTTGCAGTTTCCCCCAGGTGGCCTCCGGGGAGCGGGTCTGGGCCGACCCGGAACGGTTGTTTAAGGGGTTGCACGCCCTGAAAAAAGCCGGCGTCCAGTACCTGTCCATCACCGGGGGCGAACCCCTGCTTTATCCGGCCCTGTTGCCGGCCATGGAATTGGCCCGGCACTTGGGGATAGAATTGATCTTGTGCACCAACGGGGCCCTGCTAACCCCCGGTCTCATTTGCAAACTTAAGGCCCTGGATCTGCATACTCTGATCATTTCCCTGGACGCGGCCTCCCCCCGGGAGCACGATGAGCACCGGGGACTGCCGGGCCTGACGGCCCATATCCGGGAGATGCTTCCCCTCCTGCGGCAAGCCGGTCTGGACCCGGTGGCCTCAGTGACCTTAAGCCGGATGCTGGGCGACCTCCGGGTAATGATGGACTTTTTAAAGGACCTGGGCTTCCGCCGGGTCACCTTTTCCTACCCCTTAAACCGGCTCAACTCTTCCTATCTGGGGTTTGCCGACCATTACTCCGTGGATTTTACTCCCCGGGAATTGGACCAGTGGTTCACCCAGATCAAAGAGTTGAAAAAAGACTCGCCCCTGAGCATCCTCAATCCCACCTTGGGCCTGACCGAACTCCAACGCCAGCTCCGGGGCCAACCCACCCGTTTCCCCTGCCTGGCGGGCTATAAGTATTTCTTCGTGGACTGGCACCTCCAGGTTTCCCGTTGCCACTTCCTGGGGGAGACTATGGGCCCCCTGGAAGAAATCCATCAGCTCACCCCGGTGCGGGACAACTGCACCGCCTGCGCCATCGACTGCTACCGGGACCCCAGCGTCTTCCAATACGTGGCCGTGTCCCTGGCGGATACCATCAAGGAGTGGCAACAGAGGCAATGGCTCAAAGGCTTGCGCACCCTGCTTCACCCCCATAACTTCCTCTCCCTGGCCGCGCTCCTGGAAGGCCGCCATTGGGTCCGGGGGTGAGTCAGGGGGCAGTAGCCAGTGGTCAGTGGTCAGGGGGCAGGGGGCAAAGACTTTCAGTCCGTGCCAGCCATCTTCGACATACCGCGCCTCCTTAACAAGTGACAACTTGATCTATACTTGTCATTCTGAACGGAGCGGAGCGGAGTGAATCTCGCTTTTTCCGTAACATTTGATATCAATTCAACATCAAACAGGAGTTTTCCGTAGGGGCGAACCTTGTGTTCGCCCAGCAGCAATCAGGGCGAACACAAGGTTCGCCCCTACATTTTGATGCCTTTTAAATGTTAATTATCATTACCTTCGGCGGAGAGGTAACAAAAGGAAGAAACTTTTGGCAAACACTATAATAAACCACCGATCCTTGTAGAGATGTGAACGCAGGACCTATGATATGTCTGACCATCCTCGCATATTTCTTGGCTTTCGCAGCCGGAGCTATTCTGAACAGGAGCAACAACTGCTCAAGACGGCAGTGGGCGGCGACTTCGAAATCGAGCTCAGGCCCTATGAAATGCCAGAGGCGGGTGGCACCGCCGAGCTCTGGGCTTTCTTACAGGCCCCAGAAGGCTGGATCGTAAGCGCAGTGCTCAGCGGATTGGCATACGACGTGCTGAAAGGGATTGGCCGTCGCTTATCCGAGTGGTTCCGACAGTATGGGATGCGCAACGCAATCGGCCTCTCGCCCGAGGTGGTTAGCTTCACTGTGGACTTTGACGGTATTCATTACGAGCTTGTTGATGGGCGTCATGATGAGTCTCCCGATGTGTACTTCGTGACGGACGTTCATCTGGAGCACCTACCTGAGATTCTTCAACGCGTGGTTAATGTGCTTTCGCCGGATATCCTTCGTGAAAGGGGGGTCAAGGCGGTTAAAGTTCCGGTCTTCGCGTCGATCCAGAGCCAGGAACGGGATCCGTGGTTTTTTGCTAGATACTGGACAATGACGGACGCCAGCGGAGCGGAATTGCTCTTTGACGAACTGAACCGCGTTTGTGGACCGACCCCAAAAGACTCTGTCAAGCTCGTGACACTGTCCTCAGGATGTTGATGATCTTTAGATAATTCCCGATTAAAATATCTGCTATATATCTATTACTCCAAATTGTTTTTATAATCATTCTATATATTGACCATATGCCCTAATGTCAGCTTTTCTCCACAATTCCACTTCCTCGTCTCCGGTTTTGGGAAAGACCGTCATCTTCACTGCCGATGATTTTGGGATGTCTCCGGCCTTGAACGCGGCGGTGGCCTTGGCGCACCGGCACGGGGTGCTTAAGTGCGCCAGTCTGATGGTCACCGGCCCCACCGCGGGCCAGGCCGTGGCTTTGGCCCGGGAAATGCCGGACTTATGTTTGGGCGTGCATCTCACCCTGATCCAGGGCCGGTCCGCACTTCCCCCTAAAGACCTTCCCCATTTGGTGGACTCCCAAGGCCGTTTCTTGAATAATCCGGTGCGGGCGGGTTGGCGCTATTACTGGCAGGCGGGGCTATTACCGGAGATCAGGCGGGAGCTGGCGGCCCAGATCGAGGCGGCCCTGGCGAAAGGCTTAACAATCTGGTTTTTGAACAGTCACGTAAATTTGCACCTCCACCCCCGCATCTTCCCGGTGGTGACGGACCTGGCCGAAGAATATGGCATTCCTGCAATACGCCTGGTCCGGGAAAATTGGCGCACCGCCATCTCTCTGGACGCCCACGGCTTTATCCCCAAAATCGCCCAGGGCCTGATCTTTACCTGGCTCTGCCGCAAAGCCCGGCGGTTAAGCCAGGCCGCGGGTCTGCTTTATAACGATCACCTCTTCGGCTTGCTTAACGACGGCCGGATGACCGGGAATTACCTCCTGGGCCTGGTCCCCCATCTTAAACCCGGCGTCACGGAAATCTACCTCCACCCCGCCCTTTACGGGGATCAGGAATTACAGCGCTGGGCGCCCAAATATCAGCGCCGGGAGGAACTGACCGCGCTCCTCAGCCCCAGACTGAAAGAAGTGCTGGCCGCGGCGGGGGTGGAGGTGAGTGACTTTCGAGGACTTTTGGATTTTTCTCATGAGTGAGCTTGACATCATCGCTCTGGAAGTTCCGATCTTGCTGACGGTGGCTGTAGGGTGGCTGATCGTGCGGATACGTCTTCTGAGGGCCTCAAGCGCCGATGTCCTCAACACCCTGTTTCTTCACGTATTCGCACCGGCGCTCATTGTCTCGCTGTTAGCGAAACAGCAACTTGCCTCCCTTCTGGACATCCCGTTCATCCTGGCGACCCTTTTACTGATGCTCGGCCTTTACGGCGGATTATTCCTGGCGCATGCGGTCCTGCTGAAACGCACACTTGCCGTCAGCGCGTTTGCCGCTTTTGCCGGAACCAAATTCAACACGGTGGTCGTCGGCTTGCCGGTTCTGGTCGCCAATCTGGGTCATCACGCCATCGTGCCGACGATTATCAACCTGGTGGCGGCCTACTTCACGATACTGCCGCTAACGCTCATCCTGTCAGGCATCCCACCTTCAGGCAGCGCCCGGGGAACGGCCGTGTGGGGCGTGGTCCTGGCCGCGGTGAAAAAGGCGATTACTCATCCGTTTGTAGTCGCCACCGTCTTGGGCCTGTTCCTTGCCGGGACCGGGGCCGCCTTGCCCGTTTGGCTCGATAAGACGCTGCTGACAGTGGGCAGCGCGGCGATCCCGTCGGCTCTCTTGGCCGTCGGCATGGCGCTGAGCGCTCCTTCCATCCGGGAGAACCTAGCCGAGATAGCCGGGGTCTCGGCAGTGCGGGTGATCCTTTCGCCGGCTCTGGCGATACTGGTCGCGAAGCTGTTCAGGCTCTCGCCGGTATTTGCCATCGCCCTGGTCGTGTCGTTCAGCCTCCCGACCGCGAAGATGGTGCTGCCCCTGGCCGAGGAACACCGGACCTACGTGAAGGAGTCAGCGGGGATAATTGCTGTAACCACGGCCTCCCTGGTCGCCGTAGTGCCGGTTGTCATCTGGGTCTGCGAGCGCCTTTGGCCGGGCTTCGTGGGGGCGGTGGCTCTGACTGGGCCTTGAACCCGATTATGTTAAAGACTTTGGAGAGGCGGTGGGAGAAAATAGCCCCAGCGGTGTCCATATCTGAAAAATGCCTGGAGGCATCCCGGTATTTCCGGTGCTCCGGGCCGGTGAGAAAAAGTGCCGGCTGCCGCGGGATCAGCCGCCGGTGAATTTTTCGAAGTTCAGGGAAAGGCCCACTCCTACAAAGGGGGCCACATTTTGATGTGAGTGGAAGAGTTTCTTAGCTCTGGAATTTTCCAGGCGAATATAGTTATACAAAGATGCCCCCCCATAAAGATTGAGATCCACCACAGGCAGGATGCGGAAGGACATACGGGCAATGAGGGGAACCGTATCGTATTCGCCGATGCCGTTGTCGATGAGATTGGCCGGGCTCAAACGGAAACGTTTAGAAAGATAGGTCACGCCGAGACCAAACTCAAGTTTTTCGATGGGAGAATAGGATAATTCTAAGCCCCCTGGACCGGCGGGACCGGCGCGGTAAGGGGTCGCCAGCCGCCAGTGCTTATTGAACCTCCAATTCACCATGATAAAGGGGAATAAACTGGCTCTATCCACATTGTTTAAAGCCCCGATCCCGAGACCGATAACCCGGTCCTTGCCAAAGTTATAGACTCCCGCAACCGCTCCTCCATAAATCAAGGCTCTGCCAATATCAGCCCCCGGTTCCCCCGCTCCCTGGAGGACGGGCACGACCATCAGGCACCATTTATCTTGCAGGTGATAGAGAACGGAAGGCGAGACGCCAACATAATGCACATTGCTCCAGGGACGGGGGGCATAGAAATTCAGCCCAGTGAAGTAGAAATTGTCATATCCGTAATTGGCGGATATACCGATTTGCAGCTTCTCATTAACATTGTAAGCGTATCCACCTTCCGTATAAACGCTGATTACCCGAAGTGAGCCGCCCCCGGATACCCCGGAAGGAAACTGGTTGACCGCGGCGGCAGAAACTGGTGATCCCGGCTGGACCTCACGTGGCAGCCGGGAGGGTCCTTCGATTCTGAGGCCGCCGACGCCGCCACCGCCGCAGGCTGAGATACTCAGGAGCAGGCTAAGGAAAAGAAAGATGGACCCGGCTGACGAAATTTTTCGGTTAGCAGTGCAGTTATGGTTCCCACAGACGGGACGAGGCTGGCGAGTTTGACTTGACTGCAGAGAAAAGATTTTCATGGAGTCCCCCTCTCCAGCTTTGCATCCCTGCCTGACGGCGGGTCTGCCTTATTAAATTACAGAAAATATCGAGTTGTACAGCATAACAAACTGCAGGAACGAACGAGAATGACTGTAGATTTTTCCGCTTTGAGAAGGATGTAGTATGTTAAATCCCGGCTGGGAACATTAGAAGAAATGCGAAAATGAGCAACTCTTGTCTGAGTTTCCTTCTCTTAAACTTTTTTTAAAAAATTAAATATCTTAAAATAAATGTCAAGATACTTTGCAAAAAATATCTTCTAGATGTTCATAATTCCAAAAAATATAAATGTAAGTATTCTATATAATTCTATTATCCGGCAGTTCATCAATTAAGCTGACAGCTTATTACCCCACCAGCATTTTAGTTGTTACCAAACTCCGGGCAGTCAGCAAATTCCGCCACTCATCCGCCTGGTGGCGCTTCGGGGTCTCCATGATGGCCGCTTCCGGTCTCAGCCAGGGATGGGCAAAGAGTTGGCGGAAGCCTTGAAGGCCGATGGTACCCCGGCCCAGGTGGGTATGGCGGTCCCGGCGGGAGCCCAGGGGGACCAGGGAGTCGTTGAGGTGGATTATTTTGATACTCTCCAGGCCGGACCCCTGGGCGGTTTCTCCCAGGAGGCGGGCCACGCCTCCGGGGTGGCGCAGGTCATAGCCCGCGGCGAAGGCATGGGAGGTATCGAGGCAAAGTCCCAGGGGCACTCCAGCCAGGCGTATGATCAACCCCAGTTGCTCCTGGTTCCGGCCCAACTCCTGGCCCTGGCCCGCGGTATTCTCCAGGAGCACCAGGGGCGGCGGAGGCGTTTTGTCCACCGCGGCTGCCAGGGCCCGGGCCACCCGGGCAAAACTCTCCGGAGCTTGCGGAGCATGGCCGGGATGGCAGACGAGGTAATCGGCTTCCAGGTCCCGGGCCAGGGCCAGTTCCCGGGCCAGACGCGCGGCGGATTTTTGGTAGAGGGCCGCGTCTACGGAAGCCAGGTTGGGCAGATAGGTGAGGTGCACCACCAGGGGGCCGAGACCCGCCAGCCTGCGGGCGGCCGTGAAGGCGTCTATCTCTCTGGGGGGAATCTCGCGCCACCGCCAGGCCCGGGGATTCTGGACAAAGATCTGCAACGCCTGGCAGCCCAGAACTTCCGCCTGCTTGATGGCCCGCAGCAAGGACCCGGCTATGGAAAGGTGAAAACCCAAACGCATGTTAAGACCGTTTTCCGTTAAGAGATTAGGGTTTATTCAGACGGTGTCGATATAATTGGGGATAAATGAAAAGAAACTGCCATATCGTTAAGTTCTTGGTTTTCACGGAAAACGGCAAACGGAAAACGGAAAACCATTAAGTTTCCTTATCCTCCCCCCCTTTTTCTGATATATCACAGAGTAATGAACGCCACCCCCTCCATGCGGCCCCGCATCCTGGAAGCCTATGTGGCCCGGGAATTCCTCAAGCTCAGCGGTCTCAGCCTGGCCACCTTTATTTCCGTCTTTCTGGTGGTGGATTTTTTTGAGAAGATCGACCGCCTGGTCCGGGCCCATTTAGGGATAGGCGATCTCCTGGAGTATTTTCTCCTCAAGGTGCCCTTCGCGGTGGCGGAAGTGCTGCCTCCGGCCTTGCTGCTGGGCATCATGCTGACCTTCGGCCTGATGTCCCGGAGCCATGAAACCATGGCTATCCGCACCTCCGGGCTGGATATTTTGCGGTTAACCAGGCCGGTGTTGATCATCGCCTTATTGGCGGGGGTGCTGCTTCTGTCCCTGAAGCTCTACCTGGTGCCCTGGAGTCAGGCTAGGCTCTATTATTTTTGGGAGACCGAGGTGCAGAAAAAGCCGCCCCCCAGTCTCGTGAGTATGCAGCATTTCTGGTACAAAGGGGACCAGGTAATCTACAACATCCTTCTATTCCGCAAAGATGTGCAGGCTTTGGAAGGAGTCAAGGTCTATCTTTTTGATAAAAAATTCAATCTGATCCAGATCATGGCCGCGGCCCGGGCCCAATGGGAGGGAGATCACTGGCGTTTTTACCAGGGTTTTATTCAGACTTTCGGGCCCCAGGGAGAACAATTCGGCGAGAGTTTTAAGGAACGGGACGTGGTGCTCACCGAAAGGCCACAGGACTTCGCCGGACTGGAGAAAAAGGTCACCGAGATGGACCTGCCTGAACTCTATCGTTTTGTTAAGCGCCTGGAGCGGGACGGCTACAAATCCACTTCCTACCGGATGGATCTCTACCGGCGTATCTCGGTATTTATCACTCCTCTGATTCTGGTGGTCCTGGGCCTGGCCTTGACTCTACGGGGTGAGAGCATCAACCTGCCGGCCACGGTCACCGTGGGCCTGGGATTGATGTTCGGATATTGGCTTTTTTTCGGCTTCTGCACGTCCTTCGGCGAAGCCGGACGCTGGCCCCTGCTCTGGGCCGTCGCTTTACCCCACTTGAGTTTCGGGGCGCTGGCCCTCGGTTTGCTGCGGCAGGTGGCCCGCTAACTTGACTGGGGGAAATTTTTTCTGGAACACCGGTTGCCAGCTTTAGCAGCTAATCCTTAGTAATCCCAGCATATTCCAGTTAGCATGGTTGGCCTCTTTACTTCGGTCTAGGGAAAACAGGGCCGCAAGCCTACAATTTATTAAAATTTTGTTGGCAAGGCCGGGAAATCTGTGCTATCACAGTACCGCCAGCCCGCAGGATTCCGGCAGAACGGTGGACTGTTCCGGAAATTCCTGTAACCAGGGGAAAAATCAAGGAAAGGGGGGATGGGCCAAAAGATACCATTTGCTGATGAAGTCATGGTTGGGTGTAACGGGATAAGTAATTAACCGCAAACACGGAGAAATGGAGACCAAAGCATGACTAAGGCAGAATTGATCGCGCAAGTGGCAGGAGAGGCCCAACTAAGGAAGGTTGATGCGGAAAAGGCCATTAATTCTTTAATTCGCACCGTTTCTGACACTTTGAAGAAACAAGGCCGTTTGGCCCTGGCCGGTTTCGGCACCTTTGTGGTGTCCCAGCGTAAGGCCCGGGAAGGACGGAATCCTCAAACCGGCAAACCCATTAAGATTCCCGCCACCCGGGTAGTGAAATTCAAACCGGGTAAGCAGCTGAAAGATTTAGTAAAGTAATTGGCAGGAAAAGACCTAGCCTGCTGCTCCTTGGGCAGCACCCCGGCAGGATACAGTAATTGGGAGGGGGTGGCCGGAAGGCACGGTTTTAGAGCCTGGTCACCCGCCTAACCATCGCCCAGGAAGGCCCGAGTCTAGATAAGGAATTGCATCCCAAGCCACTGCGGGGGGCAGGGGAAAAGATTAGGGTTAGGACTCTAGACAGGCCACAGGCTCCCAGGGAGTGCCCTGGGAACGGGTGGTGCAATTAAGATGGTGAGAAACGCGGTGATCCGGGTCCCCGCGTTTTTTCACAGCCAAACCCTTCCCTGGGAGCAATTCTTCGGCACTGCCGGCACTTTTCCTGAATCTTAATTGGGGTTGGTTTGGAACCCTGAGATTTGAGGGAGGCGCTTCCATCAGACCAAAGATGGGAGAAGCCTCTTTATACCAACTAATCAAGCAAAAGGGGAATATAAGGGCGAACCTTGAGTTCGCCCTATTTTTTTGGCCGGCGCCAAGATGTGGGGTTACCGAAGTAGTATCAGCTTGTCGGTGAAATGGCGTATGGGGTCAGGAGTCGGGGTAGAAGAAGTTCTTTTCCCCCGTCAAACTCCCGGCAGTATTCCCGGGTAATTTTCGCCACCACCTTCCGGGTGGCGGTATCAGCCCTCCCGGGAAGCCGGCGCGCCCAGATCGATTACCTCCCCTAACGCCGCTAAAAGGGCGGGATGCTCATCCGTCTGGACGGTGCGCAGATCCAAGAGCAAGGACCCGTGTTCCAGGCGGGCGATGACAGGGGGATGAGTCTGGCGCAGGCGCGCCTCCAATTCATGGGGCGCCAGAGGGGGTATCTCCAGGGCCAGGGCCCGGCTGGGCAGGACGGCTCCGGGCAGGGAGCCGCCGCCCACCCGGGCTTCGCTGGGGCGGATCTCCACTTTGATTCTCGCGCCCCAACGCCGCTTCAAGGTACGGGCCAGGTTACGGGCCTGGCGCTCCACCTCCGCCAGGGGCCGGGTAATCATCTCCAGGGTGGGAATGGCGACCATGGCCAGGGGTTCTTCCAGGTAGAGGCGGAGGGTGGCTTCCATCCCGGCCAGGGTCAGCTTGTCCGGACGCAGGGCCCGGGTCAGGGGATTCTGGCGTAATCCGGCCACCACCTCCTTAGAGCCCAGGGCAAATCCGGCCTGGGGCCCCCCCAGGAGTTTGTCGCCGCTGAAGGTCACCAGATCCGCGCCCGCGGCCAGGGTCTCCTGGACGGTGGGTTCTCTCTCCAAGCCATAGCGGCTGAGATCCACCAGGCAGCCGCTGCCCAGGTCCTCCAGGGTCAGGAGGCTGTAGCGCCGGGCCAGGGCCACCAGGTCCGGGAGGGCCACCTCGGAGGTAAAACCCATGATGCGGAAATTGCTGGGGTGAACCTTGAGCAGGGCCGCAGTCTCGGAGGTGATGGCGTTTTCATAATCCCGGAGGTGGGTCTTGTTGGTGGTGCCCACCTCCCGCATGATGGCGCCGCTGGCGGCCATGATCTCCGGCATGCGGAAAGAGCCGCCGATTTCTATTAATTGCCCCCGGGAGATGATCACCTCCCGGTCTTGGGCCAGAGTGTTCAAGGCCAACAGTACCGCGCCGGCATTGTTATTCACCACCAGGGCGGCCTCGCAACCGGTGAGTTCCTTGAGCAGGCCCTCCAGGTGGTCGTGGCGGGAGCCCCGTTCTCCTTTGACCAGGTCGTATTCCAGGGTGGAGTAATGGGCCGCCACCTCCAAGATTTGCTCCAGGGCTTCCACGGCCAAAAGAGAGCGCCCCAGGTTGGTGTGGATAATCACCCCGGTGGCGTTGATCACCTGGCGGATGGCCGGTTGGGCGGCCTGATCCAGGGCCAGTTGGAGCGCCTGGAACAAGGCGGCTTCGTCCAACTGGGAGGGCAGGTCACCGGGCGGGCAAGAGCGCCAGGATTGCCGCTGCTCCTCCAAAACCCGGCGCACCGCAGCCGCGGCCCAGGGCCGGGGCAGGCGGTCCACCCAGGATTGCAAGCGGGGATGGCGCAATAATTCATCCACTGCCGGAAGTTGGCGGAAGAGCTGGGAGAGGGCGGGGTCCATGGCGGTCTCCTTTGCCGAAAAATATGCCATTCCCTGGGGGCTCTGTCAAATGAAAGCAAATAAGCCCCCGCGGTGACAGGGAAATATGGCCAGGGGAAACGCTTAAAATCGGACGGGGGCAGCCACGTGGATTTAAGAAGCCTAAGCGCCGGTAAAAGGCCGGGAAAGAGGGGGCTTGACCCAGGGCAAAATCTTTATATAATGATTAGTTTGGCTGTCCGGTGGCGTCCAGGGGAGGATAGGGAGGGGAAGGCCACGACTAAGAGAGAAAAGTGAATACGATCTCAAATGAGAATCTTTAGAAAAAATATTGACATTCTAACCATTGGCAAATAAACTTATAAAGTTAAAATTTGGGCATTTGCGCGTTGAATAAATGGGCGTGCCGAGGCTGGCGTAGCTCAATGGTAGAGCGGCTGATTTGTAATCAGCAGGTTGCGGGTTCGAGTCCCATCGCCAGCTCCAGTTGAGGAATCTTGTCTTTATTCTGGAGAGGTTCCCGAGTGGCCAAAGGGGACGGGCTGTAAACCCGTTGGCTCAGCCTTCGGAGGTTCGAATCCTCCCCTCTCCACCACTTTGTTTTTGAGTGAGGCGGGAAACAGCGGGAATAGCTCAATGGCTAGAGCATCAGCCTTCCAAGCTGAGGGTTGCGGGTTCGAGTCCCGTTTCCCGCTCCAATAACGAGCCCACGTAGCTCAGTAGGTAGAGCACTTCCTTGGTAAGGAAGAGGTTCACCGGTTCGATCCCGGTCGTGGGCTCCAGATTTCAGTGGGGCATTGAAGCCGGTTTGGCGAACGCAGTCTTTAAGCCTGCGTCAATAACAGCATATTAAGCCGAAACAGGAGATTTACCCGGGCCCATTTAAGGGCCGGGTTTAGGTTCAACCTGAGGCGGAGAAAAAGAGATGGCCAAGAAGAAATTTGAGCGCAAGAAACCGCACGTGAACGTGGGCACGATAGGTCACATCGACCATGGGAAGACGACCTTGACGGCGGCCATTACCAAGCATTTGGCCAAGAAGGGCCTGGCGAGCTTCGTTCCCTTCGACCAGATCGACAAGGCGCCGGAAGAAAAAGAGCGGGGCATCACCATTGCTTTGGCCCACGTGGAATACGAGACGGATAACCGGCATTACGCCCACGTGGATTGCCCGGGGCACGCGGACTATATCAAGAACATGATCACCGGTGCGGCCCAGATGGACGGGGCCATCCTGGTGGTGGGTGCGGACGACGGCCCCATGCCCCAGACCCGGGAGCACATCCTTTTAGCCCGGCAGGTGGGCGTCCCCTACATCGTGGTCTTTTTGAACAAAGTGGACCTGGTGGACGACCCCGATTTGATCGAGCTGGTGGAACTGGAACTCCGGGAGCTTTTGTCCAAATACGATTTCCCCGGGGACGACATTCCCATCATCAAGGGTTCGGCCTTAAAGGCTTTAGAGGCGGATGATTTCAACGCCGAGGAAGTAAAACCCATCTTCGAGCTGATGGACGCCTTGGACAGCTACATTCCCGAGCCGGTCAGAGCCATCGAAAAACCCTTTTTGATGCCCATCGAGGACGTCTTCACCATCTCCGGCCGGGGCACGGTGGTCACCGGCCGCATGGAGCGGGGGCTGGTGAAGGTGGGGGACGACGTGGAGATCGTCGGCTTTGCGCCCACGCAAAAGACCGTGTGCACCGGGGTGGAGATGTTTAGGAAGACCCTGGACCAGGGGCAGGCCGGCGACAACGTGGGTCTCTTGCTCCGGGGCATCAAGAAGGACGAAGTGGAACGGGGCCAGGTAGTGGCCCAGCCGGGGTCGATTACGCCCCACACCAAGTTCAAGGCCGAGGTCTACATCCTCAATAAAGAGGAAGGGGGGCGGCACACGCCGTTTTTCTCAGGCTACCGGCCCCAGTTTTATCTGCGGACTACGGACGTCACCGGGGTGGTGACGCTGCCGGAGGGAGTGGAGATGGTGATGCCCGGGGACAACGTCTCCATGGTGGTGCACCTGATCACCCCCGT